>JANXVW010000289.1 GCA_025351455.1 Betaproteobacteria bacterium | reverse complement strand
CCTTTCAAGGGGAGGGCGGGGGGTGGGGATGGGGCGGGGGGATGGGGCGGGTCGCGACGCAGAATCGGATTGAACAGGAGATTGCAGCGTGAACAAGGTCTCGCCGTATTCCAGCAAAGTCATCAAGCGCGCCGCGTATGCAGAGCAACTGTTTTCTTTCGGCCAAATGTGTGAAGCCATTGCAATGAACCCCATCCCCATCCCCATCCCCATCCCGACCTTCCCCTTGAAGGGGAAGGAGCGCCTGCGTCGCCGGCAATGGGATATTGTTTGTCCGGCGCGTCAGCGCGCCTCCGATCACAGATGAAACTGACAGGCGGATTGCGGGCGGTTGCCGTTTACGAGGCGGCGAAGGGCGTGCTGGTGCTCGTGGCGGGTTTCGGGCTGCTCTCGCTGATGCAGCGCGACGCGCAGCATTTCGCCGAGCAACTGGTCGCGCATCTCCACCTGAATCCCGCCAAGGGTTATCCGCGCATATTCATCGATGCGTCTGCGAATGTCACGGATGCCAAACTCTGGATATTGGCGGGGTTGGCGCTGCTGTATGCGGCGGTACGCTCGGTCGAGGCTTACGGCCTGTGGCTGGGCAGGCGCTGGGCGGAATGGTTTGCCGTTGCCAGCGGCGCCATCTACGTGCCGGCGGAGGTGTACGAGATCGTGCGCGGCGTGACGCCGACGAAACTGCTGCTGTTGGCCGCGAACGTCTGTATCGTGGCGTATCTGATTTACGTGTTGTGGCGCTCCCGGCGCATCCGGCCGGGACAGCATCACGAACCGGATGCCGAAGCCGACCGCCGCGATGCGTAGTTCGATAACCCAACACAACCAGGAGAAAAAGTGAATATCTCGATGTATCAGGCCTCTGTCCCCGTGTTCTCGCGTGCGCTCAATAACCTTGCTGCCATTCTGGAGAAGACCGCGGCGCAGGCCGAAGCGAAAAAAATCGATCCGGCCGTCCTGATCGGCTACCGGCTCTACCCGGACATGCTGCCGTTAGCGCGGCAGATCCATATCGCAACTGATGGCGCCAAGGGTGGCGTTGCGCGGCTCGCGGGTGTCGAACCGCCCAAGTACGAAGACAACGAAGCCAGCTTTCCCGACCTCATCGCCCGCCTGCGCAAAACCGTTGCTTACCTGGAATCCATCAAGCCCGAGCAGATCGACGGTTCTGAAGACAAGACCGTCACCTGGAAAACGCAGACCACGACCCGCTCGATGCAGGGCATGCCCTACCTGCTGAGCCATGTCACGCCGAATGTTTATTTCCATGTCACCACGGCCTACGACATCCTGCGCCACTGTGGCATCGAAATCGGCAAACAGGATTTCCTCGGCAAGACCTGAGGACAAAAAGCCGATGATCACCGTCCACCACCTCAACAACTCGCGTTCGCAGCGCATTCTCTGGCTGCTCGAAGAGCTCGGCCTGGAATACGACATCAAACGCTACCAGCGCGATGCGAAGACCATGCTGGCGCCGCCCGAGCTGCGCCAGGTCCATCCGCTGGGCAAGTCGCCGGTCATCACGGATGGCGGTCTGACGATCGCCGAATCAGGCGCGATCATCGAGTACCTGGTGGAGCGCTACGGCAACGGCCGTCTGATCCCCGCCGCGGGTACGCCGGAGCGGCTGCGATACCCGTACTGGCTGCATTACGCGGAAGGGTCGCTGCAGCCGATGCTGCTGATGAAACTGATCTTCGGCCGCATTGAAAAAGGGCCGATGCCTTTTTTTGTAAAACCGATCGCGAAAGCCATTTCGGCGAAGGTCAGCGAGGGATTCATATCCCCTAACCTCGAACGCAACTTCGATTACCTGGAAGGCGAACTGGGACGCAGCACCTGGTTCGCGGGGGAAGAATTTTCCGCCGCTGACGTGCAGATGAGTTTCCCGCTGGAAGCAGCAGTGTCCCGCGGCGGCCTCGATGCGAAGCGGCCCAAACTCATGGCCTTCCTGGAACGCATCCACGCGCGGCCCGCTTACAAGAAGGCGATCGAGCGCGGCGGGGAATACGCGCTGCTGCGCTGAGCATCGTCGGAATGCCCTATAGGGGCCTGATCTGTCCAGCCCCTGAATCGCGCTTTTCGCTCGACCTGAATACCGAAGCCGCCGAACTGTAAGTCGGAAATATGCGCACCGCTTGCCGCGTCGCGAGCGGGGCAACTGGCACCCCTACAGGGCTGCCAGACCCATCGTTCGACCGAAAATCCACCTTAATTCCAATCCGTAAGCCTTCTGTACATTCGCTGCGGCTAGCCTTTCCTCCAACGCCAGCGCATCGGTTCTTCGGCGTCCTTCGAATGACAGCGAAGCAATCACACAGGAGGAGATCGATATGGAAAACCCAACAAGGGAAGGCGCGATGCAACCGCTCGATCGTCGCGATTTCATGGGCCTGGCCGCTGCCATGGCGGCAATCGGCGTGAGTACGGCATTGCCGGTTTCGACGGCCGCTGCGGCAGCGCACGGGGCCACCGATTTCACCCGCTGGCTCAACAACATCTCCGGCAAACATCGCGTCGTGTTCGATGTGCGCGAACCGAATGACGGCATGGCGATAGCGTGGGCATGGGTTTATTTATTTACGGGTCCGCAAGCCTACGGCGTCAAGGAAAGCCAGCTCGGCACTGTCATGGTCCTGCGCCACAACGCGATTCCGTTTGCGCTGGAAGATTCAATGTGGAGCAAGTACAACCTGGGTGAATATTTCAAGATCAACGATCCAGCAACGTCGGCCCCTGCGCTGCGCAATCCGTATTACGCGACGCCGGTAGACCCGGATGTGCCTGACATGACTCTGAAAAGTCACATCGAGCGCGGTGTCAAGGTTGCGGCATGCGACATGGCGATTCATTACTACAGTGGTCAGATCGCCAAGGCGCAGGGCCTCAAGCACGACGACGTCAAGAGCGACTGGATGGCGGCGACTTTGCCCGGAATCTCACACGCGCCGTCGGGCGTGGTGGCCTGCCAGGGCGCAGTCGCGAAGGGTTGTTCGTACATCTTCGCCGGTTGAGCATGGGTGTGGAAGCAATTCGGAACGACTGGAGATTCGGGATTGCTGCAGCGTGACTTGAGTCGCGCGGGGGCGGAGAAGCGCACGGCGAGACGCCGTGCGCTTCGGCGTATGACGCAGATGTTGAGCATCCTTTTTACCGCCAGCGCGCTGATCGGTTGGTCGTTGCCGGCGCTCGCACGTCCAACGATAGAAGAGTTGAAGGCGCGCGCGGTGCTCGATGATTACGAAGCCAACATCGTCTTCGGCTACAACATCGTGATGCAGACCAACAAGTATGCCGGCCGTTACGCAGGCAGCTCGTTGAGTTGCACCAGTTGCCATCTGCGGGGCGGGACGCAGCCGGAAGGGTTTCCGCTGAACGTGGCCGGGGTATACCCGAAGTGGCGCGCAAAAAACGGGGTACGAAACGGCATCGGCATGCGCATCCGCGACTGTTTTCTGTACAGCCTCAACGGCATCATGCCGCCGGAGGAGTCCCCCGAGGTTCTGGCTGTCGCCGCCTACGTCAGCTATCTTTCTGAGGGTGAAGTCATCGGCCGTCCACCCAAAGGCTGGGGCGTGCCCACGTTGCCCGACACCGGAGCCGATCCGAATCCCCCGCGCGGCCAGGCCATCTACCAGCGCGAGTGCGTCGTCTGCCACGGCGCAAAAGGCGAGGGCCAGGGCCCGATTCCAGCCGTCTGGGGGCTGAACTCCTACAACGCCGGCGCGGGACTCAACAACGTCCAGAAACTGGCGGGATTCATCTGGGCCAACATGCCGATGGGCAACGAGCGCAGCCTGACTCACCAGGAGGCGCTGGACGTAGCCGCGTTCATCAACCTCCAGTATCGTGCATTCGACCCGCGCGAAGGGCGGCTGAAAAAACTGGCGGAGAGGATATACCACCGCCTTACGACAATATTCGGACAGGCCAATCCGTGATGGCGCCGGTGTTGCCGGGACTGCGATGAGCCTGCTGCGCGAAATGCGGCCCGATTTCTCGTGGTGGCGATCGGCCGACCTGCGGCGCGAAACCGTTGCCGGTTGGACCGGGGCCCTCCTGGTCATTCCGCAGGCCATCACGTTTGCCTACCTCGCAGGGGTTGCGCCCGAGTACGGGCTGTACTGCGCGGTATTCGTTGCCCTCCTGTCGAGCGTGTTCGGCAACTCGGCGATGGTCGGCGGCCCGAATACCGCAGTGTCGATCTTGCTCGGCTTGACCGTGCTGCCGTTTGCCGGCCGCGGCAGCCCGCTGTTTACGGAACTCGTGCTGGCCCTGAGCTTGATGGTGGGGCTGATTCAGATTCTCTTCTGGTTGCTGCGCGGCGCGGAACTCTTCCGCTACTTCAGTCCGGCGGCCATCACCGGCATCAAGGCGGGCGTAGGCGTATTGCTCATAACGGCCGCACTGGAAGGCGGGCTTGGCCTGTCGCCGATGACGACGAATTTTTTCTACGAAAAATTCTACATTGCCCTGGCGTCCTGGCAAGACCTGGTGAACCCGTATGCGGTATCAATAAGCGGCATCACCATCGCCGCCGGATTACTGCTGAAGAAACGCTGGCCGCGCACTTACATCCTCGGCGCGGTCCTGATTGGAAGCCTGGCCGGTGGGGGAATCTACGGACTGCTCGGACCGGTGCAATCGCAACTCGAGCTGCTGGGCCACGTCACCTTGCACGGCCTGCCGCTGAACCTGCCGCGCCTGGGGCCGCAGCATCTGCTGTTCATGGAGCAGGTCGTGCCGCAGGCGATCGCCATCGCCGTGCTCGGCCTCGCCCAATCGCTGGTGATCGCGCGCGACCTGAAGGCGCGAGCGGCCAAGGATCTTGATCTTCACAAGGAAGTCTTCGCGCAAGGCATCTCGAACGCATTGGGTCCGTTTTTCTCGGCATTCGCGGGTTCCGGCAGTTTCAATCGCACGAGCGTGGCCCTGGAAATGGGCGCGCGCACGCCCGCCTCCGGCATTGTTGCGGCCCTGGCCGTCGTCGTCATCGCCTGGGTTTTGGGTCCGCTCCTCGCCTGGCTGCCGATGCCGGTCATCGCCGGGGTCATGGCGCTCGTGGGCATTGGCATGATCCAGGTCAAGGAGATCCGACCTCTGCGCAATCGCGTAGACGGTCCGGCCTTCCTGATCACGCTGCTGGCGGTTATTTTCCTGAGTCTGGAGACCGGCATCCTCGTTGCAGTGGCGGTCTCCGTTGGATTTTTCGTTGCCAGTGCATCCCGAGTCAAATTGGCCGTTTCACACGACGGCGACAAGGAGCACATCGTCGTCAGCGGCAACCTGTTCTACGCATCGCTCGACCGGCTTGCCATGCAACTGCGCAACGACCCCACCACGCGCACTGTTCTCGACATAGCGCGCGTACCCTATTGCGACGCGTCGGCGCTGGCCTTGATTGAATCCGTGCGGCGGGAACGGCAGCTCTGCGGAGGGCGGCTCGATGTCATCACCGCTTGATGCGTCGACTTGCGCATGATCCTGGCGGCCAATTGCTGCCGACGCCGGGAAATGCTGTCGATGGTTCCCGGTGTCGAGCCTTCGCCGGAGACTGAAGCCCTTGGCCCGACGCTGCGTTGAAGGTTGGTCCAGAAGAGTCGTGCAATAATCGGGAGTATCGCGTGTGGCGCTCAACCGCACTTCAGACATGGAACGATCCCCGGTAATGCCTGATCGAAAGTACTCGAATTCCAAATTGTTGTCAGATTCGCATTGATTCAGCCATGACGTGGACACACCGCCAGGCGACGCGCGAAGATTTGCCGTCGATCGTCGACATTTACAACGCCACCATTCCTTCACGACTGGTTACGGCGGACCTCGACCCGGTATCGGTCGAGAGCCGCATTGGCTGGTTCGAACAACACAAACCGGACTTCCGTCCGCTCTGGGTGGCGGAGCAGGACGGACAACTCGCCGGCTGGCTGAGCTTCTCCACTTTTTATGGACGGCCCGCGTACAACAAGACCGCCGAGTTGAGTGTGTATATCGGTGAGTCATTCCGCAATCGCGGCCTGGGTTCCTATTTTCTGACGCAGGCGATTGACCATGCACCCTCCATCGGTGTAGACCGGCTGATCGGTTTCGTTTTTGGGCATAACCGGCCCAGCCTGCAATTGTTTGCCAAGTTCGGCTTCGCGCGCTGGGGTGAGCTGCCCGGCGTTACGTTGCTCGATGGGGTCGAGCGCGATGTGATCATCCTGGGCCTGCGAGTGATGAATCCTGCATGATCGAAGCGCGTCGCCCGCGTAACGGGTACGGTTTTATGATTTCCTTCGACGTTAACGTGTACCTGAATCTTTCGGGATCGAGGCTGTCCACGCGCTTGTCTCCAACTTCCGCCTGCGGATACATCAGAAATCCCAGCGCCGGGCCTTTGGAATTCGGCAGTTCGACGTCGTGTGCGACGTTATAAGGCATCCAGTTCATCTCCCACGCGCCGAATAGTCTTGCCCGCACGTCCTTGACCAGCGCATCGTCGAGTTTCAGTCCAGGCTTTTCTTCCAGGACGAATTTGCGTACGTCGGCAGGATCGACCGGCACCCAGCCGTAATCCGCGAGCCAGACTTCCGCGCGGCAATGCTGCGCTTTCGAAATCTCTCCGCTTCGTCCCAGACTCCTGTAGCCGTACCTGGAATCCGCTACGCGCACGCCATACACGTCGCGCGCCGGAATGCCGATCGAGCGGCACAGGCCGACATAGAGTGCGTTCAGATCGGCGCACTTGCCACTGAGGTCACCGGATTCGAGCATGAAGCGGATGTTGCCGAGGCCGCAGCCGCGCGTTTTCGGATTGCGGGAGGTGTTGTCCACGATCCACTCATAAATCGCCCGCGCCTTGTCGATATCGATCCGGGCTCCTTTTACGATCCCGGTTGCCGTTTCCCTGACGATGCCATCGTTGGGAATCAATTCGGTGCCTGCCGTAAAGAGCGTGCGCAAGCGATCCTCCAGCCTGTCTGGCGTCGGCGGATTGGAGAAATCGGTCATGCGATCGCGCGTGGAAAAACGGCTGATCACTTGGAGGCTGGGAGCCCCTGCGGAGGCGTTCCACTGAGCGTGCAGTATCTCGGCGCCATATGTCTTTTCCCGCACGACCTGCACGCTGTCCGCATTGCCCGACCAGAAATTGCCCGCATTGCGTATCCAGGCCGGCGCTTCGACGCAGGGCAGCGGCAACCAGACTTGGGTAGCCGCATCCGCTTTCAGTATGTCAATGCGCGATGTCACCTCGAAGCTGCGCCAGCCAGGCGCAGGCAACGATGCTCCGCCTTGCTGCGCCGGAACGGCGCGAGGCCATGCCGCGGCGAAGGAAATTGCAACTCCGGATTTAAGGAAGTCCCGACGGTTCACAGCGATGCTCTCGAAAGACAGGGTGAGGCCTTGTTTCTTGCGCGCGGCAGCCAACGCCGCCGGAACGTCACGCGCTTGACAATTTGACGATATTCCTGAGGGGCGTAGTGGACCAGGAAATGAACCAAGCAGGGCCAGGTCGCGTCTGTTCCTGTTTTCAGTCGCGCGTGCAAGGGGCCAACTTCGGAGCCGGAACATCTATTCCGGGTTTCTCCCGTTCCGGTACAGCAGCAAAGATCATGATTTTTTGCGCGCCTCTTCTGCCAGCTGCGCGTTGACTCTCGACAGCCGATCGATCCGCTGCAACAGGATGCGCACGAAGGCGCGATTGAACTGCTTCTGGCACGCGTCGCTCGATTGTCTCAGCGCCGTCGCATTGATCTCTATGATCGTCAACGGCGTAATGGAGACGATGGAACTGGTGCGCTTTCCCCGGTCTTCAAAGTAAGGGATCTCCCCGAAGCAGTCGCCGTCGCCGAGTACAGAAAGCGACCGGCCCTCGCTCGTCACGCGTGCGCCCCCCTCGGCGATCAGAAAAAAGCTTTCGCAGGCATCGCCTTCCCGAACTACTGTTTCGCGTGGAGCGAGCCGGCGGAACGCCGCGATGCGCACCATCTCCCAGACATCGAGATGCGCGAATTCGCGAAAGAAGGGGACGGCCTTGATGGCGCCGAATTTCTCGGTATCCGAGATCGAGTCGGCTTGCAGCGCAAGATTCCTGTGGGTCCGGGCGAGATCGGCGCAGAACTCCTCCCAGGTCTGGTAGCGCTCGTCCAGATTCTTCGCCAGCGCTTTCAGGACAATCCGGTCCAGGTCGGCCGGCAGCCCCGCGCGATGTACGCTCGGCGCGGGAGGAGTCATGTTCATGACCTGATAGAGCAGGCTGGTGCTGTTCGATGCCGAGAACGGCGTCTTGCCGGTCAGCATGCGGTACATGACCACGCCCAGCGAGTAGATGTCGGCCTGATGGGTGAGCGCATGGTCCTGCGCCTGCTCCGGCGACATGTACAGCGGCGAACCCACCCCCTCGAGCTGCGTCATTTCCACGTCGTGTTGCAGGGCGACGCCGAAATCCGTGATCTTGATTTCGCCGTTTTGTCCGACCAGGATGTTCGCCGGCTTGATGTCGCGATGGATGATGCCCGACCGGTTCGCGAAATCGAGCGCAAGTCCGCATTTGAACGAGATCTCGACCACGCGTTCCAGCGGCAGCAGATCGGCAACCTGGCAGTAGGGCTCAAGGGTGCGCCCGTCCACGTATTCCATGGCGATGTAACTGAACTCGATGTTCACGTCCGCATCGTAGATGGCGATGATGTTCGGGTGGATGAGTTTTCCGACCAGGGATGCCTCGTTGAGAAATACCCGGTCAAAGCGATTCCGCGTCAACGGGTCCGTGTCGGGATCCTTGTGCATGACCTTGATGGCGACATCGCGGTCGGCGAATGGGTCCCGCCCGAGGAATACGCGGCTGGTGGCGCCGTGACCCAGCTCGCGCACGATCGGATACTTGCCGATGCGCTCCGGAATTTGCGGCGAGGTCACGGCTGCCCCTTATCAGGGCCTGACGGCGAGGTGTCTTTGCAGGACGGGAACGGGAGGGCGGTCTTCAGGGGCGGACGAATCACGGTGACTTCCACAAAAACAAAAAACGGAGAAAAAAATACGGCACGACCTTGCCGGGCACCAAGTTTACACAACGGCGGGAATCGCCGTGCCGTTGATTGGTGTGGGCGCAAAAAAAAGGCCGGGCATCATGCCCGGCCAAGACTACGGGAGGAATGGGTGCTCAGTTGGACTCGGACGACGCCACGCGGATGGGGGCTTTGGGCATCGGCTGACAGGTAATCTTGTCGTCGACCATGACGCACTTGTCGTTGCCGTTGAGGCTGAAGTCGACGCGCTTCTTGCCGTTTTCCATCGATACGCGCAGGGTGTCTTCGGCAAAGGCGCCGGTGCTGGACAGGATGGCTGCGGTCATCAGGGTGGCGAGAATCTTGTTCATGGTTTGCTCCTCCAGGTACGTTTGCGTTGGAGAAACTTTACGTTTGGAGGGGCTGGCGGCGCGCTGAATTGTTACCGCCTTTTCGTGTGATTTATTCACACGCCCTTGCGGGGGCCTACTCGCCCCCGCAGGGGTGCTAGATGGCCCGCTTCCACAGACCGCCCGTACCGGGACTGGCGCTGGGGCGGAGGGTTCGCTCTCCGCCGATCCCCGGTCAGCGAATATTCACGCAGCTTGGCTGCCCGGCAGCTATCGCGTTCGGTTGCCGATAGTCGCTCGACCAATAGCGCGCAATCGCCTCATTTGCGTGGCCGGCCACGCAAGCCGGGTTCCATTCGACGACTTGCCGGGTCTGGTGGTCGTCGTCGGATTGCCGTTCATCAACGTCCAGGCCTTCGACAATCAAGGCCACCGCTGCCAGATGCAGTGCGATCAAAACAGGCAACAGTACTTTCGGGTTCATCAGCGGCGCTCGTTCGCCGGCGTGTGACTTGTTCACGCCCGCCTGCCACCCTGATTCAGCCGTTGA
This sequence comes from Betaproteobacteria bacterium, assembly GCA_025351455.1. GTDB lineage: Bacteria > Pseudomonadota > Gammaproteobacteria > Burkholderiales > JACQAP01 > JACQAP01. The sequence continues at coordinate 6,077 of JANXVW010000289.1, read as the reverse complement.
CGCGAGCACGGTCGTCCACTCCGCAGTTGCCTGACAGCCGGCATTCAAGTTCCTGGCGGCTGACATTGGAACCAATGCGCAATGCCTCATCGGGCTGGCGTCCGCGGCAGGGCTGCACGCCACGGGTATCGCCTTCTTGATGCGTGCAGCGAATGACTGGCTCCGCGGTGCCTTGCGTTTGTTGAGATTTTGCCTCGGAGGCCGAAACCGGTTGACCGTAAGCCGACATTCCGGGGGCGGCCGTCAGCGCCATATAGACGGCAATTGCTGTGATTCGGTTCATGGCTGTCTCCTTCATCATGCGGGTTGCGAAGAAAAGCTTGAAGCGAGGCCAGATTAATGCAGCCAACCCGGTTGGTCCCGTACGTTTGACGTCGTTGTCGTGTGAAAAATTACCGCTCTGCGCGAAGCGGGCAATCTGACGAGAAGGCAGGACGTCGCGCCCGCCTTGTCCCCCGTGGGCAATAGGCGCAGACTCTTTGCGAAGAAATAAAGCCGGGGAGGACGGGGATGACTGGATCGATTGACGAGGGCGCGCCGCTCTGGAGCCTGCCGCCTCAGTACCTGAAAGCGCTTGCCGAGCAGGGCACCGTAAAGGCATTTCCGAAGAACACCATCATCGTCAGCGAGGGCGACCGCAGCGATTCGCTGTTCATTGTTCAGGCAGGCAAGGTCAAGGTCTATCTGGCGGACGAACACGGCAAGGAGATGCTGCTGGGCACGCACGGGCCGGGGGAGTACTTCGGGGAAATGATCCTGGACGAAGGGCCCCGGTCGGCTTCGGTCATGACGCTGGAGCCCAGCCGCTTCTCGGTCATCACCACCGACCAGTTCAAACAGTTCCTGGTCCGGCATCCGGATATTGGGCTGGAATTGATCAAGAGCCTGATCCATCGCGTGCGTGCGCTGACCAAGACGGTTGGGAACCTGGGGCTGCTGGACGTTTACGGTCGCGTGGCGCGGCTGCTGCTCGACATGGCGGTCGAGGAGAATGGCAAGCAGGTCATCAAGGAACACCTGACGCAGCAGGACATGGCCAGCCGCGTTGGCTGCTCGCGTGAAATGATCAGCCGCATTCTCAAGGACCTGCGCGTGGGTGGCTATATAACGACGGATGGCGAGCGCATGACGATTGCCAAAAAACCGCCGTCGGCCTGGTAGGCTTGCGCCCGATTTTCTTGCGCGTGAATTTTCCCGGTGCGGACCGGTAATCCTCACGGGATTACCGGCTTCCTCGTCGATATTCTGCAGTGGTGGGCATGTGCTCACGCAATCTCTCGCGAGGAGTCCTATGACAACCCAATCGAAATCCGTTATCGCAACCGTCGTCGCGGCATTGTTCGCAGTCGCGGCATTCAATGTCTACGCAGCAGATCAGGTGAGATCGGCCGGAGCGACCGACAAACCCGGCCGGGCACTCGACGAAGATAATGTCAAATCGCAGGGGGCTGGCGGCAAGCCGGGCCGTGCACTGGACGCCGACAGTGTCAAGGCGCAGGGCACCTCCAAAAAGGCCGGCCGTGCGATTGATGAAGGCGCAGTGAAATCCGCCGGCGCATCGGACAAACCCGGCCGCGCCCTCGAAGAGGGTGCGGTGAAGTCCGGCGGCGCGTCGAACAGACCGGCGCGTGCAGTCGACGATGGCGTGGTAAAGACAAGCAAGCACAAGAAGCTGCATGACCGCGCAATCGAGGGCGGCGCAGTAAAGTCTCAGGGTACTTCCGACAAGACCAGCCGCGCGGCGGATCAGGCAAGCAAGTAAATCAGCGGACGTTGTCCCGTCGGGCCGACCACTCCAGTCGGCCTTTTTCTTTTTGCCGGATTGTTTCTGACCCTGGCCGTCGCGCCGGCTCAAAGATCCGGGGTCTGCAATCGAAGGGTGCGACGCGGATCGGAACTGTTCGCGGATGGCGGTGGCAGGCCGCTTGCTCGATTGACATTACTTTTGTGCCCGCATCCGGGCCGCCGCCTGTTCGATAGCGCCAATCCAGACCGTGGCGCGCGCCTGCCTGACCTCACGCCCGAGTTTCTCGAGCGACGCCAGCAATGCGGGGTCGCACTCGCCGCGTCCTGCTGCGGCCAGCGCACGCGCCCGCCCGACCGTAAAAGTGACCACGGGCACCGACTCTTCGCTGAATTTGGCTTGCAGCGCATCCGCGTAACGTTCGGCATTGGTCCAATCACCGAGCCGAAGCGAGAGTTCAATCGCTGGACGGTAGAAGAAGATGTGATTGTGCACCGGGCAACCGAGTTGAAGAATTTCCTCCGCCTCGTCGAGGCAGCGCTGGCGCTCCCCGGCGTCGCTCGTCAATTCGGCGAGGCTGCCCAGGATCGCGGGACCAAAATAAGTGATCATCTCCCGGCTCAGGGCATACGCGTCCCGCAACATCCCGGCGGCCTCGTCCGTTTCGCCTTCCTGTGCCAGGCAGGCCGCCACAAATGCCATCCCCTCGGGCACAAAGCGCCTGGCCCCGATGCGGCGCGCCAGATCGACTGCTGCATCCGCATAGGGGCGTGCGCGAACGGGATCGGCCATCTCGAGAAACGCCCAGGCGCAGCCGTGATTAGCGATGATCTGGGAGCGGCGATGCCCGACTTTGATTGCTAGTTCGAGTGCCTGCCGGGAAAGGTCAAGCCCTTCCTCGACGCGCACCAGGAAGAAAACATTGAATACGCCGAGCATCGCCAGATTTGCGACCTCGACCCGGCCGAGACCGTGTGCACGGCTCAACTCGATGCATTGCTCGAAGTATCGGTACGACGTTACGGGACGAGACCCGGCGTAGTGCGCATCGCCCAGCCCGCTTAATGCCCGCGCCTCCCATTCGGGCGAATCGGCGCGGCGCGCGAATTCGAGCGCGCGCTGGTGTTCCCTCAGACAACCTTCTATATTGCCAAGCGGAAAATAAAGGCTGCCTCGCAGGTAATGGATCTGGCTGGCTTCGATTTCGCAACCAGGGCCGCTCGCCAACGGCTCGGCTTCGTCCAGAACAGCCAATGCTGATTCTGACTGGTCCGCCATGCGCATGACGGAAGCAATGCCGATCAGTGCGCGGCAACGCTGCCGATCGCTCGCGGCAAGATTCAATGCCTGTTCGAAGTTGCTGATGGCTTCGGCCGCGCGGCCCAGGTCCGGCAGCAAGTCGCCGCGCTCGGCAAGCAGGTCGAACCTTGTCTTCTGGTCCAGTGCGAGCTCGAGGCCGCGGTCCAGAAGACTCAGCGCACGGTCCGAACGATATTGCCGTTTCTCTTCCTGCGCTGCAGTCAGATAGCCCAGCGCCGCCCGCGGATCTCCTGCCCGGTCGAGGTGTTCCGCCGCCAGCGCCGGATCTCGCCTCACATGCCAATCGGCCGCCAGCGCGTGCCAGCGGCGCTTGTCATCGCTAACGAGGGACAAATACGTACTCTCCCAGATGAGCGCGTGGGCAAACAGAAACTCTTCCCCCATGGGATGAATCAGGTTCTCGCCAAGGAGCGCGCCACAGTCATAGTCGCCGTCATCGAGCAAATGGCGCAGCAGCGAGAGGGAGAAGCGCTGGCCGAGTACGCTCGCGGCGCGGATTGCCTGCTGGTCCCGCAACGACAGCCGATCGAGCCGCGACAACACCAGGCTCTGGATCGAACCTGGCACCGACTCCTTTTCAGCCATTTGCGAGGAACGAAGGAGTTGCTCCAGGAATAGCGGGTTGCCTTCCGCCCTCGCCGCACACTGCGCGATGAGGTCGTCGGACTTGGCACCCAGCGACCGCGCAAGGTCGGTCACTTCCGCTTCGCGCAGGGGCCGCAGGTCCATTATCAGCAGGCCAAAGGCAGGGCCGGCACGGGTGCGCCAGCCTCGATCGAGCGGGTCGCCTTCGACGCGCGAGGTAAGCAGCAGAATCACCGGATGGGAAGCGGTCACGGCAGCAAGGTCCGCAATGACCCCGAGCAGTATCGCATCGGCCCAATGGACGTCCTCGATGAGTACGACCGTCGGTTTTTTTTCGCTGCATCGCTGCACGAGTGCATGGACAAATTCGAGCCGTCCCCGGGCACGGTCGCTGTTGTCCATGGCGTCGTAGACAGCAAGGAACGGCGGAGTCTGCTCAATGCCCAGAAGGTCATGGGCAAAGACGAGATGGTCGCCGGTCACCAGCCCGTCCTGCGCGGCTTTGCGCAAAGCTGCGGCGCGATGACTCGAATTTGCGACCGGGCTGCAGCCGAGCAGGCCGGCAACCAACTGGGCTACGGCGTCGTCGGCGCGTGCTACGCCGAAATTCAGGACCAATGCTTTGTGCACGGAGAAACCCAGTTGCATGGAAGTGGCTTCCAGTTCCTCGACCAGACGGGATTTGCCGATGCCGGCATCACCGCGCACATACACCACCTGTCCCGCGCCGGCGTCCCGACAAGCGATGCAGGACGCCTCGAACTGCTGCAGTTCGGCGCGGCGCCCGATCAGCGGCAACCGCCGGTGAAACTCGGCCCGATCCTTCAGACCTGACAGGCGCCACGCGCGTACCGGTTGATCGAAGCCCTTGACGCTGACTTCGCCGACAGGCTCGGCGACGGCCAGCTGCGCCACCGCGATGTGTAACGCGTCGGAAATGACGGTTTCACCAGCCGATGCGAGGCCGACCAGGCGTGCTGCAAGATTGATGGTTTCACCTACAGTGGAGAAATCCCCGCTGCTTGCATTGCGCCGACTGGCAACCACCTGGCCGGATGCCGCTCCGATATGGACGCTTAGCGGGTGACCGAACTCCGCACTGAGTTCCGGCATCAGGCCGTGGATGGTGCCCGCCGCGCGCAACGCGCGTTCGGGATCGTTGCCGTGAGCCGTCGGTATTCCGAACATGCCCATGACGGCATCGCCGATGTACCGCTCCACGCTGCCGCCAAAATCGCCAATCGTCTTCGCGGCCAATTCGTGAAAGCGCCGGGCCAGTTTGTGGGTGAATTCGGCTCCCAGCTCGCTGGTCAGGTGAGTGTAGTCGGTCAGGTCGATGAAGAGCGCGGTAACGGGACGTCGCTCCAGTCCGCCGGGGATGTCCTGCTTGTCGGGGGCCGCATGAGTATTGCCGTCGATGCCGGCAATTGCCCGCAGCAGGCGCTTGCGATCGCCCAGCGGAATCTGAAGCTTCTCCAGGTCCGGGTCAGTGAGTTCGGGCAGGACGTCGAATCCGATGCGATGCCGGGCAAACAATTCTGCGTACTGTTCGAGACCCAATGTGTGAAGCCAGTCCTGGACCCGTGACATCTTTACCTTCTTTTTCCGAAGTCAGCAGGTTGCCAAATTTTCCCGCGTCATCCTTATCGACCGGTTTCAGTTGACTGACATCTTATTGAGAACGATATGGAACCGCAACGACGGCTGCGGCCCCGTCCTGTCAAACGTCCCAGGGATTCGCGCGGTCGACGGCGATGCCGTATTTCTCGATGGCGCGCCCGACGATCTTGCGCTCGATCGTGCCTTCGTCCGCCAGCGCCTTGAGTGCGGCGACGACGATATGGTTGCGGTCCACCTCGAAGAAGTCGCGAAGCGCCGCGCGACTGTCGCTGCGCCCGAAGCCGTCGGTGCCGAGCGATACATACCTTCGCGGCACCCAGGTGCGAATCATGTCGGGCAGGGCGCGCATGTAATCGCTTGCCGCGATGACCGGTCCCGACGTTTTCGCCAGGCTCTGCTCGACCCAGGTTTGTTTCGGCTGCGCATCGGGATGCAGGCGGTTCCAGCGCTCGATGCCGAGGCCGTCGCGACGCAGTTCAGTGAAGCTGGTGACGCTCCACACGTCGGCGGCAACTTTCCAGTCGGCTTCGAGAATCGCCGCAGCGGCCAGGACTTCGCGCAGGATTGTCCCCGAACCCAGCAACTGTACCGTCGGGGTGAGTTTTTTCCCTCGTCCCTCGTCCCGCTTCCCTCGCCCCTCGCATAGCCGGTACATGCCTTTCAGGATGCCTTCCTCGGCACCGGCCGGCATCGCCGGGTGCACGTAGTTCTCGTTCATCACCGTGACGTAATAGAACACGTCTTCCTGGTTTTCCAGCATGCGGCGCATGCCGTCACGCACGATGGTCGTGACTTCGTAACCGAAGGC
>JANXVW010000257.1 GCA_025351455.1 Betaproteobacteria bacterium | reverse complement strand
GCTGGTGTTTTCCGGGACGCGGCGACCGAACTCGGAGAACACGAGCACGGTGACATCGTCGCCGCGCCCGATGCGGTCCATGTCCTTCACAAAGCCCGCGACCGCGTCGGAAACATAAGTGAGAAGGCGCTGGTGCAGGTCGGATTGCTGGACGTGGGTATCGAAGGCGTTATGGCGATAGGCGGTGTAATACAGGCGCGTGGGCATGCCGGCCGCGATCAGGGAAGCAATCTTCGGCAATTGCACCGGCACGATGCCGTAGTCGACCGGCGTCTTGTAGCGAGCCCACGCGTCGCGCACCAGTTGCGAAGCCTCGCGCGCGCTCTTCGCTATTTCCAGCAGGTAATGTTTCGAAGCGCTGGCCTCGGGATCCATGTCGGGCGCGTGATCGAGCAGCGGACGTTCCTGGTACAGGCCTTTGCGCCCGAACTTCTCCGGGTCGTCGAACACCACCGGAACGTGCTCGCGCGCGCGCACGGCCAGCGACTGCACCTCGTCGATATTGACGATGAAATTGGGCGTTGCGCGCGTGTCGATCGCGTCGGCCACGCGTCCGATCCAGCCGTATTCTTCGCCGCTGTTGGGCGCGCCGGTGTGCCAGTAGGCCATCGACGTGAAATGTGAGAAAGAAGGTTGCGTGTAGCCGCAGCCGTGCACGACGGCCATCCTGCCGTCCTTGTATAGCCGTTCGAATCCCGCCATGCCGGCGTTGAAGCCATAGTGGTCGTCGATCTTGCGCAGCTTGTCGGGACGGATTGCGATCTTCGGACGGTGGCGGTAGTAGGCGTCGTCCGTGTAGGGCACGAGCGTATTCAACCCGTCGTTGCCGCCGGACAGCTCGAGTACGACCAGGATCCTGTTCGTAGGCTTGGCGTCCGCGGCCATCGCACGCGAAAACACCAGCGGCATTGCGCTCGCGCCAAACGTTGCAAGGCCCGCCCGCAGGATTTCGCGCCGGGTCCAGGGTTTCATAACTGAAGGTTTGGTCATCATGGTCTTGTCTTTTTCGGTCCGCCCGCTCGCGAGGAAAGCGGGCAATTAACTATCCTAGTTGGTATTCCGGCAACGACAGGATCACATGCAGCGTCGTGCGCAACGGTTCTTCGAGGAAACTCGCTGCTGTCGCGAGGTCGCTCGTGCCCAGTTCGTTCTCCAGGAACTTAGCGATGCGCTCGTGCGTGCTTGCATCCAGCGGCACAGAGATGAAACGCCCCAGCAGGTAGTCGGCGGCCTCACGCGCTGTCTTGCAGCCCGCACCCAGCACCATCGACGACAGATCGATTTGCGCGGTATCGCGCGGGATGGGTTTTACTTTCTGCAAAGCCATCTGCCAGCCGCGGAAGCTCGCCAGCCGCGTATTGAATTCTTCGTCGCGATCCGCCTGCATAGACATCGAAGTTACTTCCTTGGCTTCGGGCTTGGTGGCGCTGGTCACGTCCTGACCCAGTGCCAGCTTTTCGTTGACTGCGCCAATCTTGAAATCCGTCAGCGGATAGCGGTCCGGTGGCAGGAAATTGATGTCTGGATACAGCGTGTCGTAAACGAAATTGCCGCGTGCCAGCAGCAGGCCCGGCGTGATCCAGCTCCTGCCGTTGGCCCAGCCCGCGACCGTCGGTGGATAGAGAAGTTTCTGGCCAAGCGCGTCAGTAACGTCGTTAAAATCAGGTACGCCCGGGACTTTCGTCAAACCCATTTTCTTGTAGGACGAGATCACCAGTTCGACCGGCGACTTGATGTGGGTCGCCATTGACTCCGGGCTGTAGAAATCTTTAGACAGGAATAGCGTCTCAAGCAGGGGCGCGATTTCGTAGTTCGACTGCTTCAGCTTCTTGCCGAGCGCCAGGCGCAGCTCGGGCGTAAGGTCCTGGCGTACGAAAAAGCGGTACATCTTGCCCGCAACATATTCGCTGGCGACCGGCTGCGACAGGATCACATCGATGACGTCGATGCCGTCGAAGCTGCCTTGCTTGCCGAAGAAGGTCTTGGTCGTGGCATCGTGTTTTTCCGGCGCGACCACGAAATCGAGGTCGACGAAATTCCATCCGGTAAACGCACGCGCGGCTTCGCGAATATCGGTTTCGCTGTAATTCCCCACGCCCATCGAGAACATTTCCATGATCTCGCGCGCGAAATTTTCGTTCGGTGCGCCCTTCACGTTCACGCCGGCGTCGAGGAACGCAAGCATTGCCGGATCCTGCGCCACGCTGATGAGCAGAGTACGGAAGTTGCCGGTGCCTTGCGCTCGGAACAGCTCGTTTTGCTTGAGCATCTTGCGGTAGTCCCGCACCTTCTCTTCGCTGGTGGCGAAATGCCCGTGCCAGAACAGCGCCATTTTCTCCTCCAGCGGACGATTCGTCGCCAGCATGCGACCGGCCCACCAGTAGGCAACGCGATTGGTCTCCAGTCTGCTTGCCCGCAACCAGTAGAAGAATTTGTTTGCCACCGGCTGCAAGCGGCGGTTTCCGGTCGGCTTGACCTTGATGCCCATCGATTCCCCGGTTTCCTTGGCGAGGTCGGTGGCGGCGGGGCGCGAGGCGGGGAAGGGTTCCAGTCCCGGATCATGGGCGCCGGAGTCATCGAACGCCGGAAGGTCGTTCGGAATGTTCTTGTGATACACCAGCGTCTTTACTGCCGCTTGCGGCGTCATGGCGGCGAACCTGGCGATTTCCTGCGGCGTCCCGCCGAAGCCGGCGCGCTCCAGGAGGTGCGCCGCGCGGTCCGCATTCCAGTCTTGCGGGCTGATCGGCGTCAGGTCGCCGGTCCAGTTGGCCGCCGCAATACAGGCAATCGGGGTAAAAAGCAGGGCAAGCAGGGCAAGCCGGCAGGCCGGATAGCGTATGGTTATCATTGTGTCCTTCTTGAATTCAGGCGTTCCGCGGTCGCGTCATTCTCGGTTATCCGCATTAAACCGGTCCAGCGCAAAAGCCGCAAATGGGTTTCATGATTTTCATGACAGAGCTTGACGTAGCACAGACGCAAGAGTAATTTCTGCGCGCCTCAAAACCAAAACAAATTTTCAGCCGGTTTCCCCTAGCCTTGGGTACGACCTTTTCACTGCTTGCGGTCGGATTCTTCCTCGGAATGCGCCATGCGACCGACGCCGACCACGTGATCGCCATTTCCACGATCGTCAGCCGGCAGCGTTCGATGCGCAGTGCCGCCATGATCGGCGCGCTCTGGGGACTCGGACATACGTTGACGGTCATGCTGGTCGGCGGGGCGATCATCCTGTTCACGATCACCATTCCTCCGCGCGTCGGGCTGGCGATGGAGTTCGCGGTCGGCGTGATGCTGGTGCTGCTAGGCTTCCTGAACCTGACCGGATTGAATCTCTGGATTCGCGACAATGTTGCGCCGGGATCCCCCATTCATGGGCATACCCACGCCCACGGTGATTATGCCCATAGCCACGTACATGGCCATGAGCAGGGCGCGCACGGACATAAAGAGGAGCAGACGCCGCAGGCATGGCTCGACCGCAAGCTCGGCGGCATCGGCCTGTACCAGGTTGTGCGGCCCCTGGTGGTGGGTATCGTGCACGGGCTCGCCGGCTCCGCGGCAGTCGCCTTGCTGGTGCTGACCGCGATCGACGATCCCAAGTGGGGAATGCTCTATCTGTTCCTGTTTGGTGTGGGAACCGTCGCCGGCATGATGCTCATCACGGCGGCTATCGCAGCGCCCTTCGCCTACTCCATGGGGCGATTTCCGCGCTTCAATGCTTACCTGCGCGTCGCGTCGGGATTGTTATCGCTGGGTTTCGGACTGTTTTTAATTTATTACATCGGCTATGTGGACGGCTTGTTCGGCGCCAATCCGAAGTGGTCACCACAGTAAGACAAGTCATTAAATTGTAAGAGATAGCTAGTGCGCCGCAGCATTGACGCTCTACCATTACAGGATTAGATTCGCGCGATGCAAATAGAGGGAAGCGGGTCGCAGCGTACGGCCCGGGTAGCAGCGGTTAAGGGTTTCGGTGTCGGTGCGCTGGTTGTTGGACTGATCGCGCTGATGGCAGTGGCGGCATTTCGCGAGACGGCCAGGCCGAAACCACAGCAGGTCGCAACCACCACTGAAGCCAATCGTGTCGAGCGTCCCGCGGTTACGGCTGAAGAGGAAGCCTACGCGCGAGCGCTGTGGCCAATACATGCGCAAGTGAAACAAGACGCGGTGAAAATGACCTTCGCAGGGCTGGCGTACAAGATGGGTGACATCAAGCGCGAAGCAGTCAGGCAACGCGTCGCGCCGCTCACGCCCGCGTTCGACTCCGCTGCCTCGGCCCTGAACAAATTGCACCCGCCCGCATCGATACGGGAATTGCACGGCGAATACCTCGAAGCCATCAAACTTTATCGCGAAGCATCGGTGACCATGGTCAAGGTCGCGGTGGATGGGCGTGATGCCCATCTGGTAGACGCGCAGTTGTTATCCGAAAAGGCCTCGGGATTGACATTGAAAGTCGGCGAGACGCTGTGGCCGGGCGAATTCAAGCCGAATTAATCGGGAAGGTTTTGCAGTGCTGGTATGAACGTAGTCGAAGGTGGGAATTGAAGAGTTGTAAACAGGCAGTCCAATCGTCAAGGAGGGGTTAGAAGATGAATAACAGTCTAAAAAAAGCAGTTATTGCAGCAAGTCTGGCTGCATCGGCGCTGGCGGCTCCTGTAGCCCAGGCAGCCGACGTATGTTCGGTCTGGCTGGTTGAAAACAGCCGGTTCATGGGCGTACCGTTCGGCGCGTTCATGCCGGATCGTGCTTTCGTACCGGGCAGCACCAACAAGAGCAACAACATCAACACCGTGGATCTGCCGGTCAACGTCGGCGTTATCAAGTGCGGCAACGAACTTATGCTGTACGACGCGGGCTGGAACCAGACCGAGTACCACAAGGCAACGGGCACCGACCACTGGTCTCCGCTGTCCAAGCAGATCGCGCAACTGGGCTTTGACGCCAAGGACGTGAAAAAGATCATCGTCGGTCACGGCCACTGGGATCACGCCGGTTCGCTGGACGAATTCCCGAACGCGATTCTGTACATCCAGAAGGAAGAACTGCGCGGTATCGAGTGGGCGTTGAACTATCCCGGCCACGAGCGTATCCGTGCCGTGAACGATTCTCCCGGCGGCTGCGCACGTACCCCGGCCTGCGGTTACCCCTCCAAGACCATGGACTCGATCTATGGCAAGGTCCTGAAGGGTAAGGCCGTGATCGTCGACGGCGAACTGGAAGTTATCCCGGGCGTGAAGATTCACCCGGCGTTCCGCGCTCACACGGCTGGCTCACAACTGCTCGAAGTTCCGACTTCGATCGGCAAGCTCGTGTTCGGCAGCGATGCTTACTCCTCCTGGGAAGGTATCCGCGACTGGAACATCGCCAACCCGCAGCAAACTGACACCGTGCAACAGTTCCTCGCCTATGAACAGTGCTACAAGATCACCGGCGGATATCAGAACTGCGTGTGCGCTCACGAGCCGCTGTCCTACACCGAAGGCTACCCGCTCACCAAGAATTCCTGGGTGGGCATGAACGGTGGCCGCCTCGCGGAAATCGCGCTGGCACCGGGTGAAAAGTCGCGCAAGAAGTAATAGCCTGACTGCAAGGTAGTACACTTCGATACGAGGAGCCGGGTTCCGGCTCCTCGTATTTTTTATAGGTTTGAACAAGAACACCCCATCGTGTTTTCCCGCCTTGTCTGCATCCTGTCGTTTCTGCTAACTGCCGGATTCGTCGTGCCGGCCCATGCGCACGACCCCAGCGCCTGGGGCGGACTGTTCCGTTCCCGCGACTTCGGTGCAAGCTGGTTTCCGGCCGATGCCGGGCTCTTCATCGGCGGTGCCCTCGGTGTGGCCGTCCATCCGAAAGACTCTGCGCAATTGCTCTACGGGACGGACGCGCGTCTGTTGCGGTCGAAGAACGGCGGGCGTGATTGGACCACCGAAGCGGCCGCGACGATGGCCGGTTCCGTGTTCGCGGTTGGTTTCGATGTCGATGGAAAAAGCGCGCTGGCTTCCAGCGGCACAAGGATCTACCGCGCGGAAGACGGCGCGAACTGGCAGGACATCCTTGCTCCCGGAGGCGCGGCGCCGGCGCGCGCGTTCGTGCGCAGCCTCGCAGAGGCGAATCGCATCTATCTTGCCGGCGCCCATGGATTGTTCGTGAGCGACGACAAGGGACGCACCTGGACGAAGTCGGGCGACACCGTATTGCCCGACAACGCAATCGTTTCATTGCTGGTCACGCCGGGATCTCCGGAGAATATTTACGCGGTTGTCGATGGCAACATCTGGCTGAGCGCCGACGGTGCGCGCAGCTGGGGCTTGCGGGGCAATGGCCTGCCCGTCGGCCGCGTCGAAGCAATTTCGGCCGATGTCGCGAAAACCGCACGCTTGTGGGCCGCTGGCGCCGCGCAGGTCTTCCTCAGCGATGACGCCGGATCGACATGGACGGGTTACGGCAAACCGATGGCAGACGCGGGGATATCCGTGCGCGGACTGGCCGTTTCCGAAGATGGCGGAATTCTCCTGCTCGCAACGCACCGAGGCATGTTCCGCAGCGTCGATCGCGCGCAAACCTGGAACCAGGTGGAGAGCACGCTGCCTGTCCACCTCGAGTCCGGATTGCTGATGCGCGATCCGCACGATCCCTCCACGCTGTACGCGGGGTTCTCGCTGGGTCCGTATGAGGAGATGTGGCGGCGCGCAGAGCAAGGCGGTTCGCTGCTGGCGCGTCTGGATCCGCTCAGCCTTGCCGGCGGACTTGCGTTTCTTGTTTTCCTGATTGTCATTGGCATCATCGCCACGCAATGGCTGGTGCGCCGTTACCGCGGCGTCGATGCCGCTTCCCGTTTACGTTGAAGGATCAACCGATGAATTCCAGTCAATCCACTTTGCGCAATGTCCTCATCATTTCCATCGCCGTTGTCGCGATTGTTGCCGCTGCTGTGTTCTGGAAGTCGAGCAACGGACCGGGGCCGGCTGGTGATTTTGTCGAGTATCCGATGACGGTGGCGAACGACATTCCCACCACTGTGGCTGCGGCCCCGGACGGAACCATCTGGTTCACGATCGGATTCGCGGACGCCGTCGGCATGATCCGCGATGGTAAATTGCAACGTTTGCCGAAAAGCAAAAAGAGCGTCGAGCCGGTCGGACTGGCGGTCGACGCGCAAGGCGCGGCCTGGTTTACCGATCCGACGGAAGTGCAGATCTCCCGCATCCTGCCCAGCGGAGAAATCAAATCGTTCCCGCTGGGCACACCGATCTCGCGCCTCGGACGGCTCGCGATTGCGCCGGACGGTGCGGTCTGGTTCGCCGAGAGCACGGCGTATGGATTCACGCGGCTCAAGGATGGCGAACTCACCCACCACGTGCCGAAATCCTCGCAGGGCGGCCCTTACGGTATCGCGGTGGACCCGAAAGGCGTGGTATGGGGAACGCTGCAGGGCGCGAATCAACTCGTGAAAATCGTCTCGAGCCAGGACATTACGGAATTCGAGATTCCGACGCGGGGGAGTTCACCGAGCGATGTGGCGGCCGATGCGGCGGGCAACGTCTGGGTCCTGGAATTCCGCGGCAACAAGATCGCGAAATTCAGCGACGGAAAATTCACTGAATTTGCCGTGCCCGGTGAATGGTCGGGCTTGTCGGGCGTTGCAGTCGATGCCGATGGTTCGGTCTGGTTCGGCATGGTGCGCGGCCACGCCATCGGGCGCCTGCGTGACGGCCAGTTCAAGTTCTTTGAACTGCCGCGCAAGGATGCACGCCCTTACACCGTCGCCGTCGATAGGTCAGGAAACGTCTGGTATGCCGACATCAGCGGGTTCGTCGGCATGTTGAAGGCGAGCGCCGCGAAGAAATAGTGATTGGTAATTGGTGAATGGTGATTGGCAATAAGACTTAAGGCTGGAACCGCCAATCACCAATCACCAATAACTGCTGAGTTCTCTCACCTATGTGAGAGAACTCAGCGTGCGCCACGCATTGAATGTCAATATCACGCCGACGATCACAATCAGCAGCGACGTCGCGATCTGCATGCGCATCGCCCACTGACCGGCCAGCCAGTCGAGAATCTTCTGGCCGACTTTCGCGGCGATCACGCCCACGATCACCAGCGTGCCCGCGAAGCCGATGCTGAACACGACGACCGTACTCAGCCCGAGCATGACTTTGCCCTGAGCGAGCAGGTTCAGCAGGATGCCTAGCGCGGCCGGGTCGGGGATCAGTCCACCCGCAATACCGAGGCCGATCAGCACCCACAGGCTGGGCCGGTTGGTCGTAGCGAGTTTCAGGTCGTGCGTGTGCTTGAAGCCCCATCCGTGGCTGTGAGAGCCCGCCTCTTCGTCGCCATGCTGGTGATCGGCATGGGCACCGTCATGTGAATGGTCGTGGGCGCCATTTGAGTGGTTGTGATCGTGTGAGTGCGCGCCGTGGCCGTGGCCATGATCGCCGTTATTCGAATGCGGGCGGAACTGCATCGCCGCGTGTCCATGCGCATTGCCCGGAGTCGGAGCCGGCGGCACGCCCTGCAATTGAAGGATCATTTCCCGCTGCGTCCACAGCGTCCACAAGCCGATGAAAATGACCAGCACCCCCGTGATCACCGCGAGCCATCCCTCGATGCGGTGCGGGACCATGCCCGGCATACCGATCGAGGCGAGGATGCCCACCAGCACGATGCCGCTGGTGTGCGAAAGCGTGACGAAAATGCCGAGGATCACGGCGTCCACGGGTTTACCGCGCGCGCCGACGATGTAAGCGGCGGCTATGGTCTTGCCGTGGCCAGGCGTGGCGGCGTGCACGGCGCCGATCCAGAAAGCGGAGACGAGGTAGAGCAATGCGTCGGTCATGGGAATGAAGCGGCAGGACGGTTCGTTGTTATGAAGGCCGGGGCGAGAATAGGTGCCGCCCCACGCCCTGTCAAGGCGCCGCCCGGAAGCGGGACGAATCGGTTTAAACTTGCCGTCCCGAATCGTCCGGCCTGACTGGAACGCGCGAACTTGCAGTCTGCCAGACGCAAATCGCGACGAAAATCACCCGGGAGGAGAAAAAGATGCGAAGGATCCTGATCCTCGTGTCGCTGCTGGTTATATGCACTGCGGCGGCGGCCGACACGCGCAAGGGCTACGACGCTTACACCGCAGGCAACTACAAAGCCGCCGTCGAGGAATTCCGCAAATCGGCCCAACAGGGCGACGCGCTCGCCCTGTTCTATCTCGGCGAAAGCTATTACAACGGCCGCGGCGTCGTGCAGGATTTCGCCGAGGGCATCAAGTGGTACAAGCAATCGGCAGGGAAGGGGCAGGTCGAAGCTCAGGAAACGCTGGGTGGCCTGTATTTCTTCGGCAAGGGCATTGCGCAAGATTACGCGGAAGCCGCGAAGTGGTACGCGATGGCGGCGAAACAAGGCAAGGCCTATCCGCAGTATCTGCTCGGCTACCTGTATGACCAGGGCAAGGGTGTGGCACAGGACCAGGCGCAGGCGGCGCAGTGGTTTCGCAAGTCCGCCGAACAGAACAATGCCGACGCGCAGGAAAGTCTCGCGTCGTTGCTTTTTTTTGGCCGCGGCGTGCAGCAGGACTATACCGAAGCGGCAAAGTGGTATGGGAAAGTTGCCGAGCAGGGCCGCGTCTATCCCCAATACCTGATGGGCTGGATGTGCGACCAGGGCAAAGGTGTGCAGCAGGATTTTGCCAAGGCTGCCGAGTGGTACAGGAAAGCCGCGGATCAGAACGACGCGCGTGCCCAGGCTAGCCTGGCTTTTCTCTACTATTCAGGCAAGGGCGTTGCGCAGGACGAAGCCGAGGCGGTGAGGTGGTTCCAGAAGGCCGCGGCGCAGAACGAGGCCTCCGCTTATCCGAGCCTGGCTTGGGCCTACTACCAGGGCAAAGGCGTGGTCCAGGATTACGCGGAAGCGGCAAAGTGGTTCCGCAAGGCCGCAGAGGGCGGCGATGCGCAGTCAAATTACATGCTCGGTTACCTGTATGAAGACGGCAAAGGTTTGGCCGCCGACGGCAACGAGGCCGCAAAGTGGTACAAGCAGGCTGCCGATGCGGGGGTAGCCGAAGCAATTGAAAGCCTCGGCGCGCTTTATTTCTTCGGCAAGGGCGTCACGCAGGACTACACGGAAGCGGCGAAGTGGTACAAGGTGGCCGCCGCAAAAGGCGGCACCTATGCGCAATACCTGCTCGGCTATTTATATGAAGACGGCAAGGGCGTGACCGCCGATCCCGTGCAGGCCATGAAGTGGTACGGCCTCGCTGCGGAACAAGGCGAGCCACGCGCGCAAAGCCACCTGGGCTGGATGCTTTGGGAAGGCAAAGGCGTGGCGCAGGACGCGGTGCAGGCGCACATGTGGATCAACCTTGCCGCTTCCCAGCTTTCCGGCGAAGAAGGCGAGCGCGTCGGCAAGGTGCGCGATTTTATCGCGTCGAAACTTTCGCCCGATCAACTCGCGAAGGCGCAGGACCTCGCTCGCGACTGGCAGCCTAAGAAAAAATAAAGTTTAGTTCTATTTGCATCGCAAAGAGGCAAAGGAAGAACGGGTACAAATTGTCCAAGTAGTCTGGGTGGCGCATGTATTGGGTAGCTACCTGGCGTGACCCTGGCAAACTATTACAAATGGTCTCTTCCTGCTTCCGTTTTTCCTTTGCGCTCTTTGCGTCTTTGCGGTGAGACCTCCCCTTACTTCACCCGATATTTCTTAAGCACCTTCGGATCGAGCTCGATCCCGAGGCCAGGCCGATCGGACAAGGTGATGTCGCCGTTTTTGTCCACCGTCATCGGTTCCTTCACCAGTTCAGTCATCAGTGCGTGCGCGGGATAGACGGTCTCCGCCATGGAGCCGTTTCGCACTGCGCCAAGCAGATGCACGGCAGCGGCCACGGCCACGGCCGAGCCGTGGATGTGCGGTGCGATCGGCAGGTTTGCCGCCTGCGCCATGTAAGCGATCTTCAGCGTTTCCGTCAGGCCTCCGGCCCAGGCCACATCGGGCTGAACGAAATGCACAGCACGCGCTTTTATGTAATCGTTGAAATCCACGATGCCGTAGCTGCAGGTTTCGTAACCCGCCACGGCTATGCCGACTTTGGATGCAACCACCGCGCTGCCAGGGACGTCATCTGGCGATACTGGCTCTTCGTACCAATAGATATCGTAGCGTTCCATCGCCCGGCCCATTTTCACCGCAGTGGGTACATCCCACGCGCCGTTGGCGTCGACCATGAGCTTGATGTCCGGTCCGATCGCATTGCGCACAGCGGCAACCCGATTGAGATCCTGTTGCAGCGTGACTTCGCATTTGCCGGCATCGTCCATCACGCGTAAAGGCGACAACTCAATGCCGGGGTTGCGGCCGACTTTCATCTTGACCGCGCGGAACCCGTGCTTCACGTATGTCGCCATTTCCCGACACAATTCCTTTATGCCTTTGCCTTCCGAATAAAATCCACCGGTTGCATAAGCGGGAACGCGCTTGCGATATCCACCGAGCAGCTGCCACAACGGCATGCCGGCCATCTTGCCGCGCAAGTCCCAGAGTGCAATGTCGATGCCACTGATTGCCGCGATGACGATGCCGCCGCGCGCATGTTTGTAGGCGCGCCGATGCATCATCTCCCACAGGTACTCGATATTGCGTGGATCCTGTCCGATCAGGTAGTTGCGCAATTCATGCTCGATGACTTGCGCAGTCGACGCCATCGGTCCGCCGAAATGCGCGGCCTCGCCCAAACCGACAAGGCCCTGATCTGTTTCGACTTCGACGAGCAGTGCAGGCTTCGTCGCCATCGTGTAGTTGGCGTCGTAAACCGGTTTGGCAAGTTTGACTTCGACTGGAATGGTGCGGATGTCGGTGATGCGCATGAGCTGGAAATCCTTTTTTGAATATTTTTCGTCGACAATTTTATCTCAGCCGCACCGTTGCTGAATAATTAAGCAGCACTAACACGCAAGCAAGCTGCGATACGCAATTACGCCGAATGCCGCAGGCAATCCACAAGGTTATCCACAGAATTTGTGGATATCACTACGCGATAATAAATTTGTTAAACACTTGCGTTGTTGCGCTGGATGTTTTCGCGATTGGCGTTGCTGACTGAAGGGTTAGTTTTTTCTGCAGAAGTGCACTGATTGAAAGCCGAGCCAGCTCCACGTTGTCGCCCGCTGCGGATCTTCGCCTTCGATGCGCCACGACTGCGGACCGAAAAAAGGTCCAAGGATCAAGTGCTCACTCGCGCCGCCGTCATTTGGGTGCTGCTGCGCCGCTGCAAGTGCTTTCTCGCGGCGCGACTCCCACGCTTTGCGATAAGCTTCGGCTGCATTTTCGACGGCATGCTCGCCGATACCGTTGCCGACGACGAGTTCATGGAAAAATTTTGCGACAGGCGGACACGCGAGCGCGTCCTCGATCGGAGAAGTCGTTGTTTTCTTTTTCTTCCCGCGCTTCCTGCTTTTGTCTTCGGTGCTGGCTTTCTTGCCGCCCTTTTTTCCCACGACCATTCTCCGATTGGAGTAACGAAGGAGTGGATGCTAACTTTCTGTTGCTGAGCACAGTGTATACATGGATTCTGTGGCAATCGCTAGCGCGCACTCACACTTCGACACAAAACCATCCAGCTTGAACATATGACACAGAAATTCTGACGTTCATGCCTCAATTTGCCGCGAACCTGCATTACCTGTTCAGTGAACTGCCTTTCCTTGAGCGTTTCGATGCTGCGGCCGCAGCCGGCTTCAAGGCGGTCGAGTTCCAGGTGCCTTACGATTATCCGAGCGCGGAACTGTCGGCGCGGTTGCATGCCAATGGGCTGAAAATGGTGTTGTTCGATGCGCCGATGGGCGATTGGGAGCGTGGCGATCGTGGACTGGCCGCCGTGCCTGGACGGGAGAAGGAATTTCGCGACGGCCTGGATAAAGTGGTTGAGTACGGCAACGCGCTGGGCTGCGACACCGTGCATCTGATGGCTGGCGTGGTCGGCCCGGGCGAAGACTACAAGGCGGCGGAGCGCACCTACGTAGCGAACCTGCGCCACGCGGCTTCGGTGCTCGCGGGACACGGCATTGCCGGGGTCATCGAGCCCATCAACAAGAAA
This sequence comes from Betaproteobacteria bacterium, assembly GCA_025351455.1. GTDB lineage: Bacteria > Pseudomonadota > Gammaproteobacteria > Burkholderiales > JACQAP01 > JACQAP01. The sequence goes on along the minus strand of JANXVW010000257.1, from coordinate 5,582 downwards.
ATGGGCATCGTACAGAACGGACCGAGTTATACCACGCAGGGCATGCACGGCTACTTCCTCAACCATACCGACCAGGCGCGGCGCATCCTCGATGAGGTCGGCAGCCGGAACCTGCTGCTGCATCTGGATTGCTATCACATGCAGATGCTAGAAGGGAATCTGGCCGAGACCATCCGCGAGCACATCGGGCTCCTGCGGCATGTGCAGATAGCCGGGGTACCCGGTCGCCATGAACCGAGCGACGGCGAAATCAACTATCCGTATCTGTTCGACTTGCTGGATGAACTGGGTTACCGGGGATGGGTCGGCTGCGAATACCGGCCCAGGGTCGATACCTGGCTCGGGCTCTCTTGGGCGGCAAAATACGGCATCCAGGGAGCCCGACCCGTTGCCTCGAAGTAAGTACTAGCGTGTCGGACTAAAAAAAGAGGGGTGCTTGCGCACCCCTCTTAACCACGTAATTCAAGAGGAGGAGGAGTTACGTGGGGGAGGACCGTTTTCCTTCAGCGCCCGAAGCTTTCCCGTGAATGGGGCGGAGTACCTTAGCCCTTGAACCGTTTCGGTCAGGGAAGATACGGGAAGGTGCTGGCGTCGTTCGCGGACGGATCCAGCAGGCGCCCTTCGATGCTTTCCTTGGCCTTGGACTCGGCGGCCACCGGTGCGGGACCATCAAATTCATAGAAGCGAAGCAGCGACTCGAATAGCGATTTCATGTTGATCTCCAATTAATGCATAAGCGACGACTCGTACTTTAAGCTCATGCTCGAAAAACCACTAGACTCGAAATTCGAATAGGATTTATGCAATTTAAGTGCTAACTTAACGTCTATATGGACAGGTTATATCAGATGCGCCTCTTTGTCCGGGTCGTCGAGACCGGAAGTTTCTCGGCCGTGGCCCGGGAATTGGGCACCATCCAGCCCACAATCAGCAAGCAACTCACTGCTTTAGAAGATAATTTGGGGATCCGTCTGCTCAATCGCACGACCCGCCAGTTGAGCACGACCGAGGCCGGTAAGAAGTATTACGACCGTTGCCGCCACATCCTCGATGAAATCACCGACCTTGAAGGCAGCCTGACCGAGTTGCAAAACAGTCCGACCGGCCTGTTGCGGGTCAATGCGCCGGTCGCCTTCGGTCAGTTATATATGCTGCCGCTCGTCTTCCGATTTCGCCGGCTCTATCCCGGGCTGGCTATCGACCTGACCTTGAATGACCGCTATGTGGACCTGGTGCAGGAAGGCCTCGATGTCGCCATTCGCTTCGGCGAGTTAGCCGATTCCCAGGTTGTGGCCAGGAGCGTGGGCCGCGTGCAGCGGGTTTGCGTGGCCAGTCCGGCTTATCTGCGCGCTCGTGGAACGCCGCAGTCGCCGAACGACCTCCTGTCTCACAATTGCATCACCTATAACTACTTGTTCACCAACGAATGGCAGTTCGGTGGTCCGGCGGGCCAGACGTCATTGCGCGTGGCCGGCGATTTCCGCGCGAACAGCGCTCTGACCATCCGTTCGGCCGCGCTTGAAGGCATCGGCATCGCCAACATGCCCAGCGTGTTCGTGCAGCAGGACCTCGACAACGGCAGCCTGGTGCGGGTGTTGGTCGACTACGCGCCTTCGCCGGTGGAGATCCATGCAATTTATCCTTCCGCACGTTTCGTCGCGGGCAAAGTCAGATCATTTCTGGACTTCGTGCGCGACGAATTCCTGGCCATTCCGGCCCTGCAGGTTCCAGCAAACAAACCGAAGCGCGTCCCGCGCATACGCGCGAAAGTGGCGGGTTGAACGGCGCACGGCTTAGAATACGCGCCGTGCCACGCGCCGCTCGAGCGTTCCGCTGCGCGTTTTTTGCGATTGCGTCCGTTGATAAAAAACAATTTTCCGGTCCGGCCCTGCTCTCGCACGGCGTGACCTGAAGGAACTCATGGCAAAGAAACCCAACGCCTATACCGCAGAGGACATCGAGATCCTCGAGGATCTCTCCCCGATCCTGCATCGCCCGGGGATGTACACCGATCCGGTGAATCCGAATCACGCGCTGGTCGAAATCATCGACAACGCGGCGGACGAAGGCCTGGCGGGATTCGCGAAGAACGTCGAAGTCGCCCTCTACGAGGACGGCTCGGCGGAAGTAAACGATGACGGCCGCGGCATTCCGGTGGACATCCACCCAAAGAAGAAAGTGCCGGCCGTGCAGGTGATATTTACCACGCTGCATTCCGGCGGCAAATTCCGCAAGACCGACAAGGACGCCGCGTACCGAATCGCCGGCGGGTTGCATGGCGTGGGCGTGTGCGTGCCCAACGCGTTGTCGACGCGACTCGAAGTCGAAGTCAAACGCGACGGCGAAAAAAACCGCATCGTGTTCGCCGATAACGGCAAGGTCAAAGAGGGACTCAAGAAAATCGGCACGATCGGTCCGCGTGACACCGGCACGCGCGTGCGCTTCTGGCCAGACCCGAAATATTTTGACTCGCCGAAGATCGTTGCCGGCGACATCGCCGCGCTGCTGCGCGCGAAGGCCATGCTGTTACCCGGCGTGAAGTTCTCGCTGGCCATCGAGAAAAACAAGAAATTCGAAATCCAGACCTGGCATTTTCCGGAGGGCATCAAGGGCTACTTCGCTTCCGCGATGGAGGGCCAGGATCCGGTCGCCGATACATTTCTCGGCGAGCGCTACATTGCCGCGCAATCCGAGTCCGACAATTTCGCCGAAGGCGAGGGTGCGATGTGGGCGATTGCCTGGACGCCGGACGGCGATCTGGTCACCGAGTCCTACGTCAACATGATTCCGACCCGCGTCGGCGGCACGCATGTCGCCGGCTTGCGCGAAGGCGTCTACAACGCGATCAAAAATTTCATCGACCTGCACGCTATGGGCCAGCGTGGATTGAAGGTCGTCCCCGAGGATGTGTGGTCGCGCACTTCCTATGTGCTCTCCGTGAAAATGCTCGATCCGCAGTTCAAGGGGCAGGTGAAGAACGAACTCATTTCGCGCGACGCGGTGAAGCTCACCGCGCTGATGGTGCGCGATCCGTTCGAACTCTGGCTCAACCAGCACGTGGACGAAGGCAAGCGCATCGCCGAACTGGTCATCAGCCAGGCCAACGCGCGCACGCGCGCCGCGCAGAAAGTGGAGCGGCGCAAGCAGTCCGGCGTAGCCGTGCTGCCGGGCAAGCTGACCGACTGCGCCTCCGAGGATCCGGACCGCAACGAACTGTTCATTGTCGAAGGCGATTCCGCGGGTGGTTCGGCGAAGCAGGCGCGCGACAAGGAATTCCAGGCCGTACTGCCGCTCAAGGGCAAGCCGAAGAACACCTGGCAGGACAGCCCCGACACGCTGTACGCCAACAAGGAAATCGAAGCCATCGCGCTGGCCATCGGCGTGGACCATCACAAGGTCGGCGACACCCCGGATCTCTCGGGCCTGCGTTACCGGAAGATCATCATCCTCGCCGACGCCGACGTCGACGGCGCTCACATCCAGGTCTTGCTGCTGACCTTGTTCTTCCGTCATTTCCCGAAGTTGATCGACAACGGCAACGTCTACGTTGCGCAGCCGCCGCTGTTCCGCATCGACGTAAATTCGCAAGGCAAGGGCAAGCCGGCGCGCAAACTCTACGCACTCGACAAGCAGGAGCTCGATGGCATCGAAGAGAAGCTCGAGGACGAAGGCTTCAAGCCGAATTCGTGGAGTGTCAGCCGCTTCAAGGGCCTGGGCGAAATGAATCCCGAGCAACTCTGGGAGACCACGCTCAACCCCGACACGCGCCGCATGCTGCCTGTCGCGCTGGACCTTGGCGCGAATATCTCGGTGGACATCTTCAACATGATGATGTCGCGCGAGAACGCTTCGCAGCGCCGGGAGTGGATGGAGACCTACGGCAATCTCGTCGAGGCGGACATTTCGTGACGCAAGATCTTTCTGTAAGGGGTGAGCGCATGAAACCCCGGCGACAGTCCCCGTGCGGGAGAATTCTGTTCCGTGCCGACGATTGAATCGGTCATCAGGAAAAGTGCGTCTGCGCCATGCTGACTAACCTCATCTTCCCCACACGCGATTCCCAGCAATCGCATCGCATGCGCCGGTGGGTTATGGCCAGCAGCGCGTCGGCGATGGTCGTCGTGCTTTTTCTCGCCGCCTACCTGCTGGGCCTGCTGGCACTGCCGGCATTTCTGACCGCCTCATCGCTCGTTCTCGGATGCGTCATGCTCTTCTATGCGGTTTTCCGCAGCGGCCTGAATCTGCGTTTCCGCGACCCCAGCCTGACCCTTGCGCAGATACTGGCTTCCACGCTGGTGATTCTGTACGTGTTGTCCCAGTCGGAGGAAGGGCACGGCATCCTCTCGCTGATCTATATGGTGTCGTTCCTATTCGGTGTGTTTCGCCTCAGTACCCGGGAGCTGCTTGGCATTACCGCATTTGTCGCGCTTTCCTACGGCCTGATCATCGGTGTGCAATGGCACGCCGACCTGGTTGCAGCTCCGCATGCATTCAACCGCAAGGTATTGAACTGGATCGTGCTCACGTCCGTGCTGACATTCTTTTCGGTCATGGGCGGGTACATCAGCAAACTGCGCAAGGAGGTCGCCGAAAGCAAGACGAAGCTGGAGAAAGCGCTGCTGCGCATCGAATACATGGCTGCGCGCGACGAACTGACGGACCTGGTCAACCGCCGGAGCCTGGTGGACTTCCTGAAGCAGCAAAAAAGCCGCGCCGATCGATTCGGCTCGGCCTTCACGACGCTCATGGTGGACATCGATTTTTTCAAGCGTGTGAATGACACCCATGGCCATCAGGCGGGCGACGTGGTGTTGCAAGGTTTCGCCAAGGCGGCATCCGCGAGTTTGCGCGCAACGGATGTGCTCGGTCGTTATGGCGGCGAGGAATTCATGGCGATCCTGGACCAGACGCCGCTTGACAGGAGCGCCATCGTCGCGCAGCGGCTGTGCTCCCTTGCGCGAAAGCTCAACTTCGACGAACTGGCGACGGGATTGCGCATCAGCATTTCCATCGGCGCAGCCGAGTACCGCCGGCCCGAGGAGTGGCAGGCAACCGTCGAGCGGGCAGACCAGGCTTTGTATCGCGCCAAACGTGGCGGACGGGATCGATTCGAACTGGACAACTCGACCGATGATTGTGTTGTGCGGGGCGCATAAGTCAGCGACGGGTAGCAAGTTACCCGTTGCCAATCATCATTAACCGAATTCAAATGGCAGATCAAAAAGACCTCTTCGGCAATGGCGACGCCGCCTTGGCCGACAAGAAAAAGAAAAATCCTGACGCTCCGGCGCCGGCAGCCGCCGGCGGGAACGGCGGCGGGTTGCCGCCACATTTCGCGCCGATGGAAGGCGAGTTCGGAGAATCGCTGCCTCTGGGCAAATATGCTTCCACGCAATACCTGCAGTACGCGATCGCGACGGTCAAGGATCGCGCGTTGCCGCGCGTGGGCGACGGGCAGAAGCCGGTGCAGGGCCGCATCCTTTATTCGATGTGGACGACGAACACGCGCGCCGGCACCAAGCGCACGAAATCCGCGGCCGTGGTCGGCGAAGTGCTCGGCAAGCTGCATCCGCACGGCGATC
>JANXVW010000240.1 GCA_025351455.1 Betaproteobacteria bacterium | reverse complement strand
GGTCACGGTGTGTCTCCGAAGTAAATTTGTAAGGAAATATTGCTGGAGAAAATGTGTGGGAATGATGTTAGCAAAGTTATGTGTCGCGGGTGCGACACAGTAGGGGTGAGGGGTGAGGGGTGAGGAAAAATCCTGTACTGCTCCAGCTTTGGTCCCCTCATCCCTCGCCCTTCAAGATAGTCCTGCATAATGCAGCCCACGCATCGGGGCCAGCCATCCGCGCTGGAATAACAATTCCCGGACCCGGAGGAGATCCATGGACGCACGCTTCACGCCGGAATTCCAGCGCAGGACAATCCTGAAAGTATCGTGGCGATTGTTGCCATTGATCGTCGTGGCCTATCTCGTGGCCTACATCGACCGCACCAACATCGCCGTCGCGTCGCTGACCATGAACAAGGATCTGGGTTTCAGTGCCACCCTGTACGGCATCGGTGCCGGCATCTTCTTTCTCGGCTATGCGTTGTTCGAAGTGCCGAGCAACATGGTCCTGGAGAAAGTCGGCGCGCGTCTCTGGATCGCGCGCATCATGATCACCTGGGGCATCGTTTCGGGACTGATGGCCACGGTGGTCGGCCCGTGGAGCTTTCTGTCGCTTCGCTTCCTGCTTGGCGTGGCCGAAGCCGGCTTCTTCCCGGGCATGATCCTTTACTTCACCTACTGGTATCCCGCCGAGTACCGCGGCCGCGTCATCTCGACCTTGTTCATCGCGGTGCCGGTGGCAAATGCGGTCGCGTCGGTGATCTCCGGCGCCATCCTGGAGATGGACGGCATCCTCGGGCTACGCGGCTGGCAGTGGGTTTTCATCATCGAGGCCATCCCCGCAATCGTACTGGCCTTCGTCGTACTTTGGCAGATGACTGATCGCCCCGCAGTGGCGCAATGGCTCGACGCGGATGAAAAGGAATGGCTCGAGGGCGCGCTAGCCGCTGAACGCCGCACGGTCGAAGCAGCCGGCAAGCTGAGTGTGGTGCAGGTGCTGACCGATCCGCGCGTGCTGGCGATCTCGGCCATTTATTTCTTCAGCGCCACGGCGAATTACGGCATCACGTTCTTCCTGCCGCAGATTGTCAAAAGCCTCGGCGCCACGAATTTCATGACCGGGCTCCTGACGGCGATTCCTTACACCATCGGGATTGTCGGCCTGCTGGCGTTCGGGTATTTCTCCGACCGGTTCAAGGAACGCCGCCGGCATCTGATTGCGGCAGCCGTCATCGGCGGTATCGGCTTCCTGATTGCAGCCTCACTCAACAATTCTTACTGGGCGCTGGCAGGAATGTCCGTCGCCACTATCGGCATTTATGGATCTCGTCCGACCATGTGGCCGATGCCTTCGCAATTCCTGACCGGCGCTTCTGCAGCGGTGGGCATCGCGTTGATCAATTCCATCGGCAATCTTGGTGGTTACGTCGGACCGTTCGTAGTCGGCTGGATCAGGGACAGCACCAAGAGCTTCGAGATGGGCGTGTATTTTCTGGCGGGCTGCGCATTCGCATCCGGGCTGGTCGCGTATCTGGCGCGACGCGCCACGGGCGCGAGGGATCAGACTCTGGGCGCAAGGGCGTAAATTCAGCTGGATAGGGAAAGAGTAACGCCGAAGGCGCGTAGAGCATTAGTAGTCGCTACTTTATCGGACTACCAGAGTCCGTTTTTGGCGCGCACCACCGGCCGCTTTCTAGAAATGCGACCGTCGCTTCGCGACCCTGAGCGGAAGTTCGCGCGAGAGTTTGAGAAACCGTCGCGCTCAATGACAACAACTAAGCGCCTGGCGGAATTTCCAAACCGGCACGGCGGAGATCCAAGATCGCGCGGTCGATGACTTCGTCGGGAATGTTCCACTTGCGCCACTCTGCGCGAATCTTTGAGGGAAGGGCCGGGTAGAGTTTCAGCAGATTCGCAACCGCCGGTGCAGCTTCGGCCCTTCGGTCGAGGGCCCCATAGATCGCCGCCTGCAACATGTGGGTCCAGAAGTAGTCCGGCAGATCGATCAGTTTGGCTTCCGCGAGCGCCTTGTCATGCTCGCCTTTCCACCAGTGAATCCAAGCCACCGGAAAGTGATACCAAATCGGGTAAGAGGGGTTGAGGGCCATGGCCTTTTTCACCATTGCGAGTCCGCGGTCCCGCCTAGTAGGGATGGTCCAGCTGCTGAACACGATAAGCGTGCCCATTTCCGCCAGCGTACTCGCGTTGTTAGGATTGAGCGCAACGGTACGCTCGGCGAGCGAGTAAAACGCATCCAGGTCTTTCCGGAAGAAGTAAACGTTGGCAAGCGCGTCATAACTACGTTGGTGTGTAGGGGCCAGATCGATCGCCCGGCGCGCGGCGTCGAGGGCTCGACCTAGCGCGTTGGGCCGAGGGTTGAACCCCTGTTGATACTCTTCTACGTAGACCCAGCTCAGCATGGCCCACGCGTCGGCATAGTTGGGGTCGAGCTTGACTGCCCGCTCTAGGCACTCACGCACCCTGAGATGTTCTTGGGGTGCGATGCTGCCTCTCTGATAATCGTACCAGCGGAGCACGCACTCATAGGCGTCCATGCTCGCCGCAGCTTTTCCCTTTGCTTGCTCGAACGTGACCCGCGACACTACGCCGTCTGCACCGGCGATTGCGCCAACCACGCGCTCGGAGATGCTGTCCTGGATAGCGAGGATATTGGCTGCGGTCAGCTGCCGCTCAAAGTTCTCGGCCCACAGGTGCGCGCCGCTCCGGGCATCCAGCAGTTGTGCGGTTACCCTGATCGTCTGCGCTGCCCGGCGTATGCTCCCCTCGAGGACATATCGCGCGCCCAGATCGCGCCCGACCTGACGGACGTCCACGGCCTGGCCCTTATACCGGAAGGTCGAGTTGCGGGCGATGACGAATAGTTCTCGGAAGCGCGTCAGCTCCGTGATGATTTGCTCGGTGACGCCGTCGGCAAAATACTCCTGCTTGGGGTCGCCACTGAGGTTAGTGAAAGCAAGCACCGCGATCGATGGACCTTTTGGCATCGCCAGGACCGGATCTTCGACGAGCGCGCGAGATCGCATCGCCTGCCAGGCCAACGTGCCGGCAGCTATGAGCAAGATTAGCGCTGCCGCGCCAATGACGGGAAGCCGCGCCCGCGGACCCATCCGCCGCCACAACCCTTTTCGGGCAGGGCTAGTTCGTGACTCCGTCTGTACGCGGTAGACCCGCACAGATTTCGCGATGTTCTTCACCTGCTGTTCGCCGAAAAAGTCAAACTCGAGGGGGAGCTTTCCGTCGACCTGATCGAACGCCGTGCCAGAGACGCAGATCCCGCCAGGTTCGGCTAACGCTTGGAGCCGCGCGGCGACGTTGACGCCATCACCGTAGAGGGTCCCATCCGCTTCGATGACGTCACCGAGGTTGATGCCGATGCGAAACTGCATACGCCGGTGCTCGGCCAACTGACGGTTGCGCTTGGCGAGTGCATGCTGAATCTCGATGGCGGAGTCCACCGCTTCAATAGCACTGGGAAATTCGGCGAGAACACTGTCGCCTGCAGTGTCGATCAATCGACCGCCGTGCACTTCGATACGTTCACGGAAAAGAGCACGTGCATCGTTGAGTGAGCTAAGGGTAGCCGCATCATCGTCGGCCATTAGCTTGGCATAGCCAGCGGCGTCGGCCGAAAGAATCGCTGCTAGCTTGCGCTTAGTGCTCATACCTACCATTCCCGTATTGGGAAACGACCCATTCGAAGACCTCCCTTAGGTCTGCCCGGCGTTTGTGGCTACGTTATAACAAAAACCGCATGAGGCCAACGCCCTCAATTGGCCGGTTGTTGCCTTTCGCTCGCAGGTCTCAATTTCCCCAGAAGCCAACGTCGTCTGTCATTTGGGGGCGCGACTTCCACAGTTCCATTTCTTCTTCTCTCGTTCCTGACCTTGCGTCTTGGCTGGCTGTCGTTACTTCGGCGGGCGCTCCATCTGGCAATTCAGCGGCGGCACGATATCCTTTGCCGGAATCAGTGTTTCCATCTTCCAGCCGTATCCGGACCCTTCCTCGTCGTGCTTGACGCCTTGTTGTCCCGCCCTGACAAAACTCATGACGTAAATCGGCGCAATGATCTGGTGATCTTCTGCGCGCATCCATGAATCGCCGCTCGGGCCCGCGTACCTCACGCCCTCCAGCGCGAAGGCCACTTTTACCGGGTCCACGGATCCCGCGGCGCCGATTGCCGTTGCCAGCATTTCCGTGGCACGGATGGGTAACAGGGAGTCCAGGTTCGACATGGCCTGATAGCGCGCCTTATAGCCTAGGAGCGTTTTCTCCCAGGCCGGGTCGGCGACATTGATGCTCCACGACGCCAGAGTCCTGACCCGGTCCACGCCGGACGCCCCGCTTGCCGCCATGTTGCCGGGCGTCTGCGCGGCGAGCGTGTAGTACGCCGCGTTCAACCCCGCCTCGGCACTGGCCTTGACGAGCAACGTCAGGTCGCTGCCCCAGTTGCCCGTCATCACGCTGTCCGCCCCCGATGCCCGAATCTTGGCCACATACGGAGCGAAGTCCTTGATCTTGCCCAATGGCACCAGAT
>JANXVW010000227.1 GCA_025351455.1 Betaproteobacteria bacterium | reverse complement strand
GGAAAACCCCCGTGCTAGAGTTGAGATTCTCACGTCATCAACCCTCACACGGAGGCCTTCCCTGCCCGGCGATCTGGAAGGCCATGACGATCTGGCCGCGAACCGCTCGCCGCAACCCGAAGCCCTCCTCGATCTAGCTCGTTCTGGACGATTGCCGTGACCGCATCGCGCAAGAGCCAGATTAGAAAGCGGCGGATCATGCGGCCTTCCCTGCCCGGCGGTCTTGAATGCCGTGACGATCGTGACTCGTGAATGGCTCCCAAGGAAAATCAGGGCACAGGCGCTCGCGCGTCACCCCGCAAGATGGTTCTTTCGCGATGCAAGCGGCGGCAATCAGCGGCGCATACTGCGACGGCACCTTTCTGCGCGACTTATTCAGCCACCAGGAAATATGCTGCTGTTTAACTTTTCCACCGCAGGCCTTTGCCACGGCAGATTGGCTTCCCAGAATTCGAATGGCTTCGGTGAGCGCGTCAGTCATGGCGGCATTTAACAAGCAAACTTGTCTCGCTGTCAACAATTTGACTTGTTTGCCGCTTTACAAGGTGCCTTGTACCTTTGTGGTCATGAGGACACTGGGCTTTCGGTTACGTGAAGAGCGCGAGGCGCAACAATTGACCCATGGCCAATTAGCCTATCGGATCAAGGCGCTTTTTCCGAAAGCGGCCGTTACACAACAATCTCTCAGTCAGCTCGAAACAGGTAAGAGCAAACGCTCTTCCTATATCGTTGAGATTGCCACCACCCTTGGCCTCAACCCCACATGGCTCCTCCATGAGTCCGGCGCAAAATATCTAATTGAGTTGACTGCCCTTGATCCGGCTGATGCGCAGGGCCTGCTCGCATTCATGAAACTAAAGGCCGATCAAAAACCTCTCGCCGCGCGCTTTTTTAATTCGCTTACTGAACCAGGCCATGACGGCGAAGACGGCGACGAGAATGACGTCGATTCCAGGCCAAAAAAACGCCGACCTGGGTAAGCTGCTGGAGTTCAAAAGGAGATGCGATGGCGCTTAGGCCGTGCAGCGAGTGCGGAAAGGAGATTTCAACTGAGGCCAGGCAATGCCCCCATTGCGGAGCCAAGCCGTCCAACGGCATTGGTTGTTTAGGCTGGATAATGGCCTTTCTTTTATTTTCCTTCGTCGTTACGGCTGTTAGCCGACTCAAAGGTGGCGATGACCATGCCAGTGGAATTTCCTCCGATAACATGAATAAAATCTACGGTCTGTCTGCGCTCAAATTAGAGAATTATCGCTGGCAGAAAGGCGGATTCAACAACATCATGATTGCGCAGTTCACCCTGCGCAATACCGGAAAGCGCACCCTGAAGGACGTCGAAATAACATGCTATAGCTATGGTCACAGCGGCACGCAAATCGATCGCAACGTCCGGACCATCTACGAACAGATCCCTCCAGGCAAAACCAAGCGAGTCCGCGATTTCAATATGGGTCTTCAGCACACCCAGGCGTCAAGCGCCAGCTGCGAAGTAACTGATCTGGTAGCCCTGTAACTCCCTCCACGCAGATTTTTTGTCCCACAAAACTAACTGACAAGAATACTTGTTGACACATAAACAAGTCTGCTTGTATCGTTCGCTCCCAAGGACCCCGCCGGTTCCTTTCAATCTACTGCCAGTAGTTTGACCCGGCGGCGGTCCGATCCTCAACGGATCAGGGAGATCGCCATGCCAGAAGAACAAGCCCAGTACGAGATTGACCCGGAGAGCCCGGAGCTTGATGCGCGTATGGGACCGATGGCCGCGTGGCGCGGCTGCAGCGTCAACCATGATGGGGCGTATGCGAGCGTGTCGTTCGACATGCCCGACCACTCCATTTTGCGCTTCCGCATCACGGCGGCCCATGCGCTCGATCTGGCCGAAACGCTCACCGAATCTATTCTGCTGCGGCGTATCAAACCGATGACGCCCGGACTCAGTAACGACCAGCGCATGGAGCTGATCTATTTCCTGCGCGGCTTCGGCACGAATTCCCAGTCCGCCAATTCTTCTTTCTGGCTGGTACCGGGCTTTCTTATTGGGCGGGCCGCATGAACGGCCGCGCGACTTTCAGTGCCCGCGTGCGGGCGTGGCTTTCGGCGGCGCCTGCACAGTCTCCAATAGCCGCAATACTTCGCTCAGCGCGTTTTGCGCAATCTGGTGTTTGCCCTGACTGCGCTTCGCCGACTGCAGCACGCGAAGAGAAGTCTGCAAATCCTCCAGCACGCCGGGCACGCAACCGGCGCGCCGCGCCAAAGCGCTCGTGATCAAACCAATCGCAATCACGAGTCCCTCTGCGGCGATTGCAGCCGCCTCGATCCCGATGTCTTTTGCCATAACCCCTCCCCTGTGAGAAAGGCCCATTCTATGCCTGGCGTTTTAGTCGCTTCCTTCAGCCTGTTCGCCCTGATCCCCATCCTGGGCGGCGCCCTGCTCTGCATCGATCGCACCTGCCGCCGCTGGAGGGCGGGACGATGACCCGGCCCCGGCACGGCGACCCGTTCGAAATCCCCGCCATGGAGCCGCACCACTTCACGCCGCCCGATCGCCGGCAGCGGCGCGCGCTCCCGGTCGACGGCTATAAACACGCCGATGACAAAGTGCCGGGCGTCAATCGCTCCATGATCCACACCGCGCTGCTCTGCGGCTTCGTGTCGATCTTCTGGTTCGCCGTCGGCGTGGGGATTGGCCTCACCCTGTGCAAGGGGCCGGCATGAACGGCCTGGCCACCCGCAACAAACTTATCGCCGCCGCCCACCAGTGCGACGACGCCTACGCCCACCCCGGCGCGCGCGCCCGGATCATGGGCTACGGCCACGTGGAGGACTTCACCCTGCCGGATCGCCCGTTCATGCCGAACTTCGGCATCGGCAACCTGGGCAGCCCGGGTGAGGCGCAGCGCACCGCGGACACCCGCCTGGGCCTGCTCTACGCAAAAGTTTTCGCGGTGGGCCTCGCCGTCATCCTGGCGCTGGTCGCCCTCGCCTTCGCCCACACCCAGCCGCTCGCCCCGGCGCAACCCATGCGCACCCGCGCCGAGTACCACGCCCAGGCGCGCGGCCTCGCCCCGGGCGCCACCGTCGAACTGCCTTCCACCGCCGCCGAGGACTGCAAGATCGCCATGCACAAATCAGTCGTCGGCATCATCCGCAACACCACCGTTTCCTATCACTGCTAGTGGGGATACCAACCATGAGCACCACCAACGAAGTGCGCGAATTCCTGCGCGCCCATTCCGGGCAGAAGTACAGCAACGCCGCGCTGCGCGACGAACTCGACACCGACGACAGCCAGGGCGTGTCCGTTGCGCTGAACTACATGCACAACAACAAGGAACTCCACCGCGAGAAAAATCCAGACGGCGCCGGCTACCTGTATTGGATCGGCACCGAGGCGCCGGCAGCGAGTGGCGCGCGCCTGGTGAAGGGCCAAGCCAGCGCGGACGATGACGAAGTGAAGCCGCCGTCTGCGTCCGCCGCTGCGAAGAAGATCCTGGCCAGCCGCGTCCCGAAGCAATCGCGTGTAGCCAAGACCGCGAAACCAAAGAAAGAAAAAAAGACGAAGAAGGCGAAGCGCGTTGATCTCCAGCGCGGCCATGCCGGCGCGCCGGCGCCAGATGCCCCCACGCCACCCGCCCCGACCGCAGCGAACACGGACTCCGCGGCACCGGGTGTTGCGGTGTTCGGCATTCGCCATGACGGCAAGCTCGTCATCGACAACGACGGCCAGGCCGTCGCCCTCGCCAAGCCCGAAGTGCAGCGCCTGCAGTGCTTCCTCAACACCGTTTCGCCGCTCTGGAGCTAACCCATGAACGCACCCGCCGCCCCTGCCGCCGTGCAGACGTCTGAATTGCCCCTCGTGGACATCGTGCCGTCCAACACCCACATCCAGCAGATGCGCCGCGAGCGCTTCGATCCGGCGCTGCTGCAGGAGCTGTGCAACAGCATCAAGGAAATCGGCGTGCTGCAGGCCGTCGTCGTGCGGCCCACGCCCACCGCGCAGGGCTTCAAGGTCACGCCGGCCTACGAACTCGTCGCCGGCGAGCGCCGCTGGCTGGCGGCCAAGATCGCCGGCCTCACCACCATCCCCGCCACCGTGCGCGATCTCACCGACGAACAGGTGCTCAAGGCGCAGCTGGTGGAGAACCTGCAGCGCGAAGGCCTGCATCCGCTGGAAGAGGCCGAGGGCTACGACGAGCTGATGAAGCTCGAGCAACTCAGCGCCGACCAGGTCGGCACCATGATCGGCAAGAGCCGCAGCTACGTCTTCGACCGCCTGAAGCTGCTCGGCCTGGCGATGGACGGGCGCAAGGCGTTCTACGCCGGCGAGCTCGACGCCTCGCGCGCGCTCTACGTGGCGCGCATCACCAACCCGAAGCTGCAGGCCAAGGCGCTGGAGCTCGCCACCCAAAAAGGCTGGAAGGGCGAGCCGGCGTTCTCGGTGCGCGGCCTGCGTTACAAACTGAGCGACGGCGAATTTTCCGTCACGCTCAAGACCTCGCCGTTCGCGCGCGAGGACACCACCTTCTTCGAGTTGGTGAAGGTGAAGAAAGGGGTGGAGGAGCCGCGCCCGCTGCCCGACTGCATCAGCTGCCCGAACCGCACCGGCAACTGCCTCGACCTGTTCAGCCAGGACGACGATCCGGACGTCTGCATGGACCCGGCCTGCCACGCCATCAAACTGCGCCAGCACGGCGAGCGCCTGCGCGTGCAGCTCGAAGCCTCCGGCATCCAAGTCATCACCGGCGACGCCGCGAAAAAGATCGCGCCACGCAAGGGCGAACTCGCCGGCTTCGTCGACCTCGATGCGCCGTGCGCGGACGATGAATCGCCGGAGCCGATGCCGGAGGAGGCCGGCGACAAGGCGTATGCCGCCTGGAACGAGCGCAATGAAAACTACCAGCCGCGCACCTTCCGCCAGCTGCTCGAGGGCGCGCCGGTCGACGCCATCGTCATCGAGGATCCGAGCGACGGCCGCGTGCGCACCCTGGTGCCCTACCAACAGGCCAAGCCCCTGGTCAAGAAACTGCACCGGATCGAGCTCAACGACTGGAGCTACGGCGTGCGCTCGCAGCAGCACACGCCCACGTCATCGCAAACCGCGGAAGAGCGCGAAGCGAACAAGCGCAAGGAAGAAGCCCAGCGCGAACGCCAGGAACAGGAACGCCAGTTCCGCGTGGCCCTGCTCATACAGGTGCACGCCAAAGCCGGCGCGGCCCCGCTCAAACGCGACGACCTCGCCCTGATCGCCGAGAGACTGCTCGACAGCTACAACACCGACCAGAAGGCAAAGGAATTCTTTGGCCAACCAGTCAAACCAGGCGGCATGAAAGA
>JANXVW010000203.1 GCA_025351455.1 Betaproteobacteria bacterium | reverse complement strand
CAGGCCACATAACTGATGCCCAGCCGGTCGACGACGCCCGGACGAAACCCTTCGACCACCGCGTCCGCATCACGCACCAGCCTCATGAAAATATCCACGCCTTCGCGCTGTTTGAGGTCGAGGCGCATTGCGCGCTTGTTGCGATTGATCGCGGCAAACACCGGCGCGGTTTTCCCGGGCGCGGCGCCCAGCGTGCGCGCGTAATCGCCCGCACCCGTATCTTCGATCTTGATCACGTCGGCGCCCAGGTCGGCGAGGTGCAATGTGCAGACCGGCCCGGGCAGTAGCCGTGTCAGGTCGAGAACGCGAATGCCGGACAGCGGTTTCGGACGCATCACGCTTGACCGGTCGTGGTCTTCTTCGGGCCGGTATAAAACTCCGGATAGCGCTTCGCAATGACCGGGCTGTCCGACGCCCAGGCATGACAGGAATCCAGCAGGCCGGGGCGTTTGCGCACGCCGTGTTCGCGCTCGCGCCGGGCGCGCAACGGATAGACCGTCTGGAACGCGGTCGTCGCCATCGGACCGAGCAGTTCCAGCAAATGCGTGCAGCCCTTGGTTCCGCCCAGCAGCTCGCGCGTCTTCTGCGTCCAGCCGGCCTTGATCGCGAGCCCTTTCAGCACCTCAAAGTTCGGCGCGATGTCACCGCACATGTTGTAAGGCCCCCATACGGTGCTGGCCTCTACCCCGACGACGTTGAGATCGTCGTCCACGGTAAGCCGCAGCCACATTTCATGCAGCGGCTGGCCGGCTGGCGCCGGACCGCGATCGAGGTCCTTCAGATCGTAGCTCTTGGTGTCGACCAGATGGCCCTCGATGTCCCAGAGGCCATCATCGCGGTGGTAGCCGACGCATTCGACCTCGCGGCGATGCATGAGTTTGCGTACAGCAGGTGCAGTTAATCCGGTACTCAATGTGGGTTTCCTGTACGGCGGCGCTCTTCCAGCTTGTCAAGCACCGCAAGTTTTTCGGTTGCGGAAAAATCGAGCCAGCCCGCGATTTCTTCCAGGGTGCGCATGCAGCCCCGGCACAGCCCGTTGAACGGATTCATCTGGCAGACGTTTACGCAGGGCGAAGCGATCTCCTTTGAAATCGTACTCACGCGGCGGCCTTGTCGCGTTTAGCGATCAGTGCGCGGCCCGCGCGCGAGACCGTCGGCCTGCCCAGGCGGGCACAGATGAATTCGGCGGCATCGAGCAGTTTGTCCATGTCGATGCCGGTTTCGATGCCCAGGCCGTTCAACATGTAGAGCACGTCCTCGGTGGCGACGTTGCCCGTTGCGCCCTTCGCATAGGGACAGCCGCCCAGCCCGGCAACCGAACTGTCGAACACGGCCACGCCTTGTTCCATCACCGCAAGAACATTCGCCAGTGCCTGGCCATACGTATCGTGAAAATGCCCGGCGAGCATTTTCACCGGTATGTCGCGCGCCAGCGTTTCGATCAGCTTCTGTGCCCGCGCGGGTGTGCCGGTACCGATGGTGTCGCCTAGCGATATTTCATAGCAACCCATGTCCTGCAACTGGCGCGCAACGTCGGCCACGGCCTGCGGCTTCACCTCGCCTTCGTACGGACAACCGAGCACGACGGAAATGTAGCCGCGCACGCGCACGCCCGCAGCGAGGGCGGCCTTGCAAACTTCGGCCTGGCGCTGCATGGATTGCGCGATGGTGCAATTCGTGTTGCGCTTTGAGAAAGCCTCGGTCGCCGCCGCGAAGCCGGCTACTTCGGTAGCGCCCGCGGCGATTGCCGCTTCCAGGCCTTTCAGGTTCGGTACCAGCACCGGATAGGCAACGCCGGGTTTGCGGCGAATGCGCGCCAGGACTTGCGCCGAGTCCGCCATCTGCGGCACCCATTTCGGCGAGACGAAGCTGCCGGCTTCGACCGATTGCAGTCCGGCGTCCGTCAGCCGGTCGACAAGTTCGATCCTGACCTCGGTTGGCACCGAGCCCTTTTCATTTTGCAGACCGTCGCGCGGACTGACATCGACGATCTTCACGCGTGCCGGATGTTTCATGCCTTGATCGTTTCCTCGGGTTCGAATTCGAGCAGTTGCGCGCCTTCGGCCACTTGCTCGCCTATCGAAAAGTATATCTGCCTGACCGTCCCGCGCTTCGGCGCGCTGATGGTATGTTCCATTTTCATGGCTTCGATGACCATGAGGGCCTGTCCTTTTATGACCACCTCGCCGCTGCCGACGAGTACCTGGATCACGCTGCCCGGCAGCGGGGATACCAGCCGTCCCGAGGGATCTTCCTCTTCGGCGACGGCCGGCTTCTCGAACTCCATCCGGTAACTGACACCGGCGGCAAAGACCGTGAGCCCGCCTGCGCCGCGCACGACCGTGGCGCGGCTGTGCTTGCCGCCAAGTTCGAAGTCGATCGCGCCGTCCTCTCCCCGGCTCGCGGATGCAGACACGCTGCCGCCCCCGGGCAGGTCGAGCTGATAGCCGCCAACGCGGAAATGCGCCACGATTTGCTTGCGCTGTCCGGCATCCATGAATGCGAAGGCATGGTGATTGTCTTCGTTCAGACGCCAGCCATGACGCGAATGCCAGGGCGAATGCGGATCACTTGAACGGGCCGCGACCATTGCGGCTTCGTCATCCATGCGCAAGGACTCGCTCAATGCCGCGATAGCCAGTATTTCGTCTGGCAGTGCGACAGGTTCCGGAAACAGCGCGGGCCGGTTCCGCTCAATCAGGCCGGTATCCAGCGACTCCGGGTCGCGATCGGCGTCGGCAAACGCGGAATGGGCGGTCACCGCGGAGAGAAAGGAAAGATTAGTGGTAATGCCTGCTATCTGATACTGGCCGAGCGCGGTCCGCAGCCGACGCAGCGCGGAGGGACGATCCCGGTCCCACGCTATCAGCTTGGCGATCATCGGATCATAGTGCACGCCGACTTCATCGCCCGCCTGAACGCCACTATCGATGCGCACATTCGCATCAGCTTGCGGCTGGCGCAAGTGCTCTATGCGCCCCGCGGTGGGCAAGAATCCCCGCGCCGGGTCTTCGGCATAAACGCGCGCTTCGATTGCGTGGCCCCTGATGGAAACCTGTTCCTGCGCCAAGG
>JANXVW010000159.1 GCA_025351455.1 Betaproteobacteria bacterium | reverse complement strand
GTTCGCGGCGCAGCAAGTCCCACGCGTCCTCCATCGAGCGCACGATGCGCGAGGCGTGCACGATCGCCACGTGATTTTCCGGCAACAGGCTGGTGGTGGCATGCGTATCCTCGCCGGACAACAACATCAGCGTGCCGTTCTCGGCCAGCGCGCAAAATGCGCCGGTGATGCCCAGTTTGTCGTCGCCAATACTGGGACGCGATTCAATGGTGAGGCCCGCGCCGGTCCAATCGAGCCCTGCAAATTCCGGCCAGCAGGCGCCGCTGGAGGGCAGATTCTTCTGTTTGAGATAGCCCGCCGCTGCGCGCGGTACATCACCAACCGACGCCACTTCATCGACAGTGGACATCATCGCGATGCAGCGTTCACGGAATCGCGGCAGCGTCTCCCAGTCCATCGTCGGCAAGGGGCCGCGCTCACGCGCAGTCAGTCGCGCCAGGGCCGTTTCGCGCTGTTTTGCGCTGGCGCCGTTTTCGCGTCCGTTGGCCTCACGAATGCGCCTGAGAATATTTTCGCGCGCGCTCATCGCGTTCCTTTGTTTCTGTGCTTTGCATACAATTCCCGGAATGTCTTGCCGCTCGGCGCCGGAAAATCACGACTTGCAGTCCATTCCGAACCGGCCGCCGGCAATCTATGCAACAACCGCTCGCGCCCACCAAGCCACTTACCCAGACGAGCCGCGATGCCTGTCAAGAATCCGTAGACGGCAGGCCTTGTCGCTGTCCAGGCCCACAGCCTGAGCCCGAGGCGTTCCGGCCAGGGTCGCAGGTTTTTCTGCACCTGTTGCTCGCGCAGTTTGCGCATCAGGTCGGGTAATGGAATCTTGACCGGACAAACGACGCCGCACTGGTTGCACAGCGTCGATGCGTTCGGCAGGTCGATCGCCTTTTCGATGCCGACATAGGCCGGCGTCAGGATCGAGCCAATTGGTCCCGGATAGACCCAGCCATACGCATGCCCGCCTATGTTCTGGTACACCGGGCAGTGATTCATGCATGCGCCGCAGCGGATACAGCGAAGCGCCTCGCGTATCTCGGATGCGAGCACCGTCGTGCGTCCGGCGTCGACGATAATGACATGGAATTCTCCGGGACCATCCTTGTCGCCGGGCCGCTTGGGACCCGTTGTGAAGGACAGGTAATTGCTGATGGATTGCCCGGTCGCCGAGCGCGTCAGCAATCGCAGCAGCAGAGAAATGTCTTCCAGCGTCGGCACGATTTTCTCGACGCCGGTAATCGCCACATGCACGCGCGGCATGGTGGTGGTCATGCGGCCGTTACCTTCGTTGGTGACGATCATGGTCGAACCGGTTTCGGCGACCAGAAAGTTGGCACCGCTGATGCCCATGTCTGCATCGAGGAAGTGCGGCCGCAGAATTTCGCGTGCCTCGTGCGTCAGCGCGGCGATGTCGTCAAGGCGCGGCCGGCCGTGCTTTAGCGCGAACAGGTCGGCGATGTCGTCCTTGGACTTGTGCACCGCAGGCGCAATGATGTGAGAGGGCGTCTCGCCGAACTGCTGGATGATGTATTCGCCGAGGTCCGTCTCGCGCACATCGAGTCCGGCCGTCTCGAGCGCATGATTGAGGTTGGTCTCCTCGCCCAGCATCGATTTCGATTTGATGATTTTGCGCACCTCGTGCTTGCGCGCGATTTCGATCACCATGTCGTTGACTTGCTGCGGCGTTTCCGCCCAGTGCACGATGGTGCCAGCGGCGACGGCTTTCTTTTCCCATTCCTCCAGCAGCACATCCATGTGCAGGAGGCCAAAATCGCGGATGCGCGCCGCTGCATCGCGGATTTCTTCGAAATTGTCCAGCTCGAGGATGGAGCGCGAGCGCGCGACCACGAGTTTGCCCTTGGCGTTGCGCAGCGCCTTCTGTACGTTCGGGTCGGCAAGCTTGACGCTGGCGGCCTGTTTGAACTGATTGGATGAAACCTGCACCTTTATCTCTCCGGCCTCAGCCCGCAGTCCTGCGGTCCGCGTCCTGGACCGGGTCGGTCATGCCGGCGAGCACTTCCGCCACATGCAGCACGCGAATGTTTTTGTCGCCGCGGCGACGTAACCTGCCTTCTATGTTCAGCATGCAGCCCAGATCGCCCAGCACGAGCGCATCAGCCTGCGCGGATTGTACGTCCTCGCATTTAAGGTCGGCGATACGCGAGGAGATCTCGCCGTATTTCACCGCGAACGTGCCGCCGAAACCGCAGCATTGTTCGGGTTGCTGCATCTCCTTTACACTCAGGCCCGCCACTTTCGCGAGCAGGGCGCGCGGCTGCGCCTTGATGTTCAACTCGCGCAGGCCGGAACAGGAATCGTGATAGGTGACCGAACCGCTGAACTGGCCGGGCACGCTGTCGACGCGCGCGACGTTCACCAGGAAATCCGTGAGTTCGTAGGTCCTGCGCGCAATTGCTTCGACTTGCGCCTTCAATTCCGGAAACTCGGCGAGCAATTCCGGGTAATGGGCGCGGATCATGCCGCCACAGGAGCCCGACGGCACCACGATGTAGTCACATCGAGCGAATTCCGCGAGTACTTTTTTTGCCAGGGCCTGCGCCGCCTTGCGGTCGCCGGAATTGTAGCCAGGCTGGCCGCAACAGGTCTGCTCCACCGGCACGATGACCTCGTAGCCCGCCGATTCGAGTAGTTTCAGGGAGGCAAACCCGATGCTCGGTCGCATCAAGTCCACCAGACAGGTAACGAACAGACCAACTTTCATGAAACTCCCGGGGTCTGCAGAGCGCGCCCGCATTCCAAGCCGGCCCATGCCCCGACCGTTACGCTCCGATTGGTTTTATCGCGCCAAACAGGCAATCAATCTGTCGCGCTTCGCCCCCCCAGACCGGCCTCAGGCGCGTATCCGGAGTAGACAGCGGCGCAGCGCAGCAAGGTTTGAATCATAGCATGCGGGTTTTTATGCCCCGCCGCGGTTGTCGCCCGGCGTTTCAGCATGTAAAATTTCCGCATCGCACAAAATCTGCAGGGATAAAAATCCGTGGCCGAAGCCAGCGGCAAGACCTCGATCCAAGTCATCGAGCGCATGATGGACCTGCTCGACGCACTGGCTCGCCATGACGAGCCAGTGAACCTGAAGCGTCTCGCCAATTCAACCAGCCTGCACCCGTCGACCGCGCACCGCATCCTGAACATGATGGTGGAGTTCAGGATGGTGGACCGCATCGAGCCGGGCACTTACCGGCTCGGCATCCGCCTGCTCGAACTGGGTAATCTGGTGAAGTCGCGCATCAACCTGCGGCAGGAAGCGCTGCCTTTCATGCGCCGCCTGCACCAGGAACTGCACGAAACGGTGAACCTATCCGTGCGCCAGGGCGATGAAATGGTCTATGTCGAGAGATTGTTGTCCGACCGCACCGCCATGCGCGTGGTCCACCTGATCGGCGCGCGCGCCCCCTTGCACATCACGGCAGCGGGAAAAATCTTCCTTCTGGAAGACGGGCCGGAAAAATGCCAGGAATATGCCCGGCGCACCGGCCTTGAGGTGTTCACCAAGAACACCATCCGCGACCTTGCCGCACTGAACAAGGAACTCGATCGTGTTCGCAAGCTCGGTTATGCCCTGGACAACGAGGAGGCGGAGAATGGCGTGTCGTGCATCGGCGCCGGCATCCACGATGACGAAGGACGCCTGGTGGCAGGGCTGTCGCTCTCTGCTCCCTCCAACCGCATCAAGAAGGCATGGTGCATGAGAGTCAAGCAGATAGCAGAGGAAATCTCTCGCGCGCTCGGACACCTGCCGGGCGCGAAAGTCGCCTGAGGTAAAGTCGGTAGGGGAGCGCGGCCGCCGGTCAGCCGGAAATGCGCAGTACGTCTAGCTCAATCCAGCGTTTGATGCGGTTGGCATCGGCGATTCTGGATAGCTTGCCCCAAGAATCGAGCAATACGATGATGACGGGTTTGTCCGCGATCATGGCCTGCATCACCAGACAACGCCCCGCTTCGCTGATATAGCCGGTCTTTGACAGGCCGATGTCCCACTGGCGGCTCTTGATGAGCCGGTTGGAATTGACGTACGACAGCAGGCGGTGGCGGCGTTTGCCTTCGGATTCGATCTTGAAGGAATCCGAAGTTGTGTATTCGCGAATGAGCGGATAGGTATGGGCGGCCGCCACCATTTTCGCAAGGTCTTCCGCAGTCGATACGTTATCGGGGGTGAGGCCGGTCGGATCCTCGAAGTGGGTGTTGACCATGCCGAGTTCGGCGGCTTTCTGGTTCATCGCGGCAACGAATGCGTCGGTACCGCCCGGGAAATTTCTCGCCAGCGCCGCGGCTGCACGATTCTCCGAAGCCATCAGGGCCAGTTTCAGCATTTCGGCGCGCATCAGCGTCGTGCCGACCTGCAGCTTGGAACGCGAACCCTTCTTTCGATCGACGTCGCTCTTGTCTATGTCGATGGATTCGAGCAAGGGCAAACCGGAGTCGAGCAACACCATTGCCGTCATCAGCTTGGTGATGGACGCGATCGGCATGATCTGGTCGATATTCTTGGCAAACAGCGGTTCCCCGGAATCTTGGGCCAGCACCAAAACCGCACTGGAACGAAGGCGCAGCGCCACCGGTTTGGCGGAAAAGCGGGATTGGTTGATCCCCGTGTGAACGATACCGTCGGCCGCCAGGGCCGGCAGGCCGCAAACAGCCAGGCAAAGACTCACAAAACCGAGGATCACTTTCATTCGAAATCCACCCAAGCACCACAGTCGACTGTTATTAAAAGCAAGAAACCCCGGTCTACGTTACCGATCTGGCAGAATTGTCTGCGTCCATGGCCTGATCGCGGTATTTGCGATCAACACGGAAAACACGCAAAGAAACATATCAAAAATGGATTCGAAAATCAAGGACTAAGGAGAGATTTCCAATAAGTCTTTGAACTTCAATGCCTGGCGCATTCATTTGGTACACATTTCTAATGAAATTACGGAGCATGTAGCGGCCGCGCGGCAAAAATTATTGAGCGATCGGCCTTTATACCGCGCCCATGGTCAAATCCGCCATTTCTTCCGCCCGCTCTTCTTCCTGCTGCAAGGCCCACATGTGGGCGTAGGTACCCGCCTGGCCGAGTAGGTCGCGGTGACTGCCGCGTTCGATGATGCGCCCCGCTTCCATGACCAGTATCTGGTCGGCATCGATGACGGTCGACAGGCGGTGCGCGATCGTGAGCGTGGTGCGGCTTGCCGAGATACGCTTCAATTCCGCCTGTATCGCCTTCTCGGACTTGGAATCCAAGGCGGAGGTCGCCTCGTCGAAAATCAGGATTTCTGGATTCTTGAGCAGCGCGCGGGCAATCGCGACGCGTTGTTTTTCGCCGCCGGACAGCTTCAAGCCGCGCTCGCCGACCATGCTCTCGTAGCCATCGGGCAGCGATACGATCAGATCATGGATATGCGCCGAGCGTGCCGCGTCAATGACCTGGTCGCGCGCTGCCATTGGATCGCCGTAGGCGATGTTGTAATAGATCGTGTCGTTGAACAGCACGGTATCCTGCGGCACGATCCCGATGGCAGCGCGCAGGCTCCGCTGCGTAACGTTGCGGATGTCGGTGCCGTTGATCGCAATACGCCCGCCGCTAACGTCGTAGAAACGGAACAACAACCGGGCCAGGGTGGATTTGCCCGATCCGCTGGCCCCCACTACGGCGACGGTATGCCCGGCGGGGATTTCGAAACTGACGCCATGCAGGATTGTGCGCCGCGGTTCGTAACTGAAATCCACCTTCTCGAATGCGACGGACGGCAGCGCCGCCGCCAGTTCAACCGCGCCCGCGGAATCCTGTACTTCGCGGTTCTCCGACAACAGCCGGAACATCTTGTCCATGTCAACCAGCGACTGCTTGATTTCCCGGTAGACCATGCCGAGGAAGTTGAGCGGAATGTAGAGCTGGATCAGCAAGCCGTTGACCAGCACCAGGTCGCCTAGCGTGAGCTTTTGTCCCACCACCCCCTGCGCCGCCAGAATCATCAGCGCGGTCACGGCCACGGCGATGACCAGGCTCTGGCCGATGTTCAGTGCGCCGAGCGAGACTTCGTTTTTCACATCCGCGGATTCGTATTTCTGCAGGCTCTCGTCGTAGCGCTTCGCCTCGAATTCCTCGTTGTTAAAATACTTCACCGTCTCGTAGTTGAGCAGGCTGTCGATGGCGCGGGTATTCGCCTTGGCGTCGAGTTCGTTGGCGCGTCGGCGAATATCCATGCGCCACTCGGTCACCGAGATGGTGAAGCCCAGGTAGACCACGACCGCCCCCATGGTAATGGCCATGAAGCGCCAGTCGAACTTTGCAAGCAGCACGAAGGCGACCAGACTGAATTCGATGACCACCGGGATGATGGAAAACAGCATGTAGCTCAGAAGCGTGGAAATGCCGCGGGTGCCGCGCTCGATGTCACGCGACACGCCGCCGGTCTGCCTGTCGAGATGGAAACGCAAACTCAGGCTATGCAGATGCCGGAACACCTGCAGCGCGACGCGGCGGATGGCGCGCTTGGCTACGCGCACGAACACGATATCGCGCAATTCGGCGAACAACGTGGTGGAAAGCCGCAGCAGGCCATAGATCGCCAGCAGCGCGAACGGCAGCACCAGGATGGCCTGCTTTGCGTCCAGCGAATCGACGATCTCCTTCATGACCAGCGGCACGCCGACATTGGCGATTTTCGCCGCGGTCAGGCACAGCAGCGCAAGCGTCACCCTCCCCTTGAACTCCATGAGATAGGGCAGCAGAGTCCGGATGGTTTTCCAGTCGTTGCGACGCCAGGCGGCAGCGTTAGGAGACTGCGGAACGGGAGCAGGTTTGTTCACAGGAACAGGCAGGAAATGCCGAACGCGAATCGGCTTCGATACGGCAAGTGTAATACGTCCATGGCTGGCATTGCGAAACGTCCCGTGCCGGCGGTGCTTCCGTGATCCGGCCAACGCGGACAGTTCAATTCAACCGCGGCGATAC
Source organism: Betaproteobacteria bacterium (assembly GCA_025351455.1). Taxonomy (GTDB): domain Bacteria; phylum Pseudomonadota; class Gammaproteobacteria; order Burkholderiales; family JACQAP01; genus JACQAP01. The sequence goes on along the minus strand of JANXVW010000159.1, from coordinate 13,447 downwards.
TGTATATTGATCCGGCTGCGGCGGGCCGCACCCCATCCGGGGCGGCCCGCATCCGCAGCCTATTCGCATGCCGGGAGTGAATATTCGATCATGAGTTCCATTAGCCGCTGGTTGTTCGGATTGCTATTTGTTTTTGCCGTGCTATTCGCCGCCTATACGTGGCTGGTGCTGAGCTGGAGCTATTCGGTCGGCGAGCGCGCCGGCTACGTGCAGAAACTGTCGAAAAAAGGCTGGGTCTGCAAAACTTGGGAAGGCGAACTGGCGTTGATCACCATGCCCGGAACAGTGGCGGAGAAATTTCACTTCAGCGTGCGCAATGAGGCGATCGCGGACCAGATCAATCGTTCGATCGGCCGCCGCGTCTCGCTCGACTACGAGGAGCACATCGGCGTGCCCTCGGCCTGCTTTGGCGAGACCGGCCACTACATTACCGGCGTCAAACTCATCGAGGACCCGGCGCCGCTGTCCCCGGCACCGGTGCAGGCTTCGCCGCCGCCGGCCAAGCAATAAGACGTCGCGCCCCGGAAGATGCCATGTTGCCGTCCAGCATGCGCGTCATCGTTTGCGACTGGCTGAATGCCAACCAGGTCGTCCTGACCGGAACACAGGGAACGGTGCGGTGCGCAAGCCTGACGGTTTCCTGGTGGTGGCCTGACGAGCAATAAAGAAAACGGGCGCATTGTGGAATGCGCCCGCACGCAAAATGCGTAAGAACATGGCTAGGAACTGCAGGGGACCGAAGCCATGGACCCCGATCCTTGGTCTGCGCAAACATTATTGCGCGACGGACGCGGTGAGATTGTTAAAAATTGTAAGCCGGCAGTGTTGCGATCAGAGGAAATCGCGCGCGCGCCCGTAGCTCGAAATGCTGGTGAGCGTGCGCAGCGCCCCATAGGCGACCCATGTCATCAGGCGCGTCATCAGGTTCATGTTCGATCCATAATCGTGCGTCACCGGCTTTGCGTCCGATGCAATCGCCACCTGCAGGCTGTCGCGCAGTTCGCGCGCGAATTCCGGGTTTTCCACCACCACGTTGGCCTCGCGCGCCAGCAACAGGCTGACCGGATCGATGTTGGACGACCCGACCGTCGCCCAGCTGCCATCGACAACTGCGACCTTCGCGTGCAGGAAACTGCTCTGGTATTCGTGGATCTCGACGCCCGCGTCGAGCAACTGGCGATAAAGCGCGTGGGTGGCATAGTGCACCAGAATATATTCGACCCGTCCCTGCAGCAGAAGAACAACCCTGACTCCACGTGCCCTTGCCGCACGCAGCGCGCGGCGGAAATGCTTCCCCGGCAGGAAATAGGCGTTTGCAATCATCACTTCGGATTGCGCCGTCCTGATCGCGGCGAGGTAAGCCTTTTCGATATCGTGGCGATGGCGGAAATTGTCGCGCACCAGGAAGGCCGCCCGTTTGTCGCCGACGGGGCCGGGGATATTTGCCCGTTTGACCGTCGCAACCCATTCCCGCCGCATGTGGGTCCAGGACGAGCGTATCCACACGCCGCGCGCGGCGGCGTGCATGTCCGCGACCAGCGGACCCTGGACGCACACCGCGTAGTCGAAACGCGGATGGCCCGGTACCGCGCGATCGTTGTCGTCGATGATGTTGATGCCGCCACAGAAGGCGACCTTGCCGTCGATCACGGCAAGCTTGCGGTGCAGACGGCGCAGGCGCGTGCGCCTGAATTTGAGCAACGACGTTTCCGGACGGAACACCAGTGACTGGACGCCCGCTTCGAGCAACAGCGGCTGAAGGTTCTGCGTGAACTGCCGCGAGCCAAAGCCATCGACCAGCAGGTGAACCGCCACGCCACGGCGCGCCGCGCGCATCAGCGCGCCGGCGACCCGGTTGCCGGTTTCATCGGCTTCGAATATGTAGGTTTCGAGATAGATCTCGCTCGACGCGGCGTCGATTTCCCCCTCGAGGGCCGGGAAGTACTCCGAGCCGTTGCGCAGCAACTCTATGCGGTTGCCGTCGCGAAACTTCATGACTTGCGGACGAGTCGCGCCGAAAGGGCGATGTGATCGGACACGCGCGACCAGGAGCGGCCGTGATGGGCGTGGGCCAGTTCGATGGAAAAACCGCGGACATAAATGCGGTCCAGATGGAGCATCGGGAAAATGGCAGGATAGCTGCGCGCGTTGCGGCCGGACGTGGCTTCGAACACCTCGGAAACCTGGAGCGCGTGCACCAGTTCATCGCTGGCATGCCGGCGCCAGTCATTGAAGTCGCCGGCTATGATCAGCGGCGCATCCGCCGGCACCAGTTGTTCGATACGATTCTTGATGAGCGTGATCTGCTTCTTGCGCCAATGCCCGAGCAGCCCGAGGTGCACATTGATGCAGTGCAGGTTCTGCGGCCAGCCGGGCACCGTCATTTCACAATGCAACAGTCCGCGACTCTCGCTGTCGTGCATGGAGATGTCGACATTGTCCCAACGCGTGATCGGATACTTGCTCAGAATGGCGTTACCGTGGTGCCCGCCGTCGTAGACCGCATTCTTGCCGTACGCAAAGTCGTTCCAGATCGAATCGGCCAGGAACTCGTACTGCGGCGCGACCGGCCAATTCTGGTGGCGCGCCGAATGCTTCTCGTGCAGGCCCTGCACCTCCTGCAGGAACACGACGTCGGCGCCGATGCCGCGCAGTCTGTCGCGCAGGTCGTGAACGGCCATGCGCCGCTTGAACTGCGAGAACCCCTTGTGGATGTTGTAGGTGACGATCTGAAGATTTTGCATTTTCTGGTCTTTTGTTTCGCCTGAACCCGTCTCCTTGAAGGCAGCCAGTGCCGCCGTGACGCTACTTGACGACTGGAACGGACTCGCGTCGTCGCGCTTTCTCGATCTCTCGCACCATTGCGCCGAACCGCTTTTCGACTGTGGATCGCACGATCAGGGTACCAAGCAACGGCGGATAGCCAAAGTCCGGGGTAAATTTGCCTTCATAGCGCAGGCTCAGCCGCCCCTCCCGGGCTTGCAGTACATAGACACCGGTCAGGTCTTTGAAATTGCCCGCTACCGCAGTTGAGACTATGCGCTCATAGGGTTGCTCTTCGATGGCCAGGCGCACCTGGATGGGATAGGTGAAAAACAGCACGCTGGTCTCTCCGCGTTGATCGACCACTACGCTGGAGCCGTCGCGCGATACCACGCGACTTTCCATCATGCCTGGGATGAACGCCGACAAACGATCGTAGTCGGTGAGTACTTTCCATGCGTCGGCCACACTGGCGTCGATCTCCGCCGTGGCGTCGACTTCGAAACTGTCGCCGTGCCGCGTAGCGTGCACGCTGATGTCTGCTGCATGGCTTCCCGCCGGCAACAACAGCAAGAGCAGCCAGAGCACAGGAAACTCGAATCGACTGCAGTAAGGAATGGCCCACGCGCAGCCGGCGATATCCGTCTCCCTCAGGACACAGCGAGCATGCGTTCCAGTGCAACGCGCGCCAGATCCGCGTCGCCCTGCGGGACCTTGATCTGGTTGACGACCCTGCCCTGCACCAGATTTTCCAGCGTCCAGGCGAGGTGCTGCGGGTCAATGCGCGCCATCGTGGAACACATACAAACTACCGGCGACATGAACTGGATCTGCTTGCCCTGCGGCTTGAATTCCCCGGCGATGCGGTTCACCAGATTCAGCTCGGTGCCAACCAGCCAGCGGGTATTTTCCGGTGCCGCGGCAATGGTCTTGATGATTGTATCCGTCGATCCGACATAGTCCGACAGCTTGCACACCTCGAACTTGCATTCCGGGTGCGAGATCACGATGCCGTCCGGGTGCTGGTTGCGGAATTTGAGAATGTGCTGGGGCTGAAACATCTGGTGGACGGAACAATGTCCCTTCCACAACAGGATCCGGGCGTCGCGGATCTGCTCCGGCGTCAATCCGCCCATCGGCTCATCCGGGTCCCATACCTGCATCTGCTCCAGGGGAATGCCCATCTTGTATCCGCTCCAGCGGCCCAGATGCTGGTCCGGGAAGAACAGCACTTTTTCGCGCCGCGCAAACGACCAATCGAGGATCTTTCCAGCATTGGATGACGTACAGACGATGCCGCCGTGCTCTCCGCAAAACGCCTTGAGGTCGGCGGCGGAATTGATGTAAGTGACCGGCGTGACTTTCTCATCCGGATCGAGCACTTCGGATAATTCGCGCCAGGCGCGCTCGACTTTCGGCAGGCTGGCCATGTCGGCCATGGAACAGCCCGCCGCCATGTCGGGCAGCACGACCACCTGGCCCGGCTTGCCCATGATGTCGGCCACCTCGGCCATGAAGTGCACGCCGCAAAACACGACGAACTCGGCATCGGTGCTGCCGGACAGTTTCGAGAGCCTGAGCGAATCGCCGGTCAGGTCGGCGTGCTTGTAGACGTCGGCGCGCTGGTAGTGGTGGCCGAGAATGACCGCCCGGCTGCCGAGATCTTTCTTCGCCGCAAGAATGCGCTCCTCGCAGTCGTCGTCCTGCAGCTGGCTGTAACGGTCGAAAGCAATTGCAGTGGCGGGCATATCCTTATGCTCCTCATGGAAAGCAAGCGCACAAAAACCTTACCATACTAGTGAGACAGGACACCGGGCTGAATGTTGCATCGGTGCATGCTGCATCCGGCAAATGATGCATCAGGCTGCCCCCGCGCGCTCCGGCAGCGCGCGCAACACTTTGGCATTGCTCCAGGAAAAAACCTTTTCGGCAGCCCGGTCATGAGGCAGCCAGGCGTAAGCCAGATGCTCGCGTGGCGACAGCGTCACCTCGACCGGCTGCGGCACGCATAATCCAAAAACGTGCTCGGTGTTGCGCGTAACGCCCGGCGCATAGCGCCAGCGCCATTCCTGATAGATCTCGAATTCGTTCTGCATGTTCCAGTCGGTTAGTACGCCGGCCTGTGCGTCGAGTCCGGTCTCTTCCGCAACTTCCCGGAGCGCGGTCTGGCGCAAATTCTCGTCTTCATCCTGGCTGCCGGTCACCGACTGCCAGAATCCCGGACGATCCGCACGCTCGATCAGCAGTACCTGCAGGTCGGGTGTGTAAATCACTACCAATACCGACACCGGAATCTTGTACTTCTTCAAGATCTTTCACCGCAGGACACAAAGGGAACGGAGAAAATTCGATAGCAAAACAGAAAATCCACCATTTTTTTGCGGGCTGGTTTTCGAATCCGCCGAATACCGGTCAGATTATGCCTTCCTCGTCGTTGTAGAAGGGTACTCCGACGTGCTACGCACGTAGGTTATCTGTGCTCTGCGGCTAATTTGGTTTCGCGCTTTCGCTTTGCCGCAATCGGATATGCAGTTCGCGCAACTGCTTCTCGTCCACTGGGCTGGGCGCCTTGCACATCAGATCCTGCGCGCGCTGGGTCTTCGGGAAGGCGATCACGTCGCGGATCGATTCGGCGCCAGCCATCATGGTAACAATGCGGTCGAGGCCAAATGCGAGCCCGCCATGTGGCGGCGCGCCGAACTGGAGCGCGTCGAGCAGGAAGCCGAATTTCTGTTTCGCGTCTTCCGGTCCAATGTTGAGCGCGCTGAACACCTTGGACTGGACCTCCTGGCGATGGATACGCACCGACCCGCCGCCGATTTCCCAGCCGTTTAACACCATGTCATAGGCCTTGGCCAGTGCCTTGCCGGGATCGCTGTCGAGGAAGCCCTCGTGGCCATCCATCGGGCTGGTAAAGGGGTGATGCAACGCGTCCCAGCGCTTCTCGTCCTCATTCCAGTCGAACATGGGGAAATCGACCACCCACAGCGGCCGCCACGCCTTCTCGGCATGGCCTTTTTCATGTCCGATTTTCACGCGCAACGCACCCAGCGCATCGTTGACCACTTTCGCCTTGTCGGCGCCAAAGAAAATCAGGTCGCCGTCTTTCGCGCCCGAACGCTGCACGATCGCCTGGAGCGCTTCGTCCGACAGGTTCTTGACGATCGGCGATTGCAGGCCCTCGCGCCCCTTGGCCGCTTCGTTGACCTTGATGTAAGCCAGGCCCCTGGCACCGTAGATGCCGACGAATTCCGTATAACTGTCGATCTCGCCGCGGCTGAGCGTGCCTCCGCCAGGAATCAGCAGGCCGGCAACGCGGCCGTTGAGTGCGTTGGCCGCGCCCGAGAACACCTTGAAGTCCACCGTCTTCATGACGTCAGTGAGTTCAGTGAATTGCAGCGGCACGCGCAGGTCCGGTTTGTCCGACCCGTACTTGAGCATCGCTTCGGCAAACGTGATGCGCGGAAACGGATTCGGCAGGTCAATCTGCAGCACTTCCCTGAACAGGCCGCGAATCATCGCTTCCATCATCGCGGTGATCTCGGCAACGCCGAGGAAAGAGGTTTCGATGTCGATCTGCGTGAATTCCGGCTGGCGGTCGGCGCGCAGGTCTTCGTCGCGGAAGCATTTCGTGATCTGGTAGTAGCGGTCGAAGCCTGCCACCATGAGCAACTGCTTGAACAACTGCGGCGACTGGGGCAGCGCGAAGAACTCGCCCGCATGCACGCGACTGGGCACCAGGTAGTCGCGCGCGCCCTCGGGCGTGGACTTGGTGAGCATCGGGGTTTCGATATCGATGAAGCCCTGCGCGTCGAGGAACTTACGCACGGCCATTGCCACCTGGTAGCGCAGGCGCAGGTTCTTCTGCATCTGCGGACGACGCAGGTCGAGGTAACGGTATTCCAGGCGCACCATTTCGGAAAGATTCTCGTCGTCCATCTGAAACGGCGGCGTGGCCGAGGTGTTCAGGATTTCGATCGAGCGAGCCAGCACTTCGATCTCACCGGAAATCAGATTCGCGTTGACCGTTCCCGCGGGCCGTCCGCGCACCAGTCCGGTCACCTTGACGACGAATTCGCTGCGAATTTTTTCCGCGATGGCAAACGTGGCGGCATTGTCGGGATCGCACACCACCTGCACCAGGCCTTCGCGATCGCGCAGATCGATGAAGATCACGCCGCCATGGTCACGGCGGCGATGCACCCATCCGTAAAGGGTGACGGTCTGGCCGAGGTGAGTGGAGGAAACAAGGCCGCTGTATTCGGTGCGCATAGAATTGAAAATCGGGGATGACAGTTGATATTGACAGGAAATGACTGGTGGAGCGACGCCTATGGCCGGTAAACGCCTGCGGAGCGGTTTTCCGGCGGCACCACGCCCATCGAGATGATGTACTTCAACGCCTCGTCGACGTTCATGTCGAGTTCGATCACGTCGGTTTTCGGCATCATCAGGAAAAAGCCGGAAGTCGGATTCGGCGTGGTCGGAATGTAGACGCTGACATACTCGCCGGTCAGGTGATTGGCAACGTCCCCGCCCGGCTGCCCGGTCTGGAAAGCGATGGTCCACGATCCCTGTCGGGGATATTGCACCAGCAGCGCCTTGCGGAAGGCCTGGCCGGAGGAAGAGAACAAAGTGTCGGAAACCTGCTTGACGCTGGAATAGAGCGACTTGACCACGGGAATCCGGTTCAGCAAAGATTCCCAGATTTTTACCAGGCGCTGACCAATCATATTGGCGCCAAGCATCCCCGTCAGCAGAACCACGGCCAGGGTCAGCAGTACGCCCAGACCGGGGATGTTGAAGCCGAGCCAGGCGCGCGGTTGCCAGTCATCGGGCAGCAGCAGCAGCGTCTGGTCCAGCGTGCCGACCAGGAAACTCAGCACCCAGACCGTAATGACCAGCGGGACCCAGATCAGCAATCCCGTGATGAGATATTTTTTCAATTTAATTCCTGAAACTTGACGTGCTGAAGCGGGGGAAAGCGTTCGTTAACAAGCCTTCTTGCGTAGTGCGCGATCCACCAAGCGCATTACGGGACTGCGGGACTCGCTCCCGTGCTGACGGGCTTGTCGGACTTCGCCTCTTCCTTCTTGGGCTTGCTTGCTTCGCTGGGCTTGTTCTCATCCTTGTTGGCTTTAGTGTCGCCGGACGAATTGTCGATGCCGCTCACCTTGCCCTCGTCACCCGATTTGTCGGCGACCTTGGCGGTTTTCGATCCGCCCTTGAAATCCGTCGCGTACCAGCCGCTGCCCTTGAGCTGAAAGCCGGCGGCACTGACGAGCTTCGTCAACGCGGGCTTGCCGCAGGCCGGGCACTCGGTCAGTGGCGCATCGGACATTTTCTGCAGGACTTCCTTCTTGTGCCCGCAGTTGCTGCACTTGTATTCGTAAATGGGCATGTTATCCCTCACAAAATCAACGGAAATTATACCGTATCGCACCCGGCCAACAGCTAAACATGGGGCCGGAATGTCTTACCGCAAGGCGGCTGGTCCTATGTGGTCGCCCGCTATAATCAAGGCATCGCCCTCCACTTTTCGATTCCCTGACGCATGAATATGCCGCGCCCCCTCTGGCCTTATCCCCGCATCATTGCCCATCGCGGCGGCGGCCTTCTCGCCCCTGAGAACACACTGGCCGCGATACGGTTCGCGCGCAACATGGGCTTCAGCGGCGTCGAATTCGATGTCAAATTGACGGGTGACGGCGTGCCGGTACTCATGCACGACGACACCCTGGAGCGCACGACCGACGGTTCAGGAGCCGTGAGCGACGCGAATTATCAGGACATTGCAAAACTCGACGCGGGCGGATGGTTCGGCAACGAATTCGGCGGCGAACCAGTGCCGAGCTTCGCGGTGGCGTCCGCGCTTTGCCGCGAGGCGGGAGTGTGGGCCAACATCGAAATCAAACCCAGCCCGGGAGAAGAACGGGAAACCGGCGAAGCGGTGGCGCGCATGGCAAAACTGCTGTGGACCGGCTCGCGCCCGTTGCCGCTGTTGTCATCGTTCTCCGCGCTGGCGCTGGAAGCAGCCGCCGTCGAGTCACCGGAGTTACCCCGCGCGCTGCTCGTGGTCGAACCGCCATCCAACTGGCTGGCCCACCTCGAGCGCCTGCAGTGCGTGGCCATGCACGTAAGCTACCGCCACCTAGAACCTGCATTTGTAAAAGCCGTACACGGCTCCGGCTATGGCGTGCTGACTTATACCGTCAACGATTCGGAAACCGCTCTCACGCTGCTGGAATGGGGGGTGGATGCGCTGGTGACCGATCAGTTGGACGCCATCACACCGAATTTCGCCTGAGGCGACGAGCTTCCCTCAAGGGCCCGCTACTCGGCGCCGACTGCCTGGAGCAGCCGTTCCGGTTGCGGGTTGGCCGTTTGCGGGAACTCGGCAATCCCGTGGACAGATGGTCACGACCCTGGACGCTGGGGTCGCTGTCTAGGCGGCGGTCCGCACCGCCTCGGGTGAACGGAATGCCGCCAGCAAATCGGCCTGCCTCGCCTTCGCGACGCCCAGGTTGCGTTCCTTGACGTGGCCGTAACCGCGGATCTCCTCCGGAATCGAAGCGATTTTCACCGCGAGCGCGTGATTGTCGCTGCTCAGCTTGCCGATGATTTCCGCGATCGTCGCTTCGTACTCGCCGATCAGCTGGCGCTCCATGCGGCGCTCCTGCGTATAGCCGAAAATGTCGAACACCGTGCCGCGTAGTCCACGCAGCTTTGCCAGCAGCTTGAACGCCGTGAATACCCAGGTGCCGTACTCCGCCTTGCGCAGTTCGCCGGTGGCGGAATCGCGCTTGGCCAGCAGCGGCGGCGCCAGGTGAAAGTGAAGCTTGTAATCGCCCTCGAACTGCGACTGGATCTTTTGCATAAAGGTGGGATCGGCGTAGAGACGCGCGACTTCGTACTCGTCCTTGTAGGCGAGCAACTTGAAGTAATAGCGCGCGGCCGCCTCGGCGAGTCCGGTCAGGCCTTTGGTGCGCGAAGCTTCTGCCTGCTTTACCTGTTCCACCAGTGCACGGTATTTTTCGGCGTAAGCCGCATTCTGATAACCGGTCAGAAAATTCACGCGGCGCGCGACCGTTTCTTCGAGCGTGCGCGAGACCTCCATTGCCGGCGCGGCATCGGCCTTCGGTGCAATGAGCCGCTCCAACGCGGCCAGATCGACCGCGGCGCGGCGACCCCAGAGGAACGCCGCCTGGTTCATTTTCACCGCTGCACCGTTCAACTCTATGGCCTTGTTGATGGCATCGGATGAAACCGGCACAAGGCCCTTCTGGAAGGCGTAACCGAGCATGAACAAGTTGGTCGCGATCGAATCGCCTGTCAGCGCGGTGGCGATGCGCGTTGCCTCCACGAATTCCGCGTTGGCTTCGCCCACCCCTTTGGTGATGGTGCGCTTGAGCGACTGCCCGGGAAACTGGATATTTGCGTTGCGGGTGAACTCGCCGGTCATCTGCTGGTGCGTGTTGACCACCATGCGCGTGCCCTCTCGCGTGGTATCCATGGTCTTCTGGCTGGCCGAAACCACGAAATCGCAACCCAGCACCAGCTTCGCCCCGCCGGAACCCAGGCGCACCGTCTTGATGTCTTCGGGCCTCGACGCAATTTGCAGATGGCTCCAGACTGCGCCGCCCTTTTGTGCAAGGCCGGCCATGTCTAGCGCGCCGAAACCCTTGTTCTCCAGATGCGCCGCCATGCCCACGATCGCACCGATGGTGACCACGCCGGTGCCGCCTACGCCGGTGACCATGATGCCGTAGGGCTGGTCGAGCTTCGGCAACTGCGGCTCAGGAACCGCAGCGAACAGGGTCTCCACGTTCTGTCCGGCGGGCGAACTCCGTCCCTTGCGCACACCGCCGCCGTGCACGGTAACGAAACTGGGACAGAAACCCTTTACACAGGAGAAATCCTTGTTGCAGGCTGACTGGTCGATCGTGCGCTTGCGCCCAAACTCGGTTTCCAGTGGCAACACGGAGACGCAATTCGACTTGACCCCGCAATCGCCGCAACCTTCGCAGACCAGATCATTGATGAAGGCGCGCTTGGCCGGATCGGGATACTGGTTGCGTTTGCGCCGGCGTCGCTTTTCCGCCGCACAGGTCTGGTCGTAGATGATGACGGACATGCCGGGTATTTCGCGGAATTCGCGCTGCACCTGGTCGTAGTCGTCGCGATGATGGATGGTCACGCCCGGCGCCCACTCGACGGTGGATGGATATTTCTCCGGCTCGTCGGTAACGACCGCTATTTTTTTCGCGCCTTCTCCGTGCACTTGCAGCGTGATTTGCGGCACCGTCAGCGGCCCATCGACATGCTGTCCGCCGGTCATCGCGACCGCGTCGTTATAGAGAATCTTGTAAGTGACGTTGACGCCCGATGCGGCGGCGGCGCGCACGGCCAGCAGGCCGGAATGGTAGTAGGTGCCGTCGCCGATGTTCTGGAACATGTGCGGCGTTTTCACGAACGGCGCTTCGCCGACCCAGCTCGCTCCTTCGCCGCCCATCTGCGTATAGCCGGCGGTGCTGCGGTCCATCCACTGCGCCATAAAATGGCAGCCGATACCAGCCAGTGCGCGCGAACCTTCCGGAACGAGCGTGCCCGTATTGTGCGGGCAGCCGGAACAGAAATACGGCGTGCGATCCATCGCCGGCTTCTCCGCGACCCGCGCCTCCAGGCGTTCCTGCTCGGCCACGCGGGCAGCCAGTTGCGCGTCGCTTACCTGCGCGAGCAGTCTGCGGCCGATCGCAATCGCGATCTCATTCGGATCGAGGGCTGCATTGGATTGAAACAAAATCTTCCCGACTTCATCGCGCTTGCCGACGACTTCCGGTGCGCCTTCCTTGCCGTAGAGCACTTCCTTCAACTGCGGCTCGATCAGTCCGCGCTTTTCCTCGACGACGATGATCTTGTCGAGGCCCTCGGCGAATTTCACCGCACCGCTCGGCTCCAGCGGCCAGGTCATGCCGATCTTGTAGATACGCAGCCCGAGCCGCGCCGCTTCGGCGTCGTCGATGCCCAGATACTGCAATGCCTGGCGCACGTCCATGTAGGACTTGCCGCAGGTGGCAATGCCCAGCTTTGCATTCGGCGAATCCACGACGACCTGATCGAGCTTGTTGGCCAGCGCAAATGCCTTCGCGGCCTCCAGCTTGTAGGTATGCAGCCGCGCTTCCTGATCGAGCGGCGCATCGGGCCAGCGGATGTTCAATCCGCCTTGCGGCATCTTGAAGTCAGCGGGCACCACGATGCTTACGCGCCGCGGATCGACGTTCACCGAAGCACTCGCATCGATTGTGTCCTTCATGCATTTCAGGCCGACCCAGCAACCCGAGTAACGCGACAGCGCCCAGCCATACAGGCCATAGTCCAGCAGTTCCTGCACCCCCGCCGGGTTCAGGATCGGCATCATCGCGTCCACCATTGCAAACTCGCTCTGGTGCGCGGTCGTGGAGGATTCGCACGTGTGATCGTCGCCCATCAGGCAGATCACGCCGCCCAGCGCAGCGGAACCGGCCAGATTGCCATGGCGGAAGGCATCGCCCGTGCGGTCTACGCCGGGGCCCTTGCCGTACCAGATCGCGTAGACGCCGTCGTATTTGTTGTCGCCGTCGAAATGCGCCTGCTGCGTGCCCCAACAGGCCGTCGCCGCCAGGTCTTCGTTGACGCCGGGCTGGAATACGATGTTGTGTGCCGTAAGGTGCTTGCCGGCGGCCCAGAGCTGCTGATCGAATCCGCCGAGCGGCGATCCGCGGTAACCCGAAATGTAGCAACCGGTTGTGATGCCGGCCGCGCGATCGCGCAGGTGTTGCATGATCGGTAACCGCACGAGAGCCTGAGTGCCGGTGATATAAACACGTCCCGACTGCAACGTGTATTTGTCATCAAGCGCAACATGGGACAAGGTCATGGCATTAGTCTCTCTGTGGGCATTTCCCGACCATCCCGGAGCCTGCACAGCACCCCGGACAAGTTGTCATTTTCGCGGAAAGTCCAGGCTTTCTCCACTTGTGTAAAAGACCGGAATCGTCAAGGACTTCGCCCCGCTCCACGGACCAGAATTCGCCTATCCAAGTGCACTCGCCCGAGTGGATCGAGTGGCCGCAAGGGCATGCGCGCCCGCATCGGGCCTCGGCGCGATCAGAAGGGAATGTCGTCCTCGAGATCGTCGAAATTACCACCCTTCCCGGCGCCTGCAGCCTTTTTTGCGGGCGCAGCGGTAGAACGGGGCGGTGCATCATCTTCCGGCGGCGCCATGCGTTCCGATCCTCCTGAACGCGAGCCAAGCATTTGCATGCGATCGGCGCGTATTTCCGTGGTGTAACGCTCCTGGCCCTCCTTGTCGGTCCATTTGCGGGTCTGCAATTTTCCCTCGATATAGACCTGCGAGCCCTTTTTCAGGTATTCCCCGGCGATCTCCGCCGTTTTTCCAAACATCGCCACGCGATGCCATTCCGTCTGTTCCTGCTTCTCGCCGGCCTTGTCCTTCCATGTTTCCGTCGTGGCAATGGTGATATTGGCCACCGCGTCGCCGCTGGGCATATAGCGCACTTCGGGATCGCGCCCGAGGTTGCCGATCAGGATTACCTTGTTTACCGAGGCCATTTCTCAATTCTCCCCTGCCAGTAGTTTGATGACATTCTGTTCGTCGAAGCCTTTGCTGTCCACTTTCAGATAA
>JANXVW010000120.1 GCA_025351455.1 Betaproteobacteria bacterium | reverse complement strand
GCCGCGATACTTTCGAAACCGGGCTTCATTTCGAACCAGTTGTTGGGGAATCCCGGCCCGCCGAGCGACGGCGAATTGAAAACACCGGTCAGTAGCGCCCCGAGTATCCCGCCCACCGCGTGGACGCCGAAAACGTCCAGTGTATCGTCCGCGCCGAGCAGCTTCTTCAGGCCGTTTACGCCCCACAGGCATACCAAACCGGCAGCCAGGCCGATTACGAAAGCCCCGGGGATGCCTACGTTGCCCGCAGCCGGCGTAATTGCAACCAATCCGGCCACCGCTCCCGATGCCGCACCCAGCATCGAAGGTTTGCCCTTGAACAGCCACTCGCCGAACATCCACGAAAGCACCGCGCAAGCCGTGGCCAGGTAAGTGTTCATGAACGCAAGCGCGGCGGAGTTGTTTGCTTCCAGGGCCGAGCCGGCATTGAACCCGAACCAGCCGAACCACAACAGGGAGGCGCCGATCATGGTCATGGTCAGGTTGTGCGGGGACATGGCTTCCTTGCCGAAGCCGATCCGCTTGCCCATCACGTAAGCCCCGACGATGCCCGCTATGCCCGCGTTGATGTGCACGACTGTGCCACCGGCGAAGTCGAGCGCTCCCCACTGCCATAGGAGACCGGCTTTTGCATTCTGCGCATCCACGACACTGGCCGCGGTGTAGGCATCCGGGCCAGGCCAGAACCAGACCATGTGGGCGACCGGAATGTAGGAGAACGTGAACCAGAGCACCATGAAGATCAGCACTGCGGAAAACTTCGCTCGCTCGGCGAATGCACCCAAGATCAGGCAGCACGTGATCGCCGCGAAAGTGGCCTGGAACGCAATGTAGACCAGTTCCGGCAACGGAGTCGCCTTGCTGAACGTCGCCGCCATCGAGAACTCGCCCTTGACCGCGTCAAAGGTGCCGTTCAGGAATAACCGGTCCAATCCTCCGAAATAGGCGTTGCCTTCGGTGAAGGCCAGACTGTAGCCGTAAATGCACCACAGCACCGTGATCAGGGAAAACACGACGAATACCTGCATCAGCATCGAGAGCATGTTCTTCGATCTCACCATGCCGCCGTAAAACAGAGCTAGGGCCGGAACGCTCATCAGCAACACGAGCGCCGTGGACGTGAGCATCCAGGCAACGTCGCCTTTGTTCGGCACGGGCGCTGGGGTCGCCGCAGGAGCAGCAGCAGGCGTTGCGGTTGCCGCCGCGGGCGCCGTCGCCGTATCGGCAACCTTCGCTTCATCTGCGAAAGCCGGCACGGACAATGTGACGGTTCCGCACAGAGCCAGAAGCATCAGAATCTTTCTAATCATGACATTCTCCCTATAGCGCGTCCGCGCCGGTTTCGCCGGTGCGAATGCGGACAACCTGTTCGAGCTCGAACACGAAGATCTTGCCGTCGCCGATCTTGCCGGTGTTGGCGGACTTTTCGATCGCCTCGATCACCTGGTCCAGAAGCTCCGACTTGATGGCCGCTTCGATTTTCACCTTGGGAAGGAAGTCCACGACGTATTCGGCGCCTCGATAAAGCTCGGTATGGCCCTTCTGCCGGCCGAAGCCCTTGACTTCGGTCACCGTGATCCCCTGCACGCCGATGGCGGACAGGGCCTCACGCACCTCGTCAAGCTTGAACGGCTTGATGACTGCGGTAACTAGTTTCATTTCTATACTCCCTGAGTTGGGTAACTTTCCCGAGGCGGTTAGAACTTGTAGATGGCTTCAAGCCCATAGGACGACTGGGTTTTGCTCGCCGATCCGTCCGACTTCAAAAACGAGGACTGATCAGACTTGTCACCGCGCAACTCGCCACGGATTTCCATGCTCTTGGTTGGCAGGTACGCCAATGTAATGGTGCCTTCCTTCCACTTCTGCACGACGCCCGTGCGATAGCCGTTTTTGTCGTTAAAGTATTCGCCTCGTACCGAGAGACGCCACGTGTCGGTAAACTGATAGTTGGCGTAAGCGGCGAGTCCCGTCCACTTTGCCTTGTCTGTGCCACCCACGGCATTTTCCTGGGAGCCGTAGTCGTAGTTCAGAGTGACGCTAAGTTTGTCGGTCGCGGTCCATGTGCCGACTAGGTCGAGAATGTTGCGCTTACCTTGCGTCGTGTCGAGAGGACCGGCAACTTGCTCGGTACCCACGTAGTCGACTGCGGCGAGTGAAAGGGACTTGGTGGGCGCAAATGTCAGGCCCAACTCCAGAGTCTTTTGCTTGTTGGTGTCCTTAATGTCATCCCATCCGTTATTGACGCCACCGATTAAGCTCAACATGTCGCTAACTGCGTAAGTCGCGCGTAATCCGGTGTGAGTGAAGGGGATAGCGTAACCAAACAGGATTGAACGCGAATAGTTGACATCGCTCGGACTGGCGATCACTTCCGCGCCAGCCATGGTGACGTACTTGCCGGCGATTACTGTCAATGGCCCGGTTGCGTACTGGGCGAAAGCTTGGGTGACGTCAAATTGCGACTCGGTGTTTGTATCGAACGCGTGAATTATCTTGGCGTCTCTGCCGGCAGTGAGGTTCACTACACCTCCGAACCCTTCTTTCGGCTGCTTCGCGACGGTGATGGCTGCCTGATGGAGGTTGAAGGAACTCGGCTCGGTATCGAACACCCGGCTGGGGACGAGACTTGTAAACAGCCCCGTGCCCGAAAGGTGGGAATAAGCGGTGTCGATGTACCCTGTGAGCGAAACTCCTGAGGCTTCCAATACCTGGTCGAGAGTGGGCACAGCGGGTTTTGCCGGCGGGTCTGCGGCCAACACGGCACCCGGCAGCACGAACGCGCCAACCACAGCAGCAGCAAGAAATTCTTTCTCAAACATGGCGATCTTCCTTTGGTGATGATTGAAATGATTTGGCTGAAAACAGCGGCAACAGGCGTCAGCATTTACCATGCCAAACCGAAATTAAAACAAGATCAATCGATTAACGTATCTTTGCGCAACCAGAAAAGCAGGGGCGCACCAAACCAAGGCGCCTTCCGCGAGCTTTGCACCCAAGCAGTGCGGCCCGAATATCGGTCGCGCTTTGCTACACTTCCAGCAGGAGGTACGCCTTTGGAAACCCGATTTCTGGATGAATTGAACAAGAAGGTCAGCGAGCTTCTGGCAGCCTCGCCGGCGAAGGACATCGAAAAGAATCTGCGCGCGTTGTTGTCGAGCGCGTTTTCCCGGCTGGATCTGGTGACCCGGGAAGAATTCGACGTTCAGCAGGAAGTGCTCGGCCGCACCCGCGACAAGTTGCAGCAAATGGAAACGCGGGTCGCCGAGATGGAGAAATTGCTCGCGAACACGAACAAGCCCTGACCGCCGACTATCCTGCCCGTGTCTCTCGCCGTTCTATACAGCCGGGCGCTCGCCGGCATGGAAGCGCCCCCGGTCACGGGGGAAGTCCACCTCGCCAACGGCCTCCCCAGCTTTACCATCGTCGGCCTGCCGGAAATCGAAGTGAAGGAGAGCAAAGACCGCGTGCGCTCTGCGCTGTTGAATTGCCGTTTCGAATTTCCCGCGCGCCGCATCACCGTGAACCTGGCGCCCGCCGATCTGCCCAAGGAAAGCGGGCGTTTCGACTTGCCGATCGCGCTTGGCATCCTGGCGGCTTCGGGGCAGATTCCCGGTGAAAAACTGGCCGAGTACGAATTTGCCGGCGAGCTTGCATTGACCGGTGAATTGCGTCCGATCCGCGGCGCGCTGGCCATGACGTACAACGCGCATCGCTCGGGCCGTGCTTTTGTATTGCCGTTCGAAAGTGCCTTGGAAGCCGCCCTGGTCCGGGACGCGCGCGTGTATCCGGCGGCTACCTTACTCAAGGTATGCGCCCACCTGGCCGGCCGCGAAACGCTGGGGCTTTCCGCGCACGTGCCCGCGCCGGTTGACGATCAGGTGGCGGACCTCGCTGAAGTAAAGGGGCAACGGCAGGCCAAGCGCGCGCTCGAAGTCGCTGCCGCCGGCGGCCATAGCATGTTGATGGTGGGTCCGCCGGGCACCGGCAAGACCATGCTCGCGGAACGCTTCGCCGGCATTTTGCCGCCGATGACCGAAGAAGAAGCGCTGGCTTCCGCGGCGATGCAGTCGCTTGGCAGCACGGGCTTCGACATACGCAACTGGAAGCGCCGGCCTTACCGTTCGCCGCATCACACTGCATCCGCCGTCGCCCTTGTGGGCGGCGGCAGCAATCCGCGGCCGGGTGAGATCTCGATGGCGATGCACGGCGTGCTGTTCCTCGATGAGCTGCCGGAATTCAACCGCGATGTGCTGGAAGTGCTGCGCGAACCGCTGGAGTCCGGCAAGATCAGCGTCTCGCGGGCGGCGCGGCAGGCGGAGTTCCCCGCCCGTTTCCAGCTTCTGGCGGCGATGAATCCATGCCCGTGCGGATTCCTCGGCCACTATTCAGGCAAGTGCCATTGCACGCCGGATCAGGTCACGCGCTACCGAAATCGTATTTCGGGCCCGCTGCTCGACCGCATCGACCTGCACATCGAAGTTCCGGCCGTAGCCGAACAGGATCTCGGTTCGCGCCAGCCAGGCGAACCGAGCGCGGCCATACGCGAACGCGTGGCGGCGGCACGGGAGCGTCAGCTTGCGAGGCAGGGCAAGCCCAATGCCCATATGTCGGTCAAGGAGATCGGAGAGCATTGCGTTGCCGAGGCCGATGCTGACCAGCTTGCCCGCAAGGCGATCAGCACGCTTGGATTGTCGGCCCGTGCCTATCACCGCATCCTCAAGGTCGCGCGCACCGTGGCAGACATGGCGGGCGTATCCGGCATTTCGACGACGCATATCGCGGAAGCCGTGCAATACCGGCGCTACGAGCGGGTCTGATTTCCGGGGCTGCGAATTGACACAGCGGGCCCTTCGGGCTACCTTGTCATTGCGCCGATTTGACACTCAGCTTGCGGGCGCTTAATAAATGCCGCTAAAGCGTGACAGACCCGTCCGCTTCAGCCGGCGGGTTTTTTATTTTCGATCAGGGCATGACTGAAAATCGCAATAATCTGCTGAACACCCTGTTGCGCGAGCGCATCCTCGTGCTCGACGGCGCAATGGGCACCATGATCCAGGGGCATGGGCTGGAAGCCGGCCATTACCACGGCGATCGCTTCCACGACCATGGCAGCGACCAGAAAGGCAACAACGACCTGCTGACCCTGACGCAGCCGCAGATCATCCGCGGCATCCATGCGGCTTACCTGGAGGCCGGTGCCGACATCGTCGAGACCAATACCTTCAACTCGAATACGGTGTCGATGGCCGACTACGGCATGACGGAGCTGGTGTACGAGCTCAATGTCGCCGGTGCCCGCCTTGCACGCTCCGCGACGGAAGAATTTTCCGCGCGCACGCCGGGCCAGCCGCGTTTCGTCGCCGGCGTGCTCGGGCCCACTAGCCGCACCGCATCGATTTCGCCGGATGTCAACGACCCCGGCTTCCGCAATGTTTCTTTCGACGAACTTGTGGCCTGTTATCTGGAATGCGTGCGCGGCCTGGTGGATGGCGGGGTCGATCTGCTGATGGTCGAAACGGTGTTCGACACACTCAATTGCAAGGCGGCGCTGTTTGCCATCGACGATTATCTGGGGCGGCACGGGCTGCATGTTCCGGTCATGGTGTCCGGCACGATCACCGACGCCAGCGGCCGTACGTTGTCCGGCCAGACCACGGAAGCATTCTGGAATTCGATCTCGCATGCGCGCCCTTTTTCCGTTGGACTGAACTGCGCACTCGGCGCCAAGGACCTGCGCCCGTACATCGAAGAGCTGTCGAAAGTCGCCGACGTCCACACCAGCCTGCACCCGAATGCCGGATTGCCGAACGCGTTCGGCGACTACGACGAGTCGCCGCAATACACCGCCTCCTTCCTGAAGGAATTCGCAGAAGCCGGTTTCCTGAATATCGCGGGCGGTTGCTGCGGCACCACCCCGGCTCACATCAAGGCGGTGGTCGAGACATTGAAGGGCATCGCGCCGCGCCCGGTTCCCGTGGTCGAGAAGAAGCTGCGCCTGTCGGGGCTGGAGCCGCTCAACATCGGTGAAGACTCGCTGTTCGTGAATGTCGGCGAACGCACGAACGTCACCGGCTCGAAGGCCTTTGCGCGCTTGGTCCTTGCCGGCAATTACACCGATGGGCTTGCCGTGGCGCGCAGTCAGGTCGAAAGCGGCGCCCAGATCATCGATGTCAATATGGACGAAGCGATGCTGGATTCGAAGAAGGCGATGACGACCTTCCTGAACCTCATCGGCTCCGAGCCGGACATCTCGCGCGCGCCGCTGATGATCGATTCGTCGAAGTGGGAAGTCATCGAGGCCGGGCTCAAGTGCGTGCAGGGCAAGTGCGTGGTGAACTCGATCAGCATGAAGGAAGGCGAAGCGGAGTTCCTGCGCCAGGCGCGTCTGGTGCGCCGCTATGGCGCGGCCGCGGTTGTCATGGCCTT
>JANXVW010000085.1 GCA_025351455.1 Betaproteobacteria bacterium | reverse complement strand
CTCGACGTCGTACTTGACGTCCTTCCCGCCGGCTTTCGTGAACGTTGCAAGGTAGATCGGCTGCATGATCTGATGATCGTCGGCGCGCATCCAGACTTCGCCGGTGTCGCCCTGGTATTTCATTCCTTCGAGCGCTTTCGCTATGGTGAGCGGGTCGGTCGATTTCGTCTCGTTCATCGCCTTGGCGAGCATCTCGAGCTCGGTCTTTGCGGTGTTGTAGTAGAAATCCTCCTTAATCTTCTTGTAGGCCTCGTGGTAGGTGTTGTTGAACTTCTCGATCTTGTTGTTGGCTACGTTCGAATGCCATGTCAGCACCTGCGTGACATGGTCCGCACCGGCCGAGCCAATCGAACTGGGTGCGCCGGCGTTGTGCGCATTGACCGTGTAATACGTGACGTCAAGGCCGGAGTCCTTGCTCGATTTGATCAGCAGCGTGAAGTCCGGGCCCCAGTTACCGGTGACGACCGCCTGCGCGCCAGATGCCTTGACCTTGGCGATATACGGCGAAAAATCCTTGATCTTGCCCAGCGGGTGCAAGTCATCGCCGACGATTTCGATGTCGGGCCGTTTCCTGTTGAGCATTTCCCGTCCGGCCCTGCTGATTGCCTGGCCAAAAGCGTAATCCTGGTTCAGCAGGTAAACCTTCTTGATGTCCTTGCGGCTGGCAATGTAGTTGGTCATCGCTTCGATCTTCATGTCGACGTTGGCGTCGAAGCGGAAATGCCAGAAATTGCATTTCTCGTTGGTCAGCGCCGGATCCTGTGCGGCAAAGTTGAGGTACAGGATGGACTTCTCCGGGTTCCTCTCGTTGTGCTTGGCTACGGCCTCGGACAAAGCATGGGCGTTGTTCGAGCCTGCGCCCTGCGTCAGATAGCGGATGCCCCGGTCGGCGGCCTCTTTGAGCATGAGGACGCTTTCCTGCGGGCTGGATTTGTTATCCAGATCCACGATCTCGAACTGGACGCCGCCCTTGGCGTTGATCTCGGCCGCCGCGGCTGCCAGATGATGGGCGAAGCTCTCTCCGACCAGCGCGAAGGGCCCGCTCAGCGGGTCGATGTGGGCGATCTTGACGGTCTCCGCGCCAAAAACCGGGACCAGGCTGCAGAAAGAAAGGATTGTGCCGAAAATACCGGCCAGAGCAGACTTGCGCATGGGGCTCTCCTCGAGTGGACTTTGATTTTACGAACTGTTTGATTGAGTATAGCGGGCGATCCGATAATGCGCAGGGGAAGAGCAGGGGAAGAGCATGGACAGTGCATTTCTGAAACAGCACGCCTACAGCATTGCCGCAATGCGCAAAATCGCGCAGCGCCGTTTGCCGAAGTCGGTGTTTGATTTCGTCGACGGCGGCGCAGAGGATGAGATCGTCGTCGGCCGCAACGAATCGGCTTTCGATGAACTTTCCTTGCTGCCGCAACCGATGCGCGGGACCACCCGTCGCGACCAGGCCATCGACCTGTTCGGCAACGCGCTCAAGGGCCCGGTGCTGATCGGTCCGACCGGGATGACCGGCATGCTATGGCCGCGCGGGGAAATCGAAGCCGCACGGGCCGCCACCGCTGCGGGCACGGTCTACACGATGAGCCACGGCTCGACCGTAAAAATGGAGGACCTCGCGCGCGAGGTGCCCGGCAACCTGTGGATGCAGGTATTTCCCTACAAGGATCGCGGCCTGACGCAGTCGTTCGCGGAACGGGCCCATGCCGCGGGGTTTCAGGGACTCGTACTCACGATAGACAATCAGGTCCTCGGACAGCGCGAGCGCGACCTGCGCAACGGCTTCACCATCCCGCCGCAATTCGAATTCAGCGGGCTGCTCGACATGGCGCTGCACGTGCGCTGGCTCCTGCGCATGGCGCGGGCGCCGCGACTTTCGATGCCGAACTACGAACGCGAAGGCGATACCGGCGTGTTCTCGATCGGCGCCCGCGTCGTCGGCTGGATGGATGCCAGCGCCAGCTGGAAGGAAGTGGAATGGCTGCGCAGCTTCTGGGCCGGGCCGCTGATCGTCAAAGGCATCCTGCATCCCGACGATGCGAAGCGCGCGGTTTCCATCGGCATCGACAGCGTGGTGGTCTCCAACCACGGCGGCCGGCAACTGGATGTTGTGCCGGCCTCGTTGCAGGCCTTGCCGGCAGTGGTCGATGCCGTCGCCGGAAAAATACCGGTCCTGCTCGACGGCGGCGTGCGTCGCGGTGGCGATGTCATCAAGGCGCTTGCATTAGGCGCGACCGCCTGCCTGATCGGGAGGCCGCATCTCTGGGGCGCGGCTGTGGCGGGCGAGCAGGGCGTCGCGAAGGTGCTGGAAATCTACCGCACGGAAATCGACCGCGTCATGGCATTGTGCGGATGGGATAGCCTCGACCAGATCGACCGGTCGGTATTGTTCGAGCCGTCCGCGAAAAACGAGTCG
>JANXVW010000045.1 GCA_025351455.1 Betaproteobacteria bacterium | reverse complement strand
TGCAGCGCGGCCGTGGCGGCTGCCTGGGCGATGTCGCTGACATTGAAAGGCTGGCGCACCCTGTTCATCAGGTCGACGATCCGCGGGTGCGAAAACCCATAGCCCACCCGCAAGCCGGCCAAGCCATACGCCTTGGAGAAGGTGCGCGACACGACCAGGTTCGGGAATTCGTCGCTCCAGCGTACTGCGTCACTGCGATCTTCCGCATCCAGATATTCGTTGTAGGCTTCATCCAACACCACCAGCACATCCCCCGGAATCTTTTGCAGGAAAGCACGGACCGCTTGCGGCGTGAGCCAGGTGCCGGTCGGATTGTTCGGATTGGCGACGAAGACCACGCGCGTATCGCTGCGCACCGCCTTTGCCATCGCGTCCAGGTCGTGGCCGAAATCGCGCGCCGGAACGACGATGCCTGTCGCCCCGATTGCCTGGGTTGCCAGCGAATAAACTACGAAAGCATGTTGCGAAGACACGGACGAAGTACCGGCCGCCAGGAACGCCCGTGCCGCCATCTCCAGCACATCGTTGGAACCGTTGCCCAGCACGATGCGCTCCGGCGTCAACCCATAGCGCTTCGACAGCGCTTCCTTGAGCGCGAACCCGTTGCCATCCGGATAGCGCCCGGTCTCCTCGATGGCAATGCGCATTGCCGCGATCGCCCTGGGGCTGGCGCCGCGCGGATTCTCGTTCGATGCGAGTTTGACAATGCTCTGTTCCGGAATCCCCATTTCGCGCGCCAGTTCGGAAACGGGCTTGCCTGGCTGATAAGGGGCGATGGCGCGGACATAGCCGGGCGCCCGTTCGCAAATATCGGCCTGCTGCGCTGAAGGGGCGGCCTTCATTGCACGGCGACCGGGTAGGAACCGAGGACTTTCAGGAACGCGGCCAGTTCGCGCATTCCTTCGAGAGCACGCGCCACCTTCTCTTCGTTCTGGTGGCCCTCCATATCCAGAAAAAATACGTACTCCCAGAGTCCGGTGCGGGAAGGCCGCGATTCCAGCCGCGTCATGCTCACGCCGTTCCTGGCCAGGGGGGCGAGCAGTTCGTGCATGGCGCCAGACACATTACGCGTGGACAACACCAGCGAAGTCTTGTCATTGCCAGAAGGTGAAATTTCCTGCCCGGATATCACGACGAAGCGGGTGGTGTTGTTCGGTTCGTCTTCGATGTTGCCGGCCAGCACCGACAAGCCGTAGTGGCCGGCCGCCGATCGCCCGGCGATGGCCGCGGATTCGGCATCGTCCTGCGCCCGCCTCGCCGCTTCCGCATTGCTTGCAACCGGAACGCGTTCAGCGTGCGGACAATTCTGCACGAGCCAGCGGTTGCATTGGGCCAGGCTTTGCGCATGGGAATAGATGCGTTTGACAGCCGCAATGTCGCTGCCCGTCGACAACAGGTTCTGGTGCACCGGCAACAACACTTCGCCGCAAATCTTCAATGGCGAGGACAACAACAGGTCCATGGTGCGGCCTACCGCGCCCTCGGTCGAATTCTCCAGCGGCACCATCCCGTAACCGACGTTGCCGGATTCCACAGAGCGAAAAACCTCATCGATGGAATTGCACAATACGACCGGCGCCTGAGCACCGAAATGCTTGACCACCGCCTCTTCGCTGAATGTTCCACGCGGGCCAAGGCTCGCCACCGAAAAGGCGTCCTCCAGCGCTCGGCAGGCGGAAATGACTTCGGTGAACAGGTGCATGACCACTTTGTCGGGCAACGGGCCAGGATTGTCCTGCGCCAGCCGCCGCAGCACCTGAGCTTCACGCTCCGGGCGATAAACCGTACCGTCATCCTTCAGTTTGCCGATGGCATGCGCCGTCGATGCGCGCTCGCTGACCAGTTTGAGGATCTCGAGATCCAGCGCATCGATGCGCGCGCGCAATTGCTTGAGGTTGTCCGCCATGGTCAGGAGGCAGCCGGAAGATAGTGAATGGCGAGCACGCCGGCGATGGTCCCGATCCGGTCGATGACCTGGCGGGATACCGCGCTATCGACGTCAACCAGCGTGTAGGCCATGTCCTTGCGGGATTTGTTCAACATGTTGTGAATGTTCAATCCGGCCTGGGCCACCGCCGTAGAAATCTGCCCCACCATGTTGGGTACATTGGCATTGGCGATGCCGAGCCGGTAAGGCGATTCCCTGGGCATGACCACATCCGGAAAATTCACGGCATTACGGATATTGCCGTTTTCCAGATAATCGCGCACCTGGTCGACCACCATGATGGCGCAATTTTCCTCGGCTTCCTGCGTCGAAGCGCCCAGATGCGGCGTCGCCACCACGGCCGGATGTCCATTGAACCGGCTGCCGGGAAAATCGCAGACGTAGGCCTTGAGTTTTTTCGCGTTCAGCGCGTCAAGCACGGCGTCGTTGTCCACGATGCCGTCGCGTGAAAAATTGAGCAGCACCGTACCGGACCTCATCAGACGAATGCGTTTGGCATCGATCAGATTGCGAGTCGCGTCGAGCAAAGGAACATGCAGCGTCACGAAATCGCTGCCGCGGAGCACTTCCTCGATGCTGTGCGCCTTCCTGACCTGTGAAGGCAGGCTCCAGGCGGCATCCACCGTGATCTCCGGGTCATAGCCGAATACATCCATGCCGAGTTTGATCGCCGCATCGGCAACCAGACTGCCGATTTTGCCCAGTCCGATGATGCCGAGCACATGCTGTGGAAGCTCCACACCGGCAAAATTCTTCTTGCCGTCCTCGACTTTCCGGTCGATCTCCTCGTCGGTTCCGGACAAGCCATCGGCGAAACGGATTGCGGGCACGAGATTGCGCGCGGCGATGAGCATTCCGGCCAGCACCAATTCCTTGACCGCATTGGCATTGGCACCCGGCGCATTGAATACCGGGACACCACGCTTGCTCATGTCGGCCACCGGGATGTTGTTGGTCCCCGCCCCCGCCCTGCCAATCGCACGTACCGAAGCCGCGATGGGCATCGCCTTCATGTCATGGGAACGCACGAGGATCGCATCCGGAGAATCGATCTGCGTGCCAACCGAATAGCGCTCCGCCGGAAGCCGCTGCAAGCCGATCGCCGAAATGGCATTCAAGGTCAGAATGCGCACGGGCTCAACCATGACTTTTCTCAACCATGGCTTTTCTCGAATTCCCGCAGATAGCCGACCAATGCCTGAACGCCTTCGATCGGCATCGCGTTGTATATGGAGGCGCGCATGCCGCCAACGGAACGGTGGCCCTTCAGCTGCAGCATGCCGCGCTGCTGAGCGCCCTTCAGGAAAGCCTCGTCCAGCGCTTCATCCTTGAGCTTGAAGGGCACGTTCATGCGCGACCGATCGCGCTTGTCGACCGGGCTGACGAAAAAGCCGCTCTGGTCCAGGTAGTCGTAGAGCAGCCCCGCCTTGGCGACATTGCGTTTCTCAATCTCTCCCAGGCCACCCTGCTGCTTCAGCCAGTCGAATACCAGTCCCGCGATATAAATGGCGTACGTGGGCGGCGTATTGAGCATGGAATCGCTTTCGGCCTGCTGCTTGTAGTCGAAAGCCGAGGGCGTGATCGGCAGCGCCTGCCCGATCAGGTCATCACGCACGATGACGATCGTCAACCCTGCCGGGCCGATGTTTTTCTGCGCTCCCGCATAGATCAGGCCGTACTTCGAGACATCCACCGGCCGGGACAATATGTGCGAGGACATATCGGCGACCAGTGGAACTTCGCCGGTATCGGGAATCCAGTGATACTCGATGCCGCCGATGGTTTCGTTGGAGCAGATATGCACATACCCGGCGTCCTTGCTTAATCGCCAGGATTCGCGCGCAGGGACATAGGAGAAATTGCGGTCTTCGCTTGAGGCCGCGACGTTTACGTTGCAGTACTTCTTCGCTTCCTTGATCGACTTCTTCGACCATTCACCGGTGTTGACGTAGTCGGCGACGCTGCGGCCGCGCAGCAGGTTCATCGGCACGATCGCGTTTTCGGCGATCGCTCCGCCTTGCAGGAACAGTACTTTGTAATTCTGCGGGATGGCCAGCAACTCGCGCAGGCTGGCTTCAGCTTGCGCATGGATGGCGATGAATTCCTTGCCGCGGTGACTCATTTCCATGACCGACATGCCCGAACCGTGCCAGTCCAGCATCTCGTCGCGCGCTTTTTCCAGAACCTGCTGCGGCAAAACCGCGGGCCCCGCACTGAAATTGAATACTCTCCCCACTTTGCCGCTCCGTTTTCTTGAAGTGTTTCCCCCGACGCCGGCGTCAGGTCTGTTCGTCGGAACCGTCCTGATCGCCTTCTGGCGGGCCGTCTTCGATTCCAGCCGCATCAGCACCCTCTTGCGCCGCGCCCGCGTCGAGGACTTCGCTTGCGTCATCGGTGTCGACGATTTTCTGCAATCCCGCCAGCTTCTCGTCCGAACCGAGGTTGATCAGGGTAACGCCCTGGGTTGCCCGGCTCATCTCCCGGATTTCCGCCACGCGTGTGCGAATCAGCACGCCGCCCGTTGTGATGAGCATGATCTCGTCCTTGTCTTCGACGAGCGTGGCGGCAACCACGTTGCCATTGCGAGCACTGGTCTGAATCGCGATCATGCCCTGCGTACCCCGGCCATGGCGGGTGTACTCGGTAATCGGCGTACGCTTGCCGAAACCGTTCTCCGTGGCCGTCAAAACCGAAATGGATTCGTTCTCGGCCACGAGCAGCGAGATCACTTTCTGTCCGCCGGGCAACCTCATGCCCCGCACACCACGCGAGACACGTCCCATCGGGCGCACGTCCTGCTCGTCGAAGCGAACCGCTTTGCCCGCGTCCGAGAACAACATGATGTCGTGCCGGCCTTCGGTCAGCGCAACGCCAATCAGGTAATCGCCCTCGTCGAGGTCGACGGCGATGATGCCGGAGGGCCGCGGACGGGAAAAATCGGACAGCGGGGTCTTTTTGACTGTCCCGTTGGCGGTCGCCATGAATATGAACTTGTTCTCGTCGAACTCGCGCACGGGCAGAATCGCCGTGATCTTCTCGCCTTCCGTCAGCGGAAGCAGATTCACGATGGGCTTGCCGCGGCTGGCACGGCCGCCTTGCGGTACGTTGTATACCTTGATCCAGTACAACTGCCCGCGACTGGAGAAGCACAGCACGTAGTCGTGGGTATTGGCGATGAACAGGTTGTCGATGAAATCGTCTTCCTTGGTCGCCGTCGCCTGCTTGCCGCGGCCGCCGCGCTTCTGCGCGCGGTAGTCGGCCAGTGGCTGCGCCTTGACGTAACCGCTGTGAGACAGCGTCACGACGACGTCTTCCGGCGCGATCAGGTCCTCCATGCTGAGGTCCTGTGCATTCATGACGATCTCGCTGCGGCGCGCCTCGCCGAATTCATCCCGCGTTTGCGTCAATTCCTTCGCGATAATCGCGGTGATCCGTTCGGGTTTTGCCAGGATGTCGAGCAAGTCGGCGATGGTATCCATGACCTCCCTGTACTCGTTGACTATCTTTTCCTGCTCCAGACCGGTAAGCCGCTGCAACTGCATTTCGAGGATACGCTGGGCCTGGACCTCGGAGAGCCGATACCCGTCTGGCTGCAGCCCGAATTCCGTCGACAGCCCCTCGGGCCGCGAATCGGCTCTCACATCGGCCCGCGCCAGCATCGATTCGACCAGCTGCGAATGCCAGGCCCTCGACATCAGTTCCCGCTTTGCCTCCGCCGGCGCCGCTGCCGTCTTGATGAGGGCAATGATTTCGTCGACATTTGAAAGTGCGACCGCGAGGCCCTCGAGGACGTGTCCCCGGTCTCGCGCCTTCCTGAGCTCAAATACCGTACGGCGGGTGATCACCTCGCGGCGGTGGCGCAGGAACGCGTCGAGGATTTCCTTCAGATTGAGCAGACGCGGCTGGTTTTCGACCAGCGCCACCATGTTCATGCCGAAGGTGTCCTGCATCTGCGTTTCTTTGAACAGATTATTCAGGATGACTTCGGGCACTTCGCCGCGCTTGAGTTCCACTACGAGCCGCATACCTTTCTTGTCCGACTCGTTCCTCAGATCGGAAATTCCTTCGAGCTTCTTCTCGCTTACCAGCTCGCTGATGCGCTTCAAAACCTGGTCGCCGCCGACCTGGTAGGGCAACTCATCAATGACAATCGCCTGGCGGTTGCCTTTCTCCAGTTCCTCGAAGTGGGTCCGTGCGCGAATGACCACGCGGCCCCGTCCGGTTCGGTATCCCTCCTTGACGCCAGCGGTGCCGTAGATGATCCCCTTGGTCGGAAAGTCCGGTCCGGGAACGATTTCTATTATTTCGTCGAGGGTGATATCCGGCCGTTCGAGGATGGCCAGGCAGGCATTGATGATCTCGGCCAGGTTATGCGGCGGCACGTTCGTGGCCATGCCCACTGCAATGCCCGAGGATCCATTGATCAGGAGATTCGGTATCCGCGTCGGCAGGACGCTCGGCTCGCGTTCCTTGCCGTCGTAATTCGGAACAAAATCGACCGTTTCCTTGTCGATATCGGCAAGCAGTTCCGATGAAATTTTTTCAAGCCGGCACTCTGTGTAGCGGTATGCGGCAGCCGAGTCGCCGTCGACGGACCCGAAATTACCCTGTCCGTCGATGAGCACATGACGCATCGAGAAATTCTGGGCCATGCGCACGAGGGCTTCATAGGTCGCCGAATCACCATGCGGATGGTACTTTCCGAGGACATCGCCGACGATGCGAGCGCACTTGACGTACGGCCGGTTCCAGACGTTGTTGGCTTCGTGCATGGCGAACAAGATGCGACGATGCACCGGCTTGAGGCCATCACGCACATCCGGGAGGGCGCGGCCCACGATGACGCTCATGGCGTAATCGAGGTAGGAGCGGCGCATCTCCTCTTCAAGGCTAATTGGAAGGGTTTCTTTGGCGAATTGATCCATCAGGGCAAGTCAATTTTTCTTGTAGCAAACTGGCATGGAAACGCGCAGGCTCATCTCATGCAATGAACCGACGGAACAGGTTTTATCCCGACCGCAAGAATCAGGCGACACGGCCCGGGACAAGCGTTGCATTTTAACATGCGGACTCTTCCCGAGACATTGTTCAACAAGGAAATTCCGGCTCCGACGCGGATTTTTTGGCGCCAACCGGGACTGTTTGGGCCTACCCGGCCGCTTGACATATCGATTTCGTATTGCGTTGCGATTTGCTTTTAACCCGCCGGAGAATGGGCAATAATCAAATTATCCGTTGACCAGCACAACCAGGAGAAAAGGTGATGCGAACAAAGACCAATCGACTGTTGATGTTGTTAGTGGGAGTCGCGATCGCCGGCTGTGCCAGCCAGACCGATCGCAGCAGTTCCGGCGGCGGCGAGCAGGCCCAGATCGAACATGAGCGGGTCGGCGGCAGTTCCAATGCTGTCACGCAGGAAGAACTGGAGCGTCGGGCGGCGGCCAAGGCAGCGACGGAAGCCGCTGCAGTGGAAGCAGTGCCCGCTCCGCCGGCCGCTCCCGCTTACGAACCGGAAAAAGAATCGGTCCAGTACATCGATCGCCCGGTTGATGAAACCCCGCCGCCGAAGCCGGCTGCGGTGGCCGCCGCTCCCAAGGATGAAGCGCTGCCCGATTTCCCTGTGACGAAATACGACTTGCCGGAAGAGCAGGCAAAGGACGAGGAAGTCGAAGAACTTGGCCCGCAGGACGACGATTCCGTCTCGGCGGAACAGGATACCCTGCCGACCGAGGACAACTCGATTGGCGAGACCACCGAGTATGCTGACGACCAGTCGGCGGATGCCCAGGACTCCGACGAAATCGAGGACCTCGGGCCGCAAGAAGATGAGTCGGTATCAGCGGAACAGGACGCCCAGCCGGCGGAAGAGAGCGCCGTCGGTGAAACCACCGAATACGACGACGACCAGCAGGCGGAAGCCGAAGATTCCAGCGAAGTGGAGGATCTCGGACCGGTCGCTGATGACTCCGGCATGGTCAGCTATCCCGAGGACCAGGGCGCGGCGGCCGAAAAAGTGGTTGGCGAGCCGAAAGTTTATGCGGATGAACCCGCGCCGCCGAAACCTGCGCCTGCGGTGCAAAAGATCGTCAGCGTCAGTTTTGAAACCGAACCTTTGTTCAATTTCGACAAATCGGAGATTCGCGCCGACCAGGGTGCGAAACTGGACGAATTCATTTCCAGTCTCGCCGGCACCCAATACGATTCGATTGCGGTTGTCGGCCATGCGGATCGCATCGGCAAGGAAGCCTACAATCAGAAGCTGTCGGAGCGCCGGGCCAACGCGGTCAAGACCTATCTCGTCAGCAAGGGCGTGCCCGCCAACAAGATCCGGACGGAAGGCCGTGGCGAGTCCGAGCCGGTGACCGGCAACACCTGCGCCAAAACGCGCGGCAACGCTCTGATCTCCTGCTTGCAACCGGATCGCAGGGTGGACGTCAGCGTGAACGCCTCCAAGCAGTCAAATTGACACCGCTTGCGTGATATTTGTAACAAGGCCCTGCGTTAGCAGGGCTTTTTTTTAAGGCCTTGCGATGCAGGAATCGAATTTCCGTTTTACCGCAGACATGGTGATCGAGGCGGCCTGGATCATCCCCGTCGAGCCGCACGGTATCGTGCTCGAGAATCACGCAGTTGCCATCGCAGACGGGAAAATCGTCTCCTTGTTGCCGCGCGACGAAATGGCCGTGCGATGCTCGGCCGGGCAAACCCAGCAATTCGGCTCCCACGTATTGATTCCCGGGCTGGTCAATTTCCATTCCCATGCGGCCATGACGTTGATGCGCGGCCTTGCCGATGACCTGAAGCTGATGGACTGGCTGTCGAATCATGTCTGGCCGGCGGAGGCGAAGCATGCGACGGCGCAATTCGTTTATGACGGCACGCTGCTCGCCTGTGCCGAAATGCTCCGCGGCGGCATCACCTGCTTCAATGACATGTATTTCTTTCCCGAGATGACAGCACGGGCCGCGCTGGATGCCGGGATGCGTGCTGCATTGGGCATCATCGTCATCGAGTTCCCCACGGCCTACGCCAGCGACGCGCAAGACTACCTGAGCAAAGGCCTGGCAATGCGCGACGAGTTGAAACACGAATCTTCGCTGAGCTTCTGCATGGCACCCCACGCTCCCTATACCGTCAGTGACAAGAGCTTCGAGCAGATACTCACGCTGTCGGAGCAGTTGCAGATTCCGATCAATACCCATCTCCACGAAACCCAGGACGAGATCCGTGAAAGCATGGCCAGGTTCGGCATGCGTCCGCTCGCCCGCCTGGAGAAACTTGGCTTGCTGGGCCCGAATTTCATCGCCGTTCATGCGGTGCATCTCGAACCCGCGGAAATTGCGCTGCTCGCCCGCCTGGGCTGTTCCGTCGCGCATTGCCCCTCGTCCAATCTCAAGCTCGCCAGCGGCATCGCACCGGTAGACAAGATGCTGTCATCCGGGATCAACGTCGGCCTTGGAACCGATGGCGCGGCCAGCAACAACCGCCTGGACGTCTTCTGCGAAATGCGGCTTGCCGCCCTCCTTGCCAAGGCGAACAGTCAGAATGCCGAAACGCTCCCAGCCCACACGGCCTTGCGCATGGCGACGCTCAATGCCGCGCAGGCGCTGGGCCTCGAGCGCAAAATCGGCTCGATCGAGCCAGGCAAGTCCGCCGATCTGTGTGCAGTGAACCTGGACTCGATTGAACTGTCTCCCTGCTATGATCCTGCGTCGCACCTGATCTATGCTGCAGGCCGCGAGCATGTAAGCGACGTATGGGTCGCCGGCAAGCAACTGGTGGGCTCCGGACGGGTTCTGCACATGGATGAAAACGGCATCAA
The DNA here is from genome assembly GCA_025351455.1 of Betaproteobacteria bacterium. GTDB lineage: Bacteria > Pseudomonadota > Gammaproteobacteria > Burkholderiales > JACQAP01 > JACQAP01. Next base: position 2,897 of record JANXVW010000045.1, on the reverse strand, counting down.
ACGCAAAGCCGCTGAGTGGAAGTCGCGCATTGCGGAGACACCCTGACTTTTCGCGAAGACAATGATTAACGTCGATCCGGTCGAATTACAGAAGTTCAGCGAACTCGCCCACCGTTGGTGGGATCCCCAGAGTGAGTTCAAGCCGCTGCATGACATCAATCCGCTGCGGCTGGATTACATAGACCAAATGGCGGGATTGAAAGGAAAGCGCGTCCTCGATGTGGGTTGCGGCGGCGGCATTCTGTCCGAAGCCATGGCGGCCGCCGGCGCCACGGTCACGGGAATCGACCTTGGCGATAAACCGTTGAAAGTCGCGCAGTTGCATCTGCTGGAAAGCGGCCTCACCGTCGAGTACCGCAACATCACGGTCGAGGAACTGGCGTGTGAACAGCCGGGGCAGTATGACGTCATCACGTGCATGGAAATGCTGGAACACGTGCCCGATCCGGCAAGCGTCGTCAATGCCTGCGCCCGGCTGGTAAGCCCCGGAGGTAAATGTTTTTTTTCCACCATCAACCGCAATCCGAAGTCTTATCTATTTGCGATTCTGGGCGCCGAGTATGTGTTGAACCTGCTTCCGCGGGGCACGCACGACTACGCGAGATTCATCAGACCTGCGGAACTGGCGCGTTATTGCCGTCGCGCGGAACTTAATACCGGGCAGTTGATCGGAATGACTTACAACCCATTCACCAGGACCTATTCCCTGGTGGCGGATACGTCAGTCAACTACATTCTTGTCGCCTCGGCGGCCTGAACAATGCCGTGGAACCGCGAATCCGGTGTTTCGCCTCAGGCTGCCATTCAATACTCAAGGAGATCACCATGAATTCGAAAATCTGGGTGGCAACGGCGGTGATTGCGTTGGGCCTGAGCTTGCAGGGATGCTCCCTGAAAACGCAAAACCTTCGGATCGATCCGGAAGTGAAAGTGAAAGAAGAGCAGATCGGCGGCGGCAAAGTCGTAGGCCTGCGGATTTCCGATGCCCGACCCGACAAAAAACTGGGCGAAGTCGGGGATCCGGATCGCAAGATGGTCGACGTCAGGGTGGATGAAGATCCGAGCCCCGCAATTTACCAACGGGTAAAACAAGCGCTCACCAGGCAAGGTTTCGTCGTGGAACCCTACGGCGAAGCGATGGAACGCAAGCTCGACATCCAAATTCACAAACTCGAATTGCAATCGGTCAAACAACCGCTGACGTTCAACACTGAATTGCGGGCTGAAGTCGCGGCTCACGCCGCCAATTCCAGTGCGTACTACGACCGCCAATTCAATGTCAGGACGCGCAGGGAAGGCGCGGCCCCGCCGTACGAGAAGGACAGCACCCTCCTTGTCAACACCGCCCTGTCCCAGGCGCTGGAAGATCTGCTTGCAGACGATCAATTGATCGCCACTCTGGCGCAATGAGCGCGGTGCCCCGGCGTTCCGGCATCGGGGTGCGCAGCATATTGTTCGACCTCGACGGCACGCTCGCCGACACCGCGCCAGACCTGGCCTTTGCCTTGAATCAGTTGCGTTTGGTGCGCGGAATGCCCGAGCTTTCCGTAATCGATCTCAGAATTCATGCCTCGTCCGGCGCTCGCGGCCTGCTGCATAAAGGCTTCGGCATTCATCCGGCAGATGCCGGGTACATCGAAATGCGCGACGAGTTCCTCGATATCTATGAAAGGAACCTCGCTCGCAACAGTGCGCTCTTTCCAGGCGTGCCCTCCCTTCTGGATGAGATCGAAGGCCGGGGTCTGGCCTGGGGCATCGTTACGAACAAGGCTGAACGCTTTACCTTTCCGCTGTTGCGCGCGCTTGAATTGATGGAACGAGCCCGGTGCGTAATCTGCGGCGACACGACGCCTTATGCAAAACCCCACCCCGCGCCAATGATCGAAGCCCTGTCCAGGCTTGGCGCAGTCGCCAACGAGTGTATTTATGTCGGGGACGATGAACGCGACGTTCAAGCGGGCCACGCCGCCGGAATGAACGTAGTCGTGGTTCGCTATGGCTATCTGGGAAACGGCCGTCCGCCTGAGGAATGGGGCGCCGACGTGTATATCGATTCGCCCGGGGAACTTGTGCCGGTGCTATTTCAAGGGCTCGAATCCTGATCTGATAGAATGGAAACCGTTCCGATTGTTTTATTCCGGAACAGCACCACCTTGTGTTCTTTGGGGGCGACCTGGTTTCGACGCGGGTTGCAAAGCAGTGCAGTGCATACCAAGGACCAGTTACCTTGTTAAACCATCTGGAAAACGTATAGTCGCAAACGACGAACGTTACGCTCTAGCCGCTTAATACCGGCTTGACTCCACACCGGTTCTCTCACGGGCCGGGCTGGGCAACCAGCAGTGGAGCCATATACGTGAGATCGTGCCGTAGCGGGTTACTTGCTGCGGTATTAAAACGAAGGTAACTCGCTGCTTCCCAGCCTGTCGGTCGGCGTGGAAGTGGTTAGATGAAATGACCTGACTAAGTATGTAGTACTGCCTGTAGAGGACTTGCGGACGCGGGTTCGATCGAAGGTTGCCTTTACCCGCAAGGGTAAAGTGACGACGGATGCCTCAGGAAGCATTCGTCGCGGCCGGCGAAACATTGCCGGCTGGAACGGGGCTCACATCGGTGAAACCTCAAACCGTCTTGCCAAGGACGGAGTGGCAACGCCGAGGGGTAGGAAGAAGGCCAACTTCAGGCCTGCCCTGTAGAGACTCATAGACTCGCCGACCGGCTTTGCCGGCGGGCGGGCACTAGGATCCGGAATATCGGATAACACGCCCCGCATCCCGGGTAACCGGGATGAAGGAATAGTCCAGCCCGCTCCGAAAGGAGTGGAACAACTGTCCCGCCGCCTCCACCAATTTGGCGTAAAAGCCCCCGGTCGCAAGCCGGGGGCTTTTTCTTTACTA
>JANXVW010000317.1 GCA_025351455.1 Betaproteobacteria bacterium | reverse complement strand
CGGTGAACGGTGAACGGTGAACGGTGAACGGTGAACGGTGAACGGTGAACGGTGAACGGTGAACGGTGAACGGTGAACGGTGAACGGTGAACGGTGAACGGAATTGGATGATCATGTTATTTTTTTGGTTCCCGATGTATTGGCATTTTTAGCCTGATCACCGTTCGCTGATCACCTATCACTGTTCACCGTTCACTACTACACAGTCACGTTATCCGGCGCCCGCACCCGCCTGGTTTCCGTCACCCGCCTGCGCCCAAATCCGCCGCGGCCGATCGGCTCGATGCCGTTCGCCTTCAGCGTGCTACGCAGATCTTCCAGCACGGCGTGACGACGGCGCAGCAGGGCCGCGGCGAAGCAGCGCCAGAATACCCAGCCTACCCGCTGCAGCGTGCGCTGCCGCCGCATGTCCTCGATCCATTGCTGCGGGCCCTGGTATTTGTCGCCATCGCATTCGACTGCGAGACGCGTGTCGTCGTGTCCCTCGACCACAATGTCAATGCGGTAAGACCCCACCGCAACCTGCGGCGTGACGTGATAACCCTCGCCATTGAGCCAATCGAACAATTCGCGCTCGATGCGCGATTCGCACAGCATCCGCAAATCGGTGACGCGCGCCGGTTCCTCGGCAAAAGGCCGGGCGAAATGCGCGATCAGGCTGCGGCGCAAGCGATCGGTTTCGGACAACTGGCCGAGTTCCACCGAGCGCACCAGGATCATGCGGTCGCGTGCGCGCGATGCCGCGACGTTGAAGCGCTGGGCGAACGCGTCGCGCGACAGCGGCGCACCAATGTCGTTTGGCGCGCAGACCATCGAGAGGTACATGATGTCGCGCTCGCGCCCCTGGAACTGGCGCGCATCGCCGCAAGTGACGGCGTGCCTGCGCAATACCTCCGGCGTCAACTCCTGTGTCAGGCGCTCCCAGATTCGCATCGCCTGCTCCTCGCCCAGCAGGGAGACGACGCCAATCGAGCGCGATTGCATTTTGGGATCGGCGACAAGGGCGACGATGTCCTTGACGATAAATTCCGCTTCCCCGCGGTTGATGCCACCGTCGCGACGCGCATCTCCGACAAAATAGTCGAGCAACGGCGGATCGAGCCGCCGCGAGGCGGTCGCGAGCCTCAGCGGATGCAACTCGTGGTTGTAGAACTCGCGCTTGGAATATTCGATGATCGGCGCGATGCAACGGAAGTGCTCCTTGAGCATTACGCCGCCGTGCGCGAACACCACCTTCGCCAGGTCGTAAATCGAACGGTCCGGCGACATCTGCGCCGCGTACAAGGGCACTTGCCCGTCCAGGTGGCGTTTCATCAGCGAGTTGATGCGTTCCTCCTCGATGCCGATCGCCTGCGGCGCCACCTGCTTGTCGTCGCCTACCACGAGGATTTTTTGCGCGCGCAACAGCACCGGCAATGCGGAAATATCCGACTGCGAAGCCTCGTCGATCACCACCAAGTCGAAGGAGCCCAGCTGCGCCGGCAGGGATTCCGAGACGCGATGATGCGGCATGATCCAGCACGGGACGGCGCGCTGGGCTTCGGCAGCCGCGGCGCGCGCATCGCGTCGATAACGGAAAGCGCGCTTGCCGGTGCCTTTGCCGATGCGCTGGATGGCGTTGAGGTAGGCCTGCAGTGCGGCGCGTACGCCGGGCGTGGCAATTTCGGTGAGCTTGAGCCAGCTGCGCTTGACGACCAGTTCCTCGTACGCCGCAAGGTCATGCTCGACTTCCGAGCGTGCCGCGGAAAGCTTTTTCAGCTCGTCGTGTGCATCGATCGCCTGGAGATGGGTCGCAAGCCGGCGCAGCCGCCAGTCGCGCAGCAGGGTCACGGAGGAAAGTTTTTCGTCGAAACCCGTCGCCATCTGCCTGAGCTTCTGGGCCAGCTTCGGCGCACCGGAACTTTCGATGCTTGCCGTCACCCCGGCGGCCGCGCCGAGCGGAACCGCAAGGGCGCGCAGCCGCGAAAGCTCCGCATTCAATTTAGTCCAGGTCTCCAGCAGGGTCGATTCATCCACCGCCGCGTTGCCCAGCATGCCGGCCAGGAATTCGCGCATGCGATCGATGATCTTGCCGCGTTTGCCTTCCAGCGCCCGATGCAGGCCGTCCACCACGGCCGAGACCTCGCCGAGCTGGGACTTGGTCAGGTGAAAGACGAGGGCGAGTTCGACTTCCGCCAGCACCGCGGAATTCTGGTGGGCGGTGGCGGCGCGCGGCCAGGCCGGAAACAGCTCCATCGCCATGCGCGACAGCACAGCTTCTTCCTTCACCAGTTGCTTCAACCTGGCATAGTCGGCGAGTTGCGATTCCGCCGACAGCCTGCCTTTTGCATCGGCTGAGAGGACAGACTGCAGGCCGATTTCAGGCACAAGTGCATTCCATCGTGCAGTCAGCGCGCGTTTTGCCTTCTGCAATTCGAGATGGGCAAGGACGATCTTCCAGTCCGCTATTTCGCTTGGACGCGTGCCGTTGACGCGCACCATGTCCAGGAATTTTTTCGCTTCCGGCCTGCCGAACACAGCCAACCCGAATGCGCGCCGTCCCGCGGCGAGGTTGCCCACGGCCTGAACGAACTGCGCGTCGGCCTCCGCCCTCTCGGGCACAACGACCGCCCGGGCCAGCGATTGCATGCGTTGCGAGGCGGCCCGTTGCAGGTCGTCGGCGAGCGCCTCCAGCAATTCGAACAATCGCGCCGGCACGCCGCTGCGCAGCCGCGCAATGGTTTCCTCGCTCCAGGGCAGGCGCCGGGCACCGAATTCCTCACGCAATGCTTTGACGCGCGCAATCTGCTCCACGAGCCGGCGCGCTTCTATGATGGACTCGGCACCGGTTCCCGCCGGGACCGGCAATTCGCTGGTGCGCGACTCGCGTACGACCTTTGCATACCGCTGCAGATCATCGTGAGCCCGGACCAGCAGCAGGGAATCGGGCAAATCGCCCCGCTCCGGAAGCGGGTGCCCGGCATAAACGATGTCTTCGCCAAGCTGCCTGCGGGCTTCCCGCAAACGCACGATGTCCTCCGCGGAAAAGCGCGGAATATATTGGGGGCCGACACCGAGGCCATCCGGGAGCCATTCGAACTGCCCGGCGTTGCGCATCACTTCCGCGGCGGCGTCTTGCGGGTCGATGGTCTCGCCGCCCAGATCGATGCGCGAAACATTCAGTTTCGCCCAACGTCCCAGATCGGTATCGATGCGTTTGAGTCTGCCATGCAGCGCGTCGATGGACTCGACGAGGCCGTCCACCTGGCGGCTCGCCGTCGCCGGATCCAGGCTCTGCACTTCGGCGGCAATCTTGCGTATCGAGCGCTCGAGCTCGCTGGTGCCGTCGTGTTCGGAGGCCAGCAACGTCAGCGCGAGCGGCTGGATATCCAGCGGCAATTGTTCGCGCAGCACCGCGAGCGCTGGATCGCGCATCGAGGTCACCAGTACGCGGCGGCCGTTGGCAAGCCAGTGGCAGATGATGTTGGCGATCGTGTGCGTCTTACCCGTGCCCGGCGGCCCCTGCACGACCACGCCGTCGGAAACTTCCAGCATCTGCACGATGCGCGCCTGTTCGTCGTTGAACGGCTTGGGGAAGAACAAGTCCTGCGCTTCCACCGGCTCGGCCGCACCGCCCGCATGGTAGGCGGCGGTCACCCCGCGGAAGGACGGCAGGGCGGCGGGTATCGCGAAGTTGGCTGGCTCGGTGACCAATGCCGCGACGGCCCCGGGCAGTGGGCTGTCCTCCTCGAGCGTCAACAGCAACTCGCGATAGCGCTCCAGGTCCTGAACCGCAATGACGGTGTTGCGCGGACGAGCAAACACAACCCAGCCGTTGCTGATTTCGATGCGATTCGCGCCATCATATTGTCCGGCCGCCTCGTGGGCCTTGATCTCAAGCGCGCGCCGGGCAATGGCCAGCAACGGTTCGAACCCGTCGGGCTCGAACGGAGACAAAGATTCGCCTGCGTCGGCCAGGAATTGCCCGGCCTGCCTTTGCGCCGCGTCCAGGGCAGCCGCGTCTGCCTGCAGGAAAAGGTCCAGTTCAAGTCGCGGATCGACATCGCGGGGCCGCAGCTCCGCGGCCTGGGTCTGCGCGTTGAACCCCAGTTCCATGGCGCGGGTGATCAGGGGATAGAAAATTTCCGATCCGGACAGCGTCGCTTTGCACAGACCCATTCCCCATACGAGTTCGAGCTGGCCTTCTACCAGCGCACCGGCAAGCTCCTGCTGCAAGGTAAACAGGCTCACGTAGAGATGGGCGCTGCGCTTGCGATTTTCTTCCGCTTCAGGTTGCGGGTGAACTTCACTTGCCGGCGGATGCGCCAGCGTCAACCAGATCTCGTCATTACCGTCCGGTCCGCCATCGTTGAGCCGCAACCCTTCGATACTGTGCGCATGGTGGTCGAACAGCAGCAGGCTTCCATGGTCCGCGACATTCGATACCGCGCGGCTGCGCGTGCGCATCGATTGTTGTGCGTAGTCGACGAGCGCCACAAGGCGCCTCTGCTGGAGGTTCACGGCCGTTGATACGGTTCTTGTCTTTGTGACTCAGTATTTTTGCGTGTGTCGCCATCGTACCTGCATCCCGGGCGGCAATCGAGAGATTCAAGACAAGCGAATAGCGCATGACGGATCAGCGCGTGCTGAAAACGACAGGAGGCCGCGCATCGATAAGTACTTACGCGCGACGACTCAAGAAAAAGATGATGAGCGGCGGATTGCCGCGCTTAGGTGAGGGGGAAGGAGTAAGGGGGAAGGAGTTTCAGGGTTTACCCCTCGCCCCTCACCCCTCACTCCTCTGCGTTGTTTACGCCGCCTTTTTGTCTTCCCGCGAAAAAAGCTGCGCTACTTCCATGCCCATCGCGCAGCGCACGGCGTCTTCGACCGTTTCCAGCCACACGAACTCGAGTTTCTCGCGCGCAGCCGGAGGAACGTCGTCAAGGTCCCTCTCGTTGCGTTTCGGCAGCATTACGGTCTTGATGCCGGCGCGTAGCGCCGCCAGCACCTTTTCCTTTACGCCGCCGATCGGCATGACCAGGCCGCGCAGCGAGATCTCGCCGGTCATCGCCACATCGGCGCGCACCGGCTTGCCGGCCAGCAGCGACGCCAGCGCGAGAAACATCGCCACGCCGGCACTCGGACCATCCTTCGGCGTTGCGCCCGCAGGCACGTGCACGTGCAGGTCGGTCTTGTCGAGCGACTCGCCCATATACATCTTCGCCAGGGTCAACGCCGCCTGCGCCGACTCCTTCATCACGTCACCCAATTGCCCGGTAAGGATGAGCTTGCCCGAACCCGGTACGCGGGTCGCCTCGATGAACAGGATGTCGCCGCCGACCGGCGTCCACGCCAGGCCGGTAGCCACGCCCGGCATCGACGTGCGCTGTGCCAGTTCGTTTTCGAACCGGGCCGCGCCGAGGATGGCATGCAAATCCGCGACATCGAGCGTCACGGTTTCCGCCTTGCCTTCCGCGATCTTCATCGCCGCCGAGCGCAACACCGCACCCATGGCGCGTTCGAGGTTTCGAACGCCCGCCTCACGCGTGTAGTCGCCGATGATGGTGCGGATTGCGGCGTCCGTCAGCGTGGCCTGTTCGGGCTTGAGTCCATTGGATTCGAGCTGGCGCTTGACCAGGTAACGCCGGGCGATCTCGAGCTTCTCTTCTTCCGTGTAGCCCGGAAGCTGGATGATCTCCATGCGATCGCGCAGGGGCCCGGGAATCGTGTCGAGCTGGTTCGCCGTGGCGATGAACAACACCTTCGACAAGTCGAAATCCACGCCGAGGTAGTTGTCGCGGAATCTGGAGTTCTGCTCGGGATCGAGCACCTCCAGCAGCGCGCTCGACGGGTCGCCGTGAAAACCGCCGGCACCGAGCTTGTCGATTTCGTCGAGCATCAGCACGCCGGTGCGCGACTCTGCGCGACGCACAGCCTGGATGACGTTGCCCGGCAACGCGCCGATGTAAGTGCGGCGATGGCCGCGGATCTCCGCCTCGTCATGGGTGCCGCCGAGTGCCACGCGCTGGAACTTGCGCCCGGTGGCACGCGCGATCGACTGGCCGAGCGAAGTCTTACCCACGCCGGGAGGACCGACGAAGCACAGGATCGGACTCTTGCCCTCCGGATTGAGCTTCCTCACCGCGAGGTATTCGAGGATGCGGCGCTTGATTTTCTCCAGCCCGTAGTGGTCCTCGTCGAGCACCGTCCTTGCCTGCGCGATGTCGATGGACGGCGCATCGCCGGCTTTCCACGGCAGTTCGCCAAGCCACTCGAGGTAGGTGCGCAGCATCCCCCCTTCCGCGCTGCCCTCGCCCATGCGCTCGAGGCGCTTGAGTTCCTTCTTCGCGTGCTTGAGCGTGTCTTCCGGCATGCCGGCTTCCTCGATGGTCTTCTTCAGGTCGTCGATTTCCGTGGCGCTCTCACCGTCCTCGCCGAGCTCCTTGCGGATCTGGCGCATCTGCTCGCGCAGGACGTGCTCGCGCTGGCGCTCGTCGAACTCCTTGCGGGTCTTGTCGCCGATCTCTTTGGAGAGCTTGAGCACTTCCACGCGCTCGCTCAGCATGGCCAGCACCTTGTCGAGGCGTTGCTTGACGTCGAAGCTTTCCAGCACGACCTGCTTTTCCTCGTTCTTCACGTCCACGATGTTGGCCACCATGTCGGCCAGCAGCGCTGGCGAAGTCATGGCCTGCACAACGCCGACGAGTTCGTCCGGGACATTCGGCAGCAGCTGGATCGCCTCGACCGCGCGTTCCTTCAGTTGCAGGAAGCGCGCCTCGATTTCCGGCGTGGATTCTTCGACCGATTCGACGATCGCCACCCGTGCCACCAGGAATGGCCAGCCGTCGAGAAACTCGAGCACGCGAAAGCGCGACTGTCCCTGCACCACCATATGGTGGTTGCCCTCATTGGTGATATAGCGAACGATCTGGCCTGCCGTGCCGACCCAATGCAGGTCGTTCGGCGTGAGTTCGTTTTTTTCCGGGTCGCGCTGCAACAGGAAGCCGACGCGTTTTTCGCCGCGCACGGCTTCCTGCGCCGCCGCTATGGACGACGAGCGGCCGACCGAAACCGGCGACATGACGCCCGGAAACAGCACGGCGTTGCGCAATGGGACGATTGCGATCGCGTCCTCCGGCAAGGGCTTCAGCGCCGCGTTGCCGTGTCCTGCTGCGGCCGCCTTGGCGGCTTTACCGGTGTCTTCCGGCGAAAGCATTTCCTGCATCGTGGGCCAGAAATTCATGTCGACTCCTTCTTGCTGAATGTGAGCTTGAGACAACCGTCCCGCAATTTCCTGCTGGTACGTTTCAACGCCGGCATGGGCAGCGCCACGTGGACTGAGACCGTATCGGCTCAAAGGCTCCGTATTGGAAGCTAGATGGCGGCGGCCGGACAGGATTCAAGCCGGCGGGCAATTTGCACTCATGCGCCGTTTGCACATGACTTATGCCGCGCAACGCCCAAAACGAACCAGCACGGATCAGGCGGTCTAATGCTGGCAGATAACGTTAACCGTCCCAGGGACTATCAACGTATGGACTACATCGACCTTATTCAATGGCCTGCCATGGTCGCGACCGTCATCGCCGCCTGGCTCGTGGCCTCACAGCACAAGCGCAAGCGGGAGGTGGGCTTCTGGTGCTTTCTGTTCAGCAACGTGCTCTGGGTAATATGGGGGTTGTACGATGAAGCTTGGGCGCTTATCGCACTGCAGGTCGCCCTCGCCGCCCTGAACATCCGCGGCGCCCGGAAGAACGACCCGGCTTCGGGCACTTGAACTTGATTTTCACCGCAAAGACGCAAAGGGCGCGAAGGAAGGGCTGAAGGTGAATTGCATGGAAGATACATGCACCGGTGGTCATATTAGCAACGTGCTCCGTCAATTTACGCATACGCCGCTAATTGTTGATTTTCCTCTGCGTCCTTTGCGTCTTTGCGGTGAGAGTGTGTTTAGCTCTTAATTCCCGCGACTGCCGATCAGGGCAAGGAACTCCTCGCGGGTGGCGGCGGAATCGCGGAAGGTGCCGACCACGGAGGACGTGATCATCTCCGAGTTCTGCTTCTGCACGCCGCGCATCATCATGCACAGGTGCCTGGCTTCGATCATCACGCCGACGCCTTGCGCGCCGATCGTGTCCATTACCACCTGGGAAATCTGCTCGGTCAGGCGCTCCTGGATCTGCAGGCGCCGCGCATACAAGTCGACCAGCCGCGCCAGTTTGCTCAGGCCGAAGACCTTGCCGCTGGGGATGTATCCGATATGGCAACGGCCGAAGAACGGCAGCATGTGATGCTCGCACAGGCTGTAGACCTCGATGTTCTTCACGATGACCATGCTGTTGGTTTTCTGCGTGAAAATCGCCTCATTGATCACCGTGTCGGGATCCGCGCGCGCGCCGGAGGTCAGGAATTCCAGCGCAGCCGCGACGCGATTCGGCGTCTTGACCAGGCCTTCGCGTTCCGGATCCTCGCCGATTTCGATCAAGAGCTCGCGGACGAGGCTTTCTATCCTGTTAATGTTGAGCGCCATGGCCGGCATCCTCTGCGATTCGTTTGGTTGGATCGCAGATGGTAGCGGATTCGGCGCAATGCGATCCGCCCTGTGGGCCGAATCCGTCCCGGTTACTGCGATCGGATCAGGCCGGAAGCCGGCGTTTGCAGGCCTAGTTGGGGAAGCACGGCGGTCGGATTCCGCGACCGCACGAGTTCAACGATTTCAAGGCTTCGCGAATACGGCACTTCCACCATCAACAGGATATTTCCGTGGGAAAAGTCCCGTTCGAACGCAGCGATCCGGGAATTGGGTGCCCATACGCCCGCCACGGCCGACACACATACACCCAGCGCGGCACCCACAATCGCGGCAAGGGGCATCGTCCAGAGATGAAAATCGGAAGCAGGCGGCGGAAACAGCACCAGCAAACCACCCACTATTCCACCTAGCATGCCGCCGAATGCAAAGCCGACGCCGGCGACGGGCATCATGTCGGCTTTTTGCAGAATGTTGGTTTCCGGGAACTCACCCAGCGGCGAGCCACGCCGGGCCAGGCAGTGGATACTGGGTATGTCGACCCGGGCAAGGAGCAGATCCTGGATGGTCTGCTCGGCACTCGCGACATCCGGCAGCGCGAAATACAGGGTATGACTCATCGAGAGGGCGGGCACCGTCGCGGCCGGTTGCGGCCGCATGGACAAGAGGGTATCGACGGTAGTAGTTATGCCCGACCGGCCAAAAAAGCTCTGTTCGCCACCGCACATAACAGGCAAAACACGCGCGTTGCTCTACTGCGTGCTGCGTCCCCGGTCCCCTGCTCTTCTCAATTCGTATCACTGCTCCCATGGCAGCTTTTGTACTTCTTGCCGCTGCCGCAGGGACAAGGATCATTGCGGCCCACCTTGGGGCCATCGCGCCGGATCGGCGCATGGGAGATACGCTTGTCGAGCCAGTAGGAATACACCGCGCGCACTGAATCCCCCATCGAGTTGGCAGCCTCACTGCGCATCTGGCGCTCTTCCTCAGGACTCGGCAACGTATCGGTATCGCCCGCTTCTTCGGCCGCCTCGCGCATGCGGCCCGAAAGCAGCATGAACGGAAACAGCAGTTCTTCCACCCGCTCCGGCTCTCCGTGTTCATACCAGTCGGTTTCCGACAGCACCACTCCCTCGAGATAACCTTCGCACCAGGTGGCGAGGTCGTCCTCGCCGTTCTCATCGGGAAAGACGTACAACGTGATGCCGTGCCCTTCGTCCAGCTCCTGGACAGTCTGGCTGTAGAAGCGCATCACGAGGTCGAGGATTTCCTGCGCCTGTTCGGTCGTCTGATAGACCGGATTGTCCCCGAGTGCAACCGGCATCCAACTGCTCAGAGAGATCAGATCCGGCGCGCTGGCCACCGCGCAAAACAACCCCTGCAGCATGTCGAGCGGCATCGCCTCCTCATGGAAGAGGTCTGACACGAGCAACTGTTCGAGTTGATCGAGTTCGGCCGAGCTGAGCGGACGTTCCAATTGGATCATGGGCGCAAATTATTATACGGGCGTCCGGACGCGCTCGCCTTTGGACGGGCAGATCGCGGCCACGGCTGTTTGTGCTGAATTGAAAAGCAAGGACCGGAGTGTCCGCCGGCCCCTCGTCCTCCAATATCCACCTCACGGAGGGTGCCATCGGCCCATCGCCATCGACAGGGGCATTATCATGGGATTCATGAGGACGAGCGAGTCAATTAACGCAGATGCTTATTCCAGTGAAGAACAACGCTGGTCGGCCGTGGTGCACCGCGACAGCCACGCGGACGGCCAGTTTTATTACTCGGTAAAGACAACCGGCGTGTATTGCCGGCCATCCTGCCCGTCGCGCCCGGCATTGCGCAAGAACGTGAGTTTCCATTCCAGCTGTGAAGAAGCCGAACGTGCCGGCTTCCGTGCCTGCAAACGCTGCCGGCCAAATTCGCCCAGCCTCGCCGGGGAACACGCCGCCGCTGTCGCCAGGGCCTGCCGCCTGATAGAAAGGGCAGACGAAACGCCGAATCTCGACGCGCTGGCAGCGACCGCGGGCATGAGTCGCTTCCATTTCCATCGCGTATTCAAAAACATCACCGGCCTGACGCCGAAAGCTTTCGCAGCCGCGCGGCTTGCCCGGCGCGTGCGCGATGGCTTGCCGAAACACGGCAAGGTAACGGACGCGATCTACGACGCGGGATTCAATTCCAACGGGCGCTTTTACGCCAAGTCCAGAGAAGTCCTCGGCATGGCACCGGCGAGTTTTCGCACCGGCGGCACGGGTGAGTCGATCCGCTTTGCAGTCGGCGAATGTTCGCTGGGCTCCATACTCGTCGCAACGACCGACAAGGGTCTCTGCGCCATCGCGCTGGGCGACGATCCCGACGCCTTGCTGCGCGACCTTCAGGATCGCTTCGCGAATGCGCAACTCGTGGGCGGCGATCAGAACTTCGAGACTCTGGTGGCCCGCGTGGTCGGCTTTGTCGAGGCCCCGGCATTGGGCCTAGATTTGCCGCTCGACGTACGCGGGACGGCCTTCCAGCAACGGGTGTGGCAGGCATTGCGCGAGATACCGGCAGGCTCGACGGCAAGTTACGCGCAAGTCGCCGCGCGCATCGGTGCGCCGAAGTCCACGCGCGCGGTGGCGCAGGCCTGCGCAGCGAATGCCATCGCCGTCGCCATTCCATGTCATCGGGTGATTCGCAACGACGGCGGGCTGTCCGGATATCGCTGGGGCGTGGAGCGCAAGCGTACACTGCTCGATTGCGAGGCGTCATGAGCACGGCGACGCAGCGCCGGCTTGCCCTGGCGGAGCCACCAACGATCGATCCGCTGGTGGCGGATCGCGTCGCGGGAGTGGACTGGGAACGCGCCGCCGCGGATCTCGATGCGCAGGGCCACGCACTCCTGCCTTCGATGCTATGGCCGCAAGAATGCGCGGCGCTGGCCGCTGGCTATGAGACCGATGCGCAATTCCGCAGCCGTGTCGTCATGGCCCGCCATGGCTTCGGTCGCGGCGAATACAAATACTTCGCTTATCCGCTGCCCGGATTGGTCCTCAGCCTGCGCGCTGCGCTATATCCGCGCCTCGTCGGCATTGCCAATCGCTGGAACGAGGCGATGAACATCGCCGTGCGCTACCCGGACGAGCACGAGGAATTCCTCGACCGCTGCCATCGAGCCGGACAGCTCCGGCCAACGCCGCTGCTGCTGCAATATGCGGAAGGCGACTACAACTGCCTGCACCAGGATCTTTACGGAGAGCACGTGTTCCCGCTGCAAGTCGCTTTGTTGCTGTCCAGGCCCGGGCAGGATTTCACCGGAGGCGAATTCGTGCTCACGGAACAGCGGCCGCGCATGCAGTCCCGCGCGACGGTGGTCCCGCTGCGGCAAGGCGGCGGCGTCATCTTTGCAGTAAACAATCGGCCGGTGCGGGGAACGCGCGGCATGTATCGAGTCAAGATGCGCCACGGTGTAAGCCGGATTCTTTCAGGGCATCGACACACACTAGGGATCATTTTCCATGATGCGATGTGAAAGGCAGGACTCGAGACCCAAGGCTCAGGACTTGGGAAGGGCACACGAAAACGCAACCATTACCTGTTGCGTTCACGGTGCCACTATTGTTGTTCCCTGATTCCTGAGTCCTGCGTCCTGAGTCCTGCTGCGGCCGCGATCATCGCGGCTCGCGTCTCCGGCGTCTCCAGGCTGATGCGTCCCAGCGTGCCACTGCGATAGTCGTCGAGCAAAATCAGCGCCGCTTTTTCGCGGTCGAGGCCGCCGCCTTTGATCAGGCAACCGCGGCGTTTGGCGACCGCTTCGACCAACGCGGGGCCATCCAGGCCATTCAGGGCGAAGCCGTAGCGCGCGGACAACAGTTCTGGATAGCGGGAGAGCAGGACCTCGCCTAGAAAGGCGGCCACTTCTTCTTCCATGACTTCGTTGGTGCCGATCGCGTGGCTTGCCGCGAGCATGAAACCGTCGCTTTCGTATTCGATTTTCGGCCACAGCATTCCGGGCGTGTCGGTGATGGTCATGCCCGGGCTGATGTCGAAACGTTGCTGCGTCTTGGTCACTGCGGGTTCATCGCCGACCGCGGCAATGCGGCGTTTTACCAGGGCGTTCATCAGCGTGGATTTGCCGACGTTTGGAATGCCCATGATCATCATGCGCAGCGGCTTGATGTTGTCGTTGCGATGCGGGGCGATCGTCTGGCAGTAGCCGGTCACGCGCGCGACGTCGGCTGGCTTCTTGCAGGACAGCGCAACCGCCGTGATGCCATTCTGCCGGTTGTAAAAATCCAGCCAGGCCCTGGTCGCCGCGGGATCGGCCAGGTCGGCCTTGTTGAGGATCTTTAACGCGGGCCGCTGGCGGTGCTCGCGCAGCGTCCTGATCATCGGGTTGCTGCTGGCCTCGGGCAGGCGCGCGTCGACGACTTCGATGACCACGTCGACAAACTCCATGGTCTCCGCCGCCTTCTTGCGCGCCAGACTCATGTGGCCGGGAAACCATTGGATGGACATATCTAAAAGGCAGGACCGAGGACTCGGGACGCGGGACTCAGTAACGAGGGGAATGCAGGATACCGGGTTTCGTTTTGAGTTCCTACTCGGAACTGCGGCCTGAATGGCCATCTGAGTCCCGAGTCCTCAGTCCTGCTTTTTCGCCAGCGTAATCTTCGGCTTCCTGATCGACCCCTGCAGCCGGATTGACGATCGCAGCGCGAACACAGCATTTTTCTTCGGATGCGGCGTCAATAGCACATCGAGGGTCTCGTCGCGCAGGTTGACCGTGCCCGTACCTTCGGTGTGCGTCTGGTCGGTGTCGAGCATGAGGGTCTTCGACTTTCCCAGACCGTGGTCGAATTCGAAAGCGATGGTGGCGCTGTTGATGCCGATGGGACGGTCTCCGATGAGCCGCATCTTCAGGACTTTGACGGGATTGAGCCCGATCTCGGCATCCAGCAGGTTGGAAATCGCGCCACTCGACATGTCGATTTCCGCCGGTCCCGTCGCGCTCGCAGCAATCGCTGCAATCGAATTGCCCTGCCCCCTCAGATTGACGCGCCCTTGCAGCGCGCCCGCGCCTTTGGGTTTGTTGGAAACGCTGGGGACCAGTTGCTCCAGACGCACTTCCTTCAACGCGATCGTCGCGTGTGCCGACAATGCTTTCTGCCTGGCGTCGAAACGGAACTGCCCCACGACGTGGCCGCCCGCCATGCCGACGTCGACCGGTTTCAACACCAGTACGCCGTCGTTCAGGTCGGCAGTGGCGTGCAGGCTCTCCAGCGCAGGCCATTGGGCGCTTGTCAGTTTTTTGAAATCCAGTGCCGCGTGGGCGTCGAGCTTCTGCAGGCTCGTCGCGTCGAATTCATGGTCGGAGAACAACCGCTTCGGCAATCTGGACTTGTCGGACATGTCGTCTGCCGCAGGAGCAATACGATCATCGACTGCGACCTTTGCTGCCACCTTTCCTGTGGCTTTGTCCGCTGGCTTGCGACGACCGAGCAGCGAGCGAAGGTCGGCAAGATCGGCCGATTCGCTGCGCAGCGCGACTTTCACCGTCGTACGCTCCTTGCCGCGGTCGATGCTGACGTTCCCCGCCAAGTCGGTCGTGCCCACTTTGCCGCGCAGTTCCGCGAATGTCGTCATCTCCTTTGTTTGCCGGACATGCACGGCGATGTCATAGGGCCGCGAGGGCGGCATCGCTCCACGGAAGAAGGAATCGAGGTTCGCCAGCGAATGCCCGGCGAGGTGCACCTTCGCGTCGAAGGCAGAGGGCCTGAACAAGTCGGCGATGCTGCCGTCCACATCGAGCCGGCTTTTACCCGCGATTGCATGGCCGCGCATGGAAAAAGATTCTCCGGTATCCAGGAAGGTCAGCACTTCGCTGGTCAGCACCGTACCGGAAAACGCCGTTCCGGCGAATTCCCCCTTGATGTCGATGCGCGTCGGATGGGCCGCATCCGGCTTGAACTTTTCCGATCCGGACTCCGACGGCCTGGAAGAAGCCGTCAGATCTAGTTCGATGTCGCGGCGCGCAAACCGGATTTTGGCCCCATGCGGCTCGAGGCGCTGCACCTTGACCCTTCCGGGACCCCGGTCGTCGGGATTCTTCAATCGCCAGTTCCTCAGCCCGTCCGCCTGCCGCTCCATGTCCAGGTCCGCATCGATCAGTACCAGCCGCGATATCACGGGCTGCTTATCCCACACGCTTTTCAGCGAAAAGGTGAACGAGGCTTCCCTCGCGGTGAGAAACGGGCGCTTGTCCGCCCACGGCGCATTCTCGATGTACACGTCACGCAGCCTTACGGTTGGTTCGAGCGAGAACCCGAGCTTGACATGCAGGTCGCCGATCCTGACTTCGCGATGCGACCGCTCAACGAGATAACGTTCGAGGGGATGGCGAAACCAGTTCCAATCGAACAGCGCGACGACGATGCCCAGCGTGATCGCGACGCAAAGCAGTACCGTGACCGTGCGGCCGAACCTTGGGAATTTGACTGACATGGCCGGTGTTGGACAACGGCATTGCGGCTTGGTGCGGAGAAATCGGGAAAGTGCAGCGGCCAGAGCCGCCAGGCGCGGCGCCTGTTTTTACTTGTCGTTGCGGCGATCCGTATTCAGGGGGGCCGCCCTGTTCTTGAAATTCAATCCCGAAAACATCGAATTCGCATGCTCGGCGCGGGCCTTGCTGTCGATTTCGCGGCCATTGGCCTTGCACCAGGCAATCAGTTCAGCGGGCTTGATATTCATCTGCGTCGGGGAAATCCCCTCTTCGCGCAGGCGCTGCAATTGCTGGTTGTATTCCTTCATGAACGCACCATAGTCGCTGGGCAGCTTCGCGCCATCGACACACGCTGCGCGGAAGTCGAAGTAATCCGCGCGCGATACGAATCCTATGACGCCTGTTTTCCTGATCGTCGCAATCTTTGTCATGAACTGATTCTCCGTTAATCCCAAAGTATAGGCCTTTACGGGGCGAAAGTCGGGTTTTTCCCTCTGGCTCCCTGGGGCATCGCCCCCTTCCCAGCCCTTGCGGCTTCGATCGCATGCGGCGTCGGGAGTGGCTTGCGGTAGCACGCTCGGTGCGCCAACGCACAGAGCAAGAGCGACGCTGCGCCTAACCTTGCCATTCGACATCCGACAAGTGAGGGCTGAGATGAAGGGCTTTCTAATGGCATTTGTGGCCGCCTCGGCGGTTTCGCCCGCGTTCTGCGCCGACGTCGGCGCCCTCGGCGGGCTCAGCTACTATGGCCAGATAAACATCCACCGTGCGTCAAAACCGGAACTCATTTTCCCCGAACCGATTGTGGTCCGGCAGGTGGACGTTGTTACTCCAGGTGAACCGGTCTACATGCGCGTGCCGGCGGACCATGCGAAGAACTGGCGCAAGCACTGCCAGAAATACAACGCGTGCGACCAGCGGGTCTTGTTCGTCGACGACAAGTGGTATACGAATGTGTACGCGCCGGAGTATAAAAAAAGCGGTGCGGAGAAGCCGTAAAGGCCGTAACGGCCGTGACTGTCGTGACTGACGTGACTATCGTGACTGTCGTAATACGATTTCGAACGAATGTGCGTCACCCGGGGCCATCTTGCCGCCTTAAATATCCACGTTAGTCACGGAGTCACGACAGTCACGATAGTCACGGCCTTTCCAACCCCTTAAACACCTTCTTCATCTGGTTGACCCTGGCCAGATACCCCTGCGCCGCGTGATCCCCACACCGCTGGCCGGGAACCAGGCGAAAGCGGCGGCGCGCGAAGGCCTCTGCCGCCCCCGCGCCGCAAAGGTGGGCTATCGCGGCGAGATCCTGCTTCTGCTGCAACGTCGCGTCGGTGATGCGCTGGCGCCTCAGGGTGTTCGCAATGACGCGGTCAAGATACGCCGACGTCAACTCGACGGCGTTGGTCGGCACGGTGCGCGTGTAAAGGCTGTTGAACCAGCACGAGTCCGCATCGGTCCACGGCCCGTCCTCGACGACAAGATGGTCATGGATGCAGTAGCGCCTCGCCTCGGCGAAGGTTCCGTCGGTGATCTGGAACATGCCAACCGCGCTCGACGCCGGCCGATACACGTCGAATGGCGTGCGTCGCAGGGACCAGCGCCAGTACGTCCGCACCACGGGATTGCCGGATCCTTCCACCTGCGCGAGCGCGGCGAGAAGATCGGGCGTGACGACGCTGGTCGAATGCTTCTCGAACAGCAATCCGTATTTCCGCCAGGTCTCGGCCGGCGTCTTGTACAGCGACCCGCTGACGGGGAAGAACAATTCGGACGGCTTGCGCAACACCTGGTAGGCGAAATTGAACCCGAGCCAGAGCGCGAACACGATCGCGGTGGCAACCGCCATCTTTGTGACCGGCGTCTGGCGCTGGAACGCTTTCCACCAGCGACGGCGCAAGCGCGCGCCGGGCCAGAGCCTCATGACACTGAAGCGGCCTCTGCGCTTGCGTCGGGGTTTTCGTTTTGCAGCTAACGCGGGCTCGAGGGACACGAGGCAAATTTTATAACACCCTCTCCGCGACCCTCTCCCGTCAAGGGAGAGGGAGATTTAAAATCGAAGAGCCTCAAAACCCTCTCTCCCCCTGGCGGGAGAGAGTTGGAGAGAGGGGGTGCTCCGTGGTGCGCATCTATTTGAAATTTGTCTCTATTCAACCCTGGCCAGCCACTCCCGCGCGACGGTCTCATCGTCGAACACCCGGATCTCGGCGCGCACGAAAAGCTCGGACAGCAGCGCTGTCCACATCATCGAATCATCCTCGCTGAGGATTGCCACGCGCCCGACGTCGCGCGCATGCGCGCGGCTGAACCGCAAATCCTCCAGCGCGACGTCCAGCGTGTAACCCAGCATTCCGCGCAAATCCACCAGCAAGTCGATTTTGCCCAGCCCCTTCAACTGACTTTCGATCTCGTCCTCGAGCCTCTTGAAATCCGCGATCTCGAGCCGGGCGAAGATGCCGATGATGGTGAGGTTGCCTTCGTGCTGGACGGTGATCATGGGGACGTATTCTCCGTGGGAGGGACGAGGGACAGGGGGCGAGGACGCAGGACTCAGGACGTAGGACTTCGTAAGCACCACAAAACCTGCCTTCTGCATCCCGAGTCCTCGAACCTCGCCGCTCTCAGGCCAACAACGCCCGCTTCTGCAAGGCTGCAAAAATTTTTTTCCAGAACAGGTGCAGCGTGGGAATCGGGTCGCGAACATCCCAGGTGAGATGGTAGCTGGTGGCGGCGCTCCAGACCATATTGAACGCCCAACGCAGGAGTTCGGTTCGGTTTTTCCGGCGGTGCTTGTGGCAATCAAGCCAGCTCAGCGCGTCGCCGTACAACCAGTGGTAATGCTCGCCGGTACGGTAAGGTCTGGTAATCGGCGCCGGCGCATCATGCGCGGCAAGTTCCACTGCGATACGCGGATAGTCGTACCCAAGTCGATAAGGCAGCGCCACGGTGCTGTCCATTCTCGGGTTGAATTCGAGGAAGGCGACGGTCCCTCTTTTTTCGTCAACCATGAATTGTATGCAACCGATGCCGTGGTAGCCCAGGGCCCCGACCAGGCGCTCGCAATAGGCGCGCAGGTCGGGCGAAATCGGCACCGAGACGCCTTCGACGCCGATGCCGGTGCCGTCGAGTTCATCGGTGCGCAGCACCTTCTGCTGGAAGTACGCCACGATGCGGCCGCGGGCGGCGGCAATATGGCAGTTCTGGCGTTCACCGGAGGCGAATTTCTGCAGCACCAGCGACTCCGTATCGGGTTCGCTCTGCAACTCGGCGAGAAGCCGGTCGAACGCCTCGGGTGTGCGCAGAATGATGGCTTTCTTCTGCTTGATGGGCGCGGAGGAATCCTTGCGCTTGACCACGACCGGGAAGCCCATCTCGCACGCGACTCGCGACCAGTTTTCGAAACTGGTGTATTCGCACCAGGCAGCGGTCGGAATGCCGAGCGTCGGGGTCAACGCGTAGAGCGCACGCTTGTCAAAGCAGCGCAGCACCGTGGACGGATCGGGCATCACCCATGTAGAGAGGGGCATCAGGCGTTCGCTGGCACCGGCGATGCAGCGCGCCTGGTACTCCCCGACGGGAAATACGTAGTCGGGTTTTTCCTGCCTCAGGTAAGCCTCGAGCTCGTCGAGCAAACGGTCATGGCTGGAGTCCTCGAACACGCGCACGTCGGAGACGTAGCGCGATTGCGCGGTCGAACTATGCAAATCGTTTGTGCCAAGGACAATCTGAAAGCCGGCGCGACCCAGGGACCGGGCAATCGTCACCGTCTGCCGGTAATCCCCGAGGACGAGGACGCGGCGGCGGGTCGGCGCGGCGCGATTGATAAACCCGGGAGGTTCTACCTCCCGATCCATTTCGCCCCTCACAACCCGCCTGGTCACGGCCTTGTTCCTAGGGAGACTGCGCTTTCAGGTACTCGATGATCCGGCTGCGCAGCGCCGGCTTCTTCATGCTGTAGAACATGTACGAACCCGGCACCATGGTCTGCGAGCTCTTGATCCAGGTGTCCAGCTTCGCTTCATCCCACGCCACGCCATCCATTTTCTGCAGGAAGGATTTGGAATAGGTATAGCCGCCGAAGGTGCCGGCCGTCCTGCCGATTACGCCGGCGAGTGGCGGGCCGTAGATCGGCACAACCGCGAGACGCTCGCCCGCCAGGTCATTCAACGAATCCGCCATCGCCACCAGCACTGGGCGACCGGGCACCAGATTTCCGGCCTTCTGCGCCATGTTGCCATGGCAGACCGAGCATTCCTTGTTGTAGAGCTGCAGGCCATCCATCTGGTCAAGATCCGCGGCCTGCGCGCAGGCCGCGCCGAACAACACCAATAGCCCACCGAACGTTGCCGTTTTTGCATCCATCGTGATCGCCCTCCCTCCTCTGCGCTTCGATAGAAAGAACCCTGCCAGCCTTCAGCTCTTTTTCTTTTGCTCTAGTTTCCTCTGTAGGTCGGCAAATGGGTTGTGAGTCGCAATCGGACCCTGTTCGCCGGGACGCCTTCCCCTTGCCGCCTCATCCGCCACCCTTGCGTGTTCGTTTTCGTGGCAATAAATGCACAACAATTCCCAGTTGCTGCCGTCCAGCGGATTGTTGTCGTGATTATGATCCTTGTGGTGCACCGTGAGTTCGCGCAGGCGCACGCCCGAAAATTCACGGGCACATCGTCCACAGACCCATGGATAGAGCTTGAGCGCCCTTTCGCGATAAGTCGCTTCGCGCTCGCTGCTGTGGCGGCGGGCTTCGGCAACAACGCGGTCGAGCCGCGACTGCTCGGGGACAGGAGGCTTGGACATGGCCGGCGCTCGCAGAGCCAGTGGGAATGGGTACTTTACCGCAGGTGAGCCGTGACTGTCGTGACTCCGTGACTATCGTGACTCCC
>JANXVW010000312.1 GCA_025351455.1 Betaproteobacteria bacterium | reverse complement strand
CGGGCAGGAAACGGTCGGTAATATAACGATGCGAAAGCTCCGCCGCGGCAACGATCGCCGGATCGGTTATTTCCACACCATGATGCACTTCGTATTTCTCTTTCAGCCCGCGCAGGATGGCAATGGTGCTTTCGACCGACGGCTCGTCGACCAGGACTTTCTGAAAGCGGCGCTCCAGGGCCGCGTCTTTTTCGATGTATTTGCGATACTCATCGAGCGTGGTTGCGCCGACGCAATGCAGCTCGCCCCGAGCCAGTGCCGGCTTGAGCATGTTTCCGGCGTCCATGGCCCCTTCGGCTTTGCCCGCGCCGACCATCGTGTGAAGCTCATCGATGAATACTATGGTGCGTCCTTCTTCGCGCGAGAGTTCCTTGAGAACGGATTTGAGTCGTTCCTCGAATTCACCGCGGTACTTGGCACCCGCCAGCAGCGCAGCCATGTCCAGGCTCAGAACGCGTTTGCCCTTCAGCGTTTCCGGCACTTCTTCATTGATGATGCGCTGGGCGAGGCCTTCCACGATCGCGGTTTTGCCGACACCGGGTTCGCCTATCAGGACGGGATTGTTCTTGGTTCGCCGCTGCAGGATCTGGATGACGCGGCGAATCTCGTCGTCGCGGCCGATGACCGGGTCAAGCTTGCCAAGCCGCGCGCGCTCAGTCAGGTCGAGCGTGTATTTCTCAAGCGCTTCGCGCTGCCCCTCGGCCTCCTGGCCCTGGACGCCTTGTCCGCCGCGTACGGTCTCGATGGCCTGCTCGAGGGCTTTTTTGCTCAGGCCATGACTTCTGACCAGTTTGCCGACTTCGCCCTTGTCGTCCGCCAACGCGAGCAGGAACAATTCTGACGCAACAAACTGATCACCGCGCTTCTGCGCCTCCTTGTCGGTCAGGTTCAGCAGGTTGCCCAGTTCGCGGGATACATTGATCTCGCCGCCCGTGCCCTCCACTTTCGGCAGGCGGCCCAGCGAAGCGCGCAATCCATCTTTCAAAGGCGCGACACTGGCCCCGGCACGCGCGAGCAGCGACGTGGCCCCTCCATCATTCTGGTCGAGCAGTGCCATGAGCAGGTGTTGTGGCTCGATATAGGGATTGTCCTGTCCCACCGCCATGCTCTGGGCATCGGCAAACGCCTGTTGAAACCGGGTGGTAAATTTGTCAAATCGCATCTTGAGTCCCTGGATGCATATCCAATTCGATAGTTGCAGCTTAATATTGGGCAACTTTTCCGGGATTTCAACTCGCTGCCAGGCGACTGTCGCGGGGCGCATCGCGGCGTTGCCGTGTAACCGAAAAAATGGCAGATTCACCTTTCCCTTAATTGCTTCGCAACCATGTCGATATCAAAATCCTGCGTAACAATTTTATTGTTGGCGATCCTGCCCATGGGTGCCCGCGCCGATCAGACCGATGAAGCCCGTGCATTGGCTTCCCAACTGACCCAGCAACTTGGCGCCGCGTTGAAAAAGACGCTTGCGGCGACCGGCCCCGAAGGCGCGATTGCGGTATGCCGTGACCTGGCACCGGCAGTGGCCGGAGAGCTATCCAGAACATCCGGCAGCCGCGTTGCGCGAGTCAGCCTTAACGCCCGCAATCCCCTGCTGGGAAGTCCCGACGCCTGGGAGCAGCAAGTGCTGGCCGAATTTGACCGCCGGACAGCCGCAGGAGAGAAAGTCGATTCGCTGGAATACTCGGAAACCACCGATGAGCCGCACGGGCGTTACTTCCGCTATATGAAAGCGCTTCCGGTACAACCCTTGTGTCTGTCCTGCCACGGCGGGGCCGAGAATATTCCCGACCAGGTCAAAGCCATGCTCGCGAGCGAATATCCCCACGACCAGGCCATCGGTTACGTTCTCGGCCAGGTGCGTGGCGCCGTTACGATAAAGCAACCGATCGGGACCACGCAGTGATTTTCCGCCAGCTGTTCGACCCGGTTTCATCCACTTACACTTATCTGCTGGCCGACTCTCATTCGCGGCAGGCCGTAATCGTCGACCCGGTACGTGAGCACGCGCAACGCGATCTTGGCCTGCTTGCGGAACTCGGTCTTAAGCCGGTTTATATCCTGGAAACCCATGTGCACGCCGACCACGTAACCGGAGCGAGTGCCTTGAAAAAGGTTACCGGAGCGCAAACAGGAGTGAGCCAGCATTGTGGTGCGGGCGGTTTCGACCAGTTGCTCGATGACGGCAACGTCCTCGCCTTTGGCGGCCAATCGCTTCTTGTCATTGCCACGCCGGGACATACGCCCGGCAGCTGCTGTTTTCTCTGGCAGGACAGGTTGCTGACGGGGGACACGCTGCTCATTGGCGGATGCGGACGGACAGACTTCCAGCAAGGCGATGCCGGTACTTTATACGACAGCATCACGCGACGTCTTTTCTCATTGCCCGACGACACGCTGGTGTATCCCGGGCACGATTACCGGGGCCGATGCGTGAGCACGATTGCGGAAGAAAGATTCACCAATCCGCGGCTTTCGGGCAAGACCCGAAGCCAGTTCATCGAGATCATGAACAATCTGGATTTGCCAATGCCCGGCAAGATCGGCGAAGCAGTGTCGGCAAATCTGCGCGGCGGCAATACCGATGGTTAGCCGGGCCCCGCTACGGGCATCGGTGTTCGATGCCTACCGGACATTGTTTGACGTACATTCCATCAGTGTCTTGTGCGAATCACGGTTTCCGGGCAAAGGCGCGGAACTATCCCGCCTCGGGCACGCAGGGCGCGCACATTGGCTTCCAGCGCTCAAGCCCTCAACGGTCAAGTGGTCGTCGCAACGGATGGCCTTTCCTGCCGCAGCTTCGGGTAAGGATAGAGCATGTTGAATGCGATGCTCTGGTTCGCGGATTCGACGATGCGCACGTGCTCCCGGCGCAGTTCCCGCGAGTGACGGCAACCGCAGGAATGCGCGATCATGTCGATCTCCTTGTTCATATTCGCAACATAGTTCGCCACACGTTGATATTTCTCCTGCACCACCAGGCCGCGCTGCAGCCGTTTGTTGTGCGTGGTTATCCCGGTCGGACAGGTATTCGTGTGGCAGCGCAATGCCTGGATGCAGCCCAGGGCGAACATGAAACCGCGCGCTGTATTGATGAAATCCGCCCCGGCGCACAATGCCCACGCCGCCTTTGCGGACGTCACCAGTTTGCCGGCCGCCACGACCCGAATGCGCTGTTTCAGCCCGGATTCAATCAATGCGTCCACGACCCTCGGCAAACCTTCGGCGATCGGCAGGCTCATATGATCGGCAAGCGCTTGCGGCGTGGCGCCGCTGCCCCCTTCTCCGCCATCGATGATCAGAAAATCCGG
>JANXVW010000308.1 GCA_025351455.1 Betaproteobacteria bacterium | reverse complement strand
GGTCAGCGGACCGCGCTTGCCTGTGCCGACGGTGCGACCGTCGACTTCCCGGATCGGCGTGACTTCAGCCGCGGTGCCGGTGAAAAACACCTCGTCGGCGATGTACAGGTCGTCGCGCGTGATGCGCTTGGCATCGACCGTATAGCCGATGTCGCCGGCGAGCTGGATTACCGAGTCGCGGGTGATGCCGATCAGCGCGGAATTGAGCTCCGGCTCGACGATCCGGTTATTCTTGATCATGAACAGGTTCTCACCCGCGCCTTCGGCTACGAATCCGTCGACGTCCAGCAACAGGCCTTCGTCGTAGCCGTGTTCGGTCGCCTCCATGTTGGCGAGGATGGAATTGGCATAGGTGCCGGAATACTTCGCACGGCACATGGACACGTTGACATGGTGGCGCGCATACGATGACGTCTTGACCCGGATGCCTTTTTCCAGGCCTTCGGTACCGAGGTAGGCGCCCCACGGCCAGGCGGCGATGGCGACATGCACCTTGGCACCCTTGGGGGAAACACCCATTTTTTCGGACCCGTAGAACGCTATCGGCCGCACGTAACAGGAGTCTAGCTTGTTGGCGCGCACCACTTCCTTTTGCGCGTCCATCAGCGTTTCCCGGTCGTAGGGAATCTTCATCATGTAGATGTGCGCCGAATTGAACATGCGCTCGGTATGTTCCTTCAACCGGAAGATCGCAGTGCCCTTGTCGGTCTTGTACGCGCGCAATCCCTCGAATACCGCGAGTCCGTAGTGCAGCGAGTGCGTAAGTACGTGCGTATTGGCGTCCCGCCACGGCACCATTTTGCCGTCGTACCAGATCACCCCGTCGCGGTCGGCCATCGACATGTTTCTCTACCCCTTGAAAAAGCCGTAATTCTAGCGCAGGCGGGGAATTTTTATGAGGTTGCCATCACGCAACGCATGCTCGCCTTGCCGGCAAGCGACCGCATGCATTACCCTTATACGCCTTGGGTGCAGAACGGTCGCGCCTAAAAACAACAACGCTTTCAACCCCCGAAGTCCTTGACATCCCGCATTCATGGCTGAATCGTCCACTCGCGCGGTTATTCCCGTACGCGGCCTGATCGCCCGCCTCGGCGCGGCCGCGATCGACGCAACCGACAGCGACGAAGTCAGGCTGCGCAAGACCCTGCTGATGTTCGCCAGCGGCCTGATGAACCTCGCCGCCATCCTCTGGCTGATGATCTACTGGTGGATGGGGCTGAAACTCCCGACCTCGGTTCCGCTGGGCTTCCAGATCGCCTCCGCCGCAGTCATCTTGATCTACCTGCGCACCCGCAATTTTGATTTTTTTCGGGTGGCCCAGCTTTCGCTGTTCCTGTTCTTTCCCTTCGTCATCCAGTGGTCGATCGGCAGTTTCGTGAGTTCTTCCGGAATCGCGCTGCTGGCACTGCTCGCCCCGGTGGGGGCCATGATCTGCTATGGGCCGCGCGAGTCGATCCCATGGTTCATCGCCTACGTCGTGCTCACCATCCTGTCCGGCGTATTCGATTTCTATCTCGCCCAGGGGCAGGAATCCGGCATTCCGATGAAAACGGTGGCGGTGTTCTTCGTCATGAACTTCACCATCATCTCCACCATGGTCTACCTGCTGCTGAGGCATTTCGTGCAGGAGCGCGACCGCTTTGAGGGGAAACTGGCCGAGCAGCACGACCTGGTGCGCATCGAGCGCGAAAAATCCGAGAAACTGCTGCTCAGCATCCTGCCGGCACACGTGGCCGAGCGCCTGAAGCATCAACCAGGCACCATCGCCGACGGATTCGCCGACGTGTCCGTGATGTTTGCCGATGTGGTGAACTTCACCAGCCTGGCCGAGGAACTCACGCCTAACCAGGTGGTGTCGTTCCTCGACGAAGTTTTCACGCGCTTCGACCGGCTCTCCGAGCAGCACGGGCTCGACAAGATCAAGACCATCGGCGATGCCTACATGGTGGTCGGGGGCCTGACGGAAAACCGGCTCAACTATGCGGATCACGTGGCGGACATGGCGCTGGAGATGATCGAACTGACCCGATCCGATCCGCAGTTGCGCCGCCTGGGCGTGCAGCTCCACATCGGCATCGCGACCGGACCGGCCATCGCCGGTGTCATCGGCGCCACGCGATTCATCTATGACCTATGGGGTGACACGGTCAATCTCGCCAGCCGGCTGACTTCGGAGGCGGAGGCGGGTTCAATCCTGGTGGACAAGACGACGTTCCGCCGACTCGGGCATCGCTATTCCTGCGATGCGCCGAAGGACATCGAAATCAAGGGCAAGGGCAATACGACCACTTACCGCCTGTCCGGTAAGCTTTTCTCCGGCTGAACCGGCGCCCCCGCGGCGTCGCCGAATACCCGCTCCCAGAGTTCCAGCACCGCTTTCGCATGCCCGGCCACAATGGCGGGTTCGACGCGCGCGTAACGCTCGCCCTGGAGCCGCATCGCATGCTGCAGCTTGCGCAATTCCCGATAGGCGGCATGCGCGCCTTCCGCAACGTCGTGCGGCAGTAATCCCAGGCGGGTGGCAAGTTTGAGGAGCGCCAGGTTGCCGATGTTGCCGGTCAGTTGCGAGTGCCGGTGCGCATGGCCCAATACCAGGAATTGCACGGCGAATTCGACGTCGATGATGCCGCCGCGATCATGCTTGAGATCGAACAGACCGCTGGCATTCGGATGCGCATCGCGCATCTTGTCGCGCATGGACAGGATTTCGCTCTTCAGCGCGACGAGGTCGCGCGGTCGGCACAGCACAGCGGTACGGATGCGTTCGAAATCCGCGCCGATTTGCGTGTCACCGGCGACGAAGCGGGCGCGCGTGAGCGCCTGGTGTTCCCACACCCAGGCCTTGTCGAACTGGTATTCGCGGAAGGCATCAAGCTGGCTCACCAGCAATCCCGCCGCGCCGTTGGGCCGCAACCTCAGGTCGGTTTCGTAGAGCACGCCGGCCGAAGTCGCGCTGGCAAGCCAGGTATTGATCCGTTGTGCCAGGCGCCCGTAGGTCTCCGGCGCGGCCTGGTCTTCGTCCGCGTAAAGAAAAATAATATCGAGGTCGGAGGAGTAGCCGAGTTCCTTGCCGCCGAGCTTGCCGTAGCCAGCGATGGCAAATTGCGGTCGCTCGCGGTGGCGGATGCGCAATGCGGCCCATGCCAGCCGCAGGACTTCCGCCAGCACGTTGCCGGCGAGGTCGCTCAGGTGATCGGACAGCGTTTCGAGCGACAGCGAGCCGGCGAGATCGAGTGCCAGCAGGCGCAAGGTCTGCGTCTGCTTGAAGTGGCGCAGGATGTCCATCTGGCGTTCGACATTGCCATCGTGCTCGTCGAGATTCTCGCGCAGCACCTGGCGCAGGCGCGGCCAGTCCGGCGTGTCGCCGCCCTCCTGCGGATTGATCAGTTCATCGAGCAGCACGGGATGCTGCGCAAGATAGTCGGCGGCCCATGGACTGGCCGAAGCCAGGCGCGCCAGGCGCGCAGCCGCATTCGGATATTCGAGCAGCAGGGCGAGATAGGCTTCGCGCCGGCCGATGCTGTCCACAACGTTCAGCGTGCGCTCGAAAGTCACGTCCGGATTCGGCAGCGCGCGCGCAGTTTCGAGTAGTTGGGGAATCAGCCGGTCGAGCAGCGCCTGACTGGACGCCGCCATGCGGCGATAGCGTGCGCTGCCCCGTATTTCCATGAACCGCGAGTAAATGTGCTGCGGGTCGCTGAAGCCCATGCCGACCAGGCGCGCGAGCGCATCTTCTTGCGACAGCGATTGAAGCCAGAGACCCGAGTGGTCCTGCGAGGGGCCGCTTTCGCGCACACCGGCGAATATCGCCTCGAAATGCCGCGACACGACGGCGCGGTGCGCGTCCAGGTCGCGTCTTAGCGCGGCGTAATCCGCGCAGCCCATCATTTGCGCAACCAGCGCGCGATCGTCATCCGCACGCGGCAGCATTTGCGTCTGCTGGTCGTCCATGTATTGCAAACGGTGTTCGAGATTGCGCAGGTAGACGTAGGCGGCGCGCAATTCATCGACGGCTACCGCCGGCAGGATGTGCTTTTCGCCGAGCAGCGCCAGCGCCTTCAGCGTGGGGCGAACCCGGAAAGCCGGTTCGCGCCCGCCGCGGATGATCTGGAATACCTGCACCAGGAACTCGATCTCGCGGATGCCGCCCGGGCCGAGCTTGATGTTGTCGGCGATCTCGCGCTTTTGCACCTCCTGGCGAATCTGCGCGTGCAGGCTGCGCAGGCTCGCGATGGCGCTGTAGTCGAGGTGGCGCCGGTATACGAACGGCGTCACGACGGCATCCAGTTGCGTGGCGGCCTGTCCACTCACCAGCCGCGCCTTGACCCAGGCATAGCGTTCCCATTCGCGTCCCTGGGTGACGAAGTATTCCTCCAGCATGTCGAAACTGACCGCGAGCGGTCCGCTGTCGCCGTAGGGGCGCAATCGCGTGTCCACGCGGAACACGAACCCGTCCGCCGTCACTTCGGCGATCGCGGCAATGACCCTGCGCGCGAGCCGAATGAAGAACTCGTGGTTGCTAACGCGCCTCGGCCCGTCGGTTTCGCCGTCTTCGGGATAGGCGAACACGACATCGATGTCCGAAGATACGTTGAGTTCGCCGCCGCCCAGCTTGCCCATTGCAATGACTTGCAGCTGCTGGCCGGTTCCCAGGGCCGCACCGAGCGGATTGCCGAATTCCTTTGCCAGCCAGCGGGCATGGCATGCCGCTGCCACATTCACCGTTTCCTCGGCAAGGGCCGTAACGGTGCTGACGACTTCAGCCAGGTCGGCGCGGCCGTCGAGGTCGCGGGCGATCAAGGCTAGCATCACGGTCTTGCGCAGGCGGCGCAGCGCAGTGTTCAGCATCGCATCGTCAGAGTCCCGGCCCTCGATCTGCGCGCGCATCCAGGCGCGGTCGAGCGGGGCATCCAGCGCGACTGCCGTTGCGAGCGCCGGTTCCGCGGACAGCAGGTCGCGCACATAGCGCGACAAGCGCGCGGCGCGGTCGAGGGACGGCGAGGGAATTTTTGGCGTGGAAGCGGCGGAGGACATGCGTCGTTGGTTTAGAATGACCATGCTTCGATTGGCAGCGCTGCCCCGGAGGAAGCGTCACCCTGTCGCGGCAAATGTGGCAATGGGGCCACCGGGCGGCTTGTGCAAATACTGTCGACGTCCGGCGAATCTTATCGGCCTTCGCGTATCTTAACCGAACAGCGTTTCCTTCCATGGCCTCGATAGCGCGCCGTTGACCAGGACCAAGTGTTTCTAAAATACTGCTTCAGCTTTCTCAAGCACGGTTCGCTTTGGGCCTATCGCATCGCGACCTTTGCCGTCCTGACCGCGGGCCTGGTTTCTTTCGCGCTCGTGATCGGGTTGCGCTACATGGTGCTGCCCCACATCGACAACTACCGCGAGCCGATCGCTCAGGCCATCACGCGCGCAGCCGGACAGCGCGTCACCATCGGATCGATCACCGGCAGCTGGCAGGGCTACCGGCCGGAACTGAACCTCGTGGACGTCAAGGTGTTGGGCAACGACGGCCAGCCCGCACTGGCGCTGGACCGGGTGGAAACCGTCCTGTCCTGGCGCTCGCTGCTGTCCGCGGAATGGCGTTTCGATTCGCTTGCAGTCTATGGGCCAACGCTCGAGGTCAAACGCGATGGCGCCGGTGTCATCCGGGTTGCAGGCATTGCCATGCAATCTCAGGGCGGCGCGGGCGGCAGTTTTGGCGACTGGTTGCTCGAACAACGCCAGGTGCTCGTGCGCAATGCCGCCATCACCTGGCTCGACGAAATGCGCAATGCCCCCAGGCTGCAACTCGACAAAGTCAATTTCCGGCTCGACCGCGACGGTCCGATCCACCGATTCGGACTCACGGCGGTCCCGCCCGCGCAGATTGCCTCTCCGCTGTCCGTGAGCGGCGAATTTCGCGGACGAAACATTAGTGAATTGCAGTCGTGGAACGGCAAGCTGTATGCCGAAATCGGCTATGCCGACCTCGCACTCGTGCAGTTGTGGGTACCGTCCCCGCTGCCACTGGCCAGCGGCCTGGGCTCGCTGCGTCTGTGGCTCGAACTGGACGGCACCCGTGTCGGGTCGGCAACGGCCGACCTCGGTCTGGTCAATGTGCAAACCCGGCTGGCACCCGATCTTCCCGACCTTGCCCTGTCCGAAGTGCACGGCAGGTTAACCTGGGCGCAGCGCGACGATCGCACTGAATTTTCTGCGACTTCATTCGGATTCACGACGGCCGCGGGATTAAAGCTCAGGCCGACGCAAATCAGCTTCGTGCAGACCGCGCCGGCGGGCCGGCCGCGCCATGCCGCGCTGCACCTGGCGGATCTCGATCTGGCACCCCTGGCGCAGCTCGCTGAGTTCCTGCCGCTCGATGCCTCAATACGCGGCCGCCTGGCGCGGGCCACGCCTGCCGGGAAATTGGAAGATGCGACTTTCTCCTGGGAGGGTGAGTGGGGGTCGGGCCAGCCTTATGTGGCGAAGGCGCAATTTGCCGGCTTGTCCTCGCAACCGGACGGCGCGCTGCCGGGCTTTCGCGGCGTTAGCGGCCAGGTCGATGCGAACGAGCGCGGCGGCGCGCTATCGCTCACGGCAACCAGTGGCGCCTTCGAGTTGCCGAAAGTATTTGTCGAGCCGGTGCCGCTGGACTTCCTTACGCTCAACGCGGCGTGGACTTTCCGCGAGGGGAGGGTCGTTGTAACCCTGAAAAACGCCAGCTTTACCAACGAGCACCTGGCCGGCAGCGTGTCCGGCACTTATCGCGCCGCCGCCGAAGGCCCCGGCAGCGTGGACCTGCGCGGCATGCTGGTGCGTGCGGACGCGCACCAGATCTGGCGCTATCTGCCGGTGACGGCGCCGGTCACGCAGGCCTGGCTCAAGCGCGCGCTTCTGGCCGGAGAATCGCGCGACACGCGCTTTCGCCTGAAAGGCCCGCTGAAGGATTTTCCATTTTCCGGCGACAAGAAAGGTCTTTTCGAAGTCGTTACCAAAGTCAGCGGGGTGGCCATCGACTATGCAAACGGCTGGCCGCCGGTGTCAGGCATCAATGGCGAAGCCGTTTTCCGGGGCGACAACGTGGAAGTGCGCAGCGACTCCGGCGCCATCCTTGGCTTGCAGTTGTCCGGTCTGCAGGCGTCGATCGCCGAATTGGGCAGGCACGAAGAACATCTGCGCATCAAGGGCGTGATAAAAGGCCCGACCACGGATTTCCTGCGCTACACGGATGTCACGCCGGTGGCGAGCCACATCAGGAGCTTTACCGATGAACTGAAAGCGGTCGGCGATGCGAGGCTCGACATAGATCTCGACCTGCCGCTGCACCAGATCAAGGATTCCGCGATCAAGGGCGAGTTGACGATGCAGAACAACCAGGTGACGCTCGACCCGCGCCTGCCGGTTTTCGAGCATTTCGGCGCACGCATCGCGTTTACCGAGCGCAACTTCAGCGTCAGGGACGGGCGTGCGCTGATGTTCGGCGAACCGTTGTCCTTCGAGGCCGCCAGTCAGGCGGATGGCGGCATCACGGCAAATGTTGCCGGAACGCTGAACGTGGACCGGGTGCGAACGGCATGGAAGCACCCGGTGTTGGCTTTCCTGGACGGCGAGGCGACGTGGAAGGGTACGCTCGGTGTGCGCAACAAGATTTCCACCATGCGTTTCGACTCAAATCTGGTGGGCGTCAAATCAACGCTGCCCGCGCCGTTTGCCAAGGCAGCCGATGCCAGCCTGCCGCTGCGTATCGAATTGCGCGAACGGCCGGGTCGCCAGCGCCTGGTCGCAGTCAATCTTGGCAAGGTCGCTTCCGCCCAACTGCTGCTCGATGCCGGGGCGACGGGCGGGGTGGGCCGCGGCATGGTCAGCCTCGGCAGCCCGGCAACGCTGCCGGCGGAGGACGGCCTGTGGGTACGCGGCAACCTCGACCAGGTGGATGCGGATGTGTGGCGCGCGTTGGTGTCGGGCGGCACCGGCGATGCGCAGCCCGGTCTTGCGGGCGTGGACCTTCAGATCGGCATTCTCGATTTCAATCGCCGGCGCTTTCACGATCTCAACGTGCAGGCGATCCGGCAGGACGCAGGGTGGCGGGTCGAGCTGGTTGGCCGCGAGGTCGCTGGCCAGATAACCTGGGGGTCCGTGGGCGATGGGCAGCTTGCGGCGCGCTTGTCGAAGTTCGTGCTGCCGCCGGTCATGACGGAAATCCAGGCCGGCAATCCTGGCGGCGGGACCGATCAGCGCCTGCCTTCGGTGGACCTGGTAGCCGACAGCTTTAACTATGAAGGCAAGGATCTGGGCCGGCTGGCGGTGCAGGCGCAACCGGAAGCCTCCGGCTGGCATCTGCAGAAGCTGGAAATCGCCAATCCGGACAGCAATCTGTCGATGACCGGACGCTGGACAATTGCGGTGACCTCGCGCACTGACGTGACGGTCAGGCTCGATGTTTCCGACGTCGGCAAATTCTTCGCGCGGCTGGGCTGGCCGGACAGCATCAAGGGCGGCGCGGCGACGCTCGAAGGGCCGCTTGCCTGGAGCGGAAATCCCACCCGCCTCGATATTCCCTCCCTGTCGGGACAGTTGAAACTGACGGCAAAGGACGGCCGTTTTCGCCAGATCGAACCGGGCGTAGCCAAACTGCTCGGCATCCTGAGCCTGCAGGCGCTGCCCAGGCGGGTCACGCTGGATTTTCGCGATGTATTCAGCAAGGGGTTCAGTTTCGACCGCATTTCCGCGGACCTGAACATCACGCAGGGCGTGGCCGATACGAAGAAATTCCTGATGAGCGGTTCCGCCGCGCATGTGGCCATGCACGGTCAAGTCGATCTCGCGCGTGAGACGCAGGACCTCATCGTGCGCGTCACGCCGTCATTGTCGGAAAGCATCGCGATCGCCGGCGCCATCATCAATCCGGCGATCGGCATTGCCGCGTTGATCGCGCAGAAGGCGTTGAAGGATCCGTTCAGCCAGATCGCGTCCTTCGACTATTCGATCGCCGGAACCTGGGCCGAGCCGGTGATCGCGCGGATATCAAAGGCGCCCGCCAAAGAGCGCGAAAAAGGACGATAGCAATGCGAACGGGCGAGGTTACAATCCGTCCTCGCTTGGACTGAAACCGACCTTCCCGAACCGGCATGGCCCCCACCACCAAATCAGGATTTGGCCGCGCAAAGCTGCGCGGCGCACGCGAACACGCTGCACCGGTAACCACCCAGGTGAAGGGGCAGGCGAAAACACAGGTGTTTCGCATTGCCGGGGTGCAAATGGCTTCCGGTCCGAACGTCGCGGCCAACCTGAACGAGGCCGGCCGGCTCATCGAGATAGCGGCGCAGCAGGGCGCACGACTGGTCGCGCTGCCGGAGTACTTCGCGATCATGGGCATGCGCCCCGGCGACAAGGTCAAGGTCCGCGAGAAAGACGGCGACGGCCCGATCCAGCGCTTTTTGTCGGATACAGCAAAGAAACACAAGATCTGGCTGGTGGGTTGCTCCGTGCCGATGGCCACCCCCAGCGAAGGCAAGGTTTACAATTCCTGCCAGTTGTACGACGACAACGGCAAGCTGGTCGCGCGGTATGACAAGATTCACCTGTTCGACCTCAACCTCGGCACGGAGCGGTTCGCAGAAGAGGGGACGCTCGAGGCGGGCAAGCACGTCAAGGTGGCGGATTCGCCGTTCGGGCGCATCGGATTGTCGGTTTGCTACGACCTGCGCTTTCCGGAGTTGTACCGCGCCATGAAGGATGTGGACATCATCGTTGTGCCTTCGGCGTTTACCGAAACTACCGGCCGCGCGCATTGGGAACCGCTGGTGCGTGCGCGTGCGATCGAAAACCTGGCGTACGTTCTTGCGCCGGCGCAGGGCGGCTATCACCTGAGCGGGCGCGAGACCCATGGCGATTCGATGGTGGTCGACCCCTGGGGCACCGTGCTCGATCGCCTGCCGCGCGGCTCGGGCGTCGTGATCGCCTCCGTCAATCCGGCCTATCAGGCCAGCTTGCGCAAGAGCCTGCCGGCGCTGACGCACAGGGTGATTCATAGGATTTGAAAAGCCTTGACTATCGTGACTACGTGACTGTCGTGACTGGTAAAAGCGGGAAATAGTCCCAAGATACGATAGTCACGCATTCACGATAGTCACGATAGTCACGAAGAAGAAACGAGGAGTGAACTTGCCCAACGATCCCACAAACAGCCACGAACTGCTCTTCGCCACGGCGGACCGCACATTGCTCGCGCCCTACGGCCTTGACGCCGGCGGCATCGATCGCGTCTTCGGCCAGATCATGACCCACAAGGTCGATTACGCCGACTTGTATTTCCAGTATTCGCGCTCGGAGGGCTGGAGCCTGGAAGAAGGCATGGTGAAGTCGGGCAGTTTCAACATCGACCAGGGGGTGGGCGTGCGTGCGGTCAGTGGGGAAAAAACCGCCTTCGCTTATTCCGTCGATATCAGCATGCCCGCGCTGGAATCCGCCGCACAGGCCACGCGTGCGATCGCCCGTCGCGGTGAACAGGGTGCGACGCAGGTGGTGAGCCGTACGCGCGGCCGCGAACTGTATCTGCCGCAGGATCCGCTGGCGAGCCTGGCGGATGGGGATAAAGTGAAATTGCTCGAGAAGCTCGAACGCTATGCCCGTGATATCGATCCGCGTATTTCGCAGGTCATGGCGTCGCTCGCGGGGGAATACGAAGTCGTCCTGATCGCGCGTTCCGACGGCATGATGGCCGCGGACGTGCGCCCGCTGGTCAGGCTGTCGGTGCAGGTCATCGTCGAGCAGGACGGGCGCCGCGAGCAGGGCAGTGCGGGCGGCGGCGGGCGTTTCGACTACGCTTATTTCACGGACGAAGTCCTGCGCGATTATGCGGCCAAGGCAGTGCACCAGGCGGTGGTCAATCTGGCGGCGCGACCTGCGCCGGCCGGCACGATGACCGTGGTACTCGGACCGGGTTGGCCCGGCATCCTGTTGCACGAAGCCATCGGCCATGGGCTGGAAGGCGATTTCAACCGCAAGGGCAGCTCCGCTTTTTCCGGCCGCATTGGACAGCGCGTCGCCGCGCCGGGCGTGACGGTGGTCGATGACGGCACCATTTCCAAGCGCCGCGGTTCGCTGAACGTGGACGACGAAGGCAATCCGACACAGCGCAACGTGCTGATCGAGGATGGCATCCTGCGCGGCTATATCCAGGACACCCTGAACGCGCGCCTGATGGGCATGGCCCCCACCGGCAACGGGCGGCGAGAATCCTATGCGCACGTGCCGATGCCGCGCATGACCAACACCTACATGCTCAATGGCGACAAGGATCCGGCCGAGATCATCGGTTCGGTCAAGAACGGTTTATTCGCCGCCAATTTCGGCGGCGGGCAGGTCGATATCGTCAGCGGCAAGTTCGTATTCTCCGCGGCCGAGGCCTACATGATCGAAAACGGGAAGATCACCTACCCGGTCAAGGGCGCGACGCTCATCGGCAACGGACCGGACGCGCTGACGCATGTTTCCATGATCGGCAATGACATGAGCCTCGACTCGGGCGTGGGCACCTGCGGCAAGGAAGGCCAGAGTGTCCCCGTCGGCGTCGGTCAGCCGACGTTGCGCATTGACGGGCTGACGGTCGGGGGCACG
>JANXVW010000273.1 GCA_025351455.1 Betaproteobacteria bacterium | reverse complement strand
TCAGGTGTTCGCGCACCAGCCGCTCGATTTGATCTTGGAGGTCTTCGGTAGTTTTCGTCGTCATGCAAGACGATTCGCACGCGGCGATCCTCCGCTCAACCCCACCCCTGAACGGTTACGATCGGGCGGGCGTGCGACGAGATCTTACCTGGCTGCCTGCGCCACGAGGTTGGAAAGCACGTGGTGTTCTTCCGCCGGCAGGGGGGAGATGTCCGCGTGCTTCGCATCCTCCACCAGAGGATGCTTCCCGAACGGCATCTCACGGATAGCGACGTGGCGTGAATTGTCGCTAAGGCAGTCGGCCACAATATGACTTAACAGCTATGCAGTACAGCAGTAACACAGTAATGCGGTCTGTGCTCATGCCAAGAAAGCGCGAAAGCCCGCTCTTATGACCACCCAAATCGACTATAGTCCGATTTTTTGGTATCTTGAACCGGTAATGGAAAAGATCCCCATCTCTGAGTTCAAGGCCACCTGCCTTTCGGTGCTCGAGCGCGTTCGCAAGACGGGCCAAGCCGTCCTCATCACCAAACACGGGCAGCCCATAGCCGAGGTGGTACCGCCCCATGTACCAGAGCAGCCGCGCCGGGGCTTTCTTGGGCGGCTGCGGGGAACGGCACTGATCATTGGCGACATCACCGAGCCCGTGATGTCGGCCGAGGAATTCGAATGCGGCTGCCTCGAAGACTGGGATGAAGCGAACAAGTGAAACTTCTCCTCGATACGCAAATTCTCGTCTGGTCCCAACTGGAGCCCGAGAAGGTGCCCTCGCGCGCGGCTGAGGCCCTCGAGGATGGAAAAAATGAGATGTGGTTCTCGCCCGTGAGCATCTGGGAGATGTTGCAGCTCATCCAGCGAGGGCGCATCTCCGTCAAAGGCGATCCATTCAAGTGGGTCGACCAGGTCGTAGGCGATCTGCAGGAAGCCGTCCTCAATAGGCATGTGGCAGCGCAGAGCCGCCGCGTCGAGGTGCCGCACAACGATCCGGCGGACCGATTCATCGCCGCGACCGCACAGGTCTATGAGCTTACGCTGGTCACGGCAGACACAAAGCTGCGAAAAACGCCCGGGTTGAATGTCTTCGACATTTGAGAACCATCATGCAGCGATACAGCAAAACGCAAAAGCACAACGTCGTTCGTCTTCTACCAGTCATGGAGAAGATCCCATTCTGAGTTCAAGGCTTACCCTGCCCTGTCCGTCCTCGAGTTCGTATGTCAGACGGCCCGGCGCAGGCGCGGCGCCTGCGCGATGAAGGCGGGGGGGATCGATCGATCGATTCCTGATCCCGAGATCAGGCGGGCCCGCCTGGAACACTCTGCAAGGCGGCAACGGTCACTACATCACGGTGGGGGTCACTTAGCCTTGCAGTAGGAGCCAGCGCATGACGGATCATCGGTGCATTCGCAGATCTTTTGACCGTTCGAGGCTTTCTCACTGCACTGCCAATTTGAGCCGTAACACTCCGGCTTGAAGCAAATCTCGGCCGCCGCGCAGTCACCATCTGCAAAGCACTGCCGCAACATGCAACCATCCTTGTCGATTGGGAATGCTGCAGTTCCAAACTTGTTCTGCGAGATGGTGGCCCAAAATGAAGTATCCGAGCACTTGAAGTTGGAATTCGCCGGACAATCGGCAGTTCGTGCCGCCGCCACGGTGATCATCGGCCCCTCACTGTTGTTGCTGCATGCTGCGTGCGATACCGCCAGCGCAGCAACGATGTACCAAGCGTTCCGGTTCATAAATCTCCTCCTTGAAATAGCGTCGCGCCCGATCTTGTCACGCATCTGAGTTGGAGTTGCCCCGATTTGGTGGACACCACCGCTCAGTAAAATGGGCGTAGAAAAGGTGCCATATGTCGAGCAGCGAGACGAAGCGAATCCGACGTGTCCACACGCGTGAGTTCAAGGCCGAGACGGTAGGCCTTGTGCGGGCGGGCGGGCGGAGTGCGGCGCTCTCGATCGGATGAAAAAGCAACGCATCGTCAATGAGCTCACCGGTTTCAAGCGCAACCGCGTGTTCGCGTATGCGCCGTACGTCGAGCTGCTAAGCGAG
>JANXVW010000264.1 GCA_025351455.1 Betaproteobacteria bacterium | reverse complement strand
GAAAATTGCACGGCTCGTTCGAGTTTCCTGTTCGACATGGATCAGTGCGGGCCCTCGTGTACGCACAGGTAATTGCCTTCGCTGTCCTTGAACCAGGCTGCCTTCTCCGAGCCGAGGACGCACACATGGTCGACGGTCCTGAGGTTGGGGAAATCGTAGTCTTCAAACACGATGCCCTCGGCCTTCAGGTCCGAGATGACACGCTCGATGCCCTGGACTTCGAAGCTCAGTGCCGTGTGCTCGGCCTTGGTGCCTTCGGGCTTGGTGATGAGTGCGATCTGGGCTTCGCCCCCGCAGGCAAATACATAATTCCCGTCAGCCGCGAATCCCCGAGGTTCGAGCCCGAGCTTCTTCTCGTAAAAATCACGAGCCCGGTCCATGTCCTTGACGGGAAGGATGGTGGTCACTACTGCCTTGGTCAGCGTACGCATCGATGCCTCCTGTTTTTGCCGGGAAGGGACTACCTCACGATTGTTCAGCCATGAATCTATCGCCTCGCAGACGAGTAGGTCAAATACAATCAAGCGCACGGTAACCTGACGAGAATCCGGCTATCGCAGGAGGTGCCCGTCAGCGGTGCCAAAACTGACGGACCGTCCGTGACAGGATTCCGCATGGTCGGGCATCCTGAACGAAACGGGCGCAAACGGAACTAAAACGAAATGACCCAGATCGGCAAATCGCCTTGCGACGACGCCGCAATCCGGCACGGGGATACGGCGGTGTCACATGCGCCATCGGTGAAGCGCTGGGTGCTGGTCGCGACAATCATCGGCTCGGGCATGGCATTCATCGACGGTACGGTCGTGAATGTCGCGCTGCCCGCCATCCAGCGCGATTTGCAGGCGACGGCAGCCGAAATGCAATGGGTGGTCGAGTCCTACGCCTTGTTCCTCGCCTCGCTGTTGCTGGTGGGCGGCGCGCTCGGCGATCACTTCGGGCGGCGCAATGTTTTCCTGATCGGCATTGCCTTGTTCGCCGCGGCGTCCACCGGCTGTGCGCTGTCCCGCGACGTGCACATGCTGATATTCGCGCGGGCGCTACAGGGCATCGGCGGCGCGCTGCTGGTACCGGGCAGCCTGGCGCTCATCAGCGCCTCTTTTCCGGAAAACGAACGCGGCCGCGCCATCGGTACCTGGTCCGGCTTCAGCGGCATCGCGGCGGCGGGCGGTCCCGTCATCGGAGGATTCCTGGTGGACCATTATTCCTGGAAGTGGGCGTTTCTCATCAACGTGCCGCTGGCCGCAGTCGTGCTGGCGATCGGATGGCGTCATGTTCCCGAGACCCGCAGCGCCGCGACCCGGACTCTCGACGGCTGGGGATCGCTGCTCGCGACGGTCGGACTCGGCGGCATCGTGTACGCATTCATTGAAGCGCCGGCCCGGCACTGGAATTCCGCCGCGGTTCTCGCGGCACTGCTGACCGGCATTGCGGCGATGGCGTTGTTCGCAGTGGCGGAGCAACGCGCACGCGCGCCCATGGTGCCATTGTCGTTGTTCAGGAACCGCAATTTCGCGGGCGCCAATTTGCTGACCCTCTGGCTGTATGCGGCGCTCGGCGGCGGCCTGTTCTTTTTTCCGCTGAACCTGATCCAGGTCCAGGAATATTCCGCGACCGCCGCCGGGGCGGCGCTTTTGCCGTTCATCTTGATCCTGTTCTTCCTGTCGCGCTGGTCTGGAAAACTGGTCGATCAGGTGGGCGCGAAACTGCCGCTCGTGGCGGGTCCGGCCATAGCCGCCTGCGGCTTCGCGTTGTTCGCCTGGCCCGGCATCGGTGGCAGCTATTGGCTGACATTTTTTCCGGCGGTCGTCGTGCTCGGCTTCGGGATGGCGGTTACCGTCGCACCCCTGACGACGACGGTGATGAATTCGATAGGTCAGGACCTGGCGGGCATTGCGTCCGGGGTGAACAACGCCGTGTCCAGGACCGCCGCCCTGCTGGCCATTGCCGTCTTCGGCATGGTCATGGCCTGGGTATTCGATTCCAGCCTGACGACGAAGCTCCTGGCGATGGATGTTTCGCGCGAGGTTGCGGCGTTCCTCGAGGGTCAGCGCGACAAGCTCGCCGGCGCCGCGCTTCCCGCCAACCTCGATGGCGCGAGCGCAGCAATGGTAAGGCGCGCGATCGGCGAAGCCTACGTGGCCGGTTTCCGCTGGATCATGCTGCTGAGCGCCGCACTGGCATTACTAAGCGCGCTGGGTGCCTGGCTCATGATCGACGGCAAAAAAAGTTCCTGAAGGCGTTGATTGGAGATCGACGCAGACTAGCCGGCCGTGAGACGAGTGGCGCGCAGCTTTTCGAGCACCCGCAGGGGCGACCACTCCGGGTGATATTGCGCGGCGACCGGCAGGTGAAGGGTCTGTTCGAACATGTACTGGCCGGACATCGCTGCATGCAGGACCTGGTCTGAAAAACAGATCCAGGTCGTGCCGGGCTGGATGCGGATTTCCTGCTGGGGCGCGTTCTTCTGGTAATCCGCGTCGGCCTTCATGCGGTCATGCAGATGCAGCATGATGTGGTCGTATTCGCTACGCTCGCTCTTGGTGATTTTCAATGCATGCAGCAGCTTCGCAGAGCCCGGCAACGGCCGCGCAATGTCGGGCAGAAAGTGACCGGCCGCGCTTTCGAACGGTTGGCCCACGCGCCAGACGCGGGGAATGCCCTGGTGGTTGACGTTGGTGAAGACGCGAAGAATGCGCTCGCCCCGATTCGGTCGCGACGGAAACGCATCGACGTGCAGCCTCGAATCGTCTTTTCTCCAGGAAGTCTTCGACTCCCCCACAACGCCGGGCCGGAAACTCGCCCGCGCCACCCTCATGTGATCCGTGTAGCCGGGAAACAGACGCGTCACCAAACCGACGGCCTGTTCCGAGTAACGCTTGATCATGGCGTGCATGCGGAGCACCGCGTCGGGGGGTCCGCTGAAACCGCGCACGCCTTTGCCTTCGAGACTGATGTTCTTGCGCTTGCCGCTGAGCCATTCGGGCGAAAGGAATTCCTGCTCCTTTGGGGCAAGCAGGAAGGGCAGTTGCGTGAGGCACAGGACTTTTCCCTTTTCCAGCGCGAGCGCGAATCGCGCGCTCAAATCCGGCTGGAGGGCGGGCCGCCAGGTATCGAATTCGAGTTGCAGCAGCGGTTCGCTCAGCGGGGTGAAAGTGTCCATGACGCGCTTCCTTTTTTTGTGAGGCGACCTTGGG
Organism: Betaproteobacteria bacterium; assembly: GCA_025351455.1. Lineage (GTDB taxonomy): Bacteria > Pseudomonadota > Gammaproteobacteria > Burkholderiales > JACQAP01 > JACQAP01. Next base: position 46,129 of record JANXVW010000264.1, on the reverse strand, counting down.
CGATGACAGGGCTGTACTGCGTTCAATTTATATCCTTTTCGCCGCCTTCGCTACCGGGCCTGCATCGGCATCTGCCAGCAGCCTCATCAAATACCTGTCTACACCCAACCGTGCGGGTGTAATGGTTGCAAGTATTAGGTAGTATTCCGCCCTTTCTAATTCCGCCACCCACATGCCCATCCGTATCAACGAAGAACGCGGTGTGCGTTATTTGCAGTTCGATCCGCATTGGATCCAGGGCGCGATGCGGCTCTCGCGCACCTGGGCGCTCGAACTCGACTACACCCGCGAAATGATGGTGCCGTTGCTCTTGCCGCGGAGTCAGGAATGGCCGCGCAGCGTGCTGCAGGTCGGGCTCGGCGCGGCGTCGATCACACGCTTTCTGCATCGCTACTTCCCGAAAGCAAAACTCGACGTGGTGGAGATCGATCCGGAGGTGGTCCTGAACGCATGGCAGTTTTTTGAATTACCGGAAGAATCGGCGCGCCTGCATATCGAAATCGGGGACGGGTACAAGTACATGGCAACGACGCGCCGCCGGTTCGATCTCATCCTGGTCGATGGCTTCGATGCCCATGGCAGCGCGGGCAGGCTGCACACTTCACCGTTTTACCGCATGTGCCGGGCGCGGCTTGCCGGCGGCGGCATGATGGTGACCAACATGCTCAGCCGTGCGCGGAACAAACCGAATGCCGATCCCATCCGCAAAGCCTTCGACGATCGCGTAGTGGCATTGCCGCCGTGCGACGCCAATACCGTCGTGATTGCAAAGATTGGCGCACCGATTCGCCGCGCGCTTGACGACCTGCGCTCCGCCGCCCAAAAACTCAAGTCCCGCACCGGCCTCAACCTCCTGCCCACCATCGCGCGCCTTCGCTCCGAAATAGTCCTTTAATACCTCCACCCGACACGGAGGCACAGAGGACACGGAGGATACGGAGAAAAACAAAGGAAAGATGCTGGACGATCGATAGGCGGAGGTTGAGGCAGCCGTGGAATATTAACGGACAATTGGAAAATGTCTGACTCAACGGTTAGCTTCAATTGTGAGTATAGCTACAGCCACAATATTTCCTTCCACTGATACCGTTCGTCACTTTCATTGCCCTTCTCCGTGTCCTCCGTGCCCTCTGTGCCTAAAAGGGTACTCCGACTTGCTTCGCGCGTAGGGTATCTGTATTGGGTGGAAAGCCCTAATCCGTATGAAGCCAGCGCTTGCGATTGCGGGCCCCGGCGGGATCGTCGTTGACAGTTAGCGACCAGGCATCCGGCCTGGCGGCGGCCAACGTCACGTTCACGACATGGAGTTCATCGCGACGGAACGTGTGCAGCGTAATGATCTGGCCGGCCTTGTAACGCGACAACTGGGTTTCGAAGTTGTCCAGCGTGACGCGCAGTCCATCCATGGCAATGACGACGTCGCCGGAAGACAGCCCGGCCTGCTGGGCGGTTCCGCCATCGAGTACGTGCGTGATGCGCACGTTCCCGCCTTCGCTGCCGGTGCGAATGCCGAGCGCCACACCGCGATCGGCCGCGAGTTCCGCGCGGGTCGGCTTGCGTTCACGGCGATCCACGCCTGAGCGCGCCGGCCTCAGCACCATATCGACGCCGACCGTATCCAGCAATTTCTGCAGCGGCAGGTCTGCGGTAGAGCGCACCGCCTGGTCGAAGAAGCGCTTGAGCTTCACGCCGGTCACCTGTTCGGCGATCTTTTCGATGCCATCTTCCGGGACGCCGATTCCTGTCATGCCGTAGCGTTTCCACAATGCGCGCATCACGTCGTCCAGCGATTTTCGTCCGCCGGTCTGGTTGCGGATCATCAGGTCGAGGCTCAACCCGATCAGGCTGCCTTTGCCGTAATAGCTGACGCCGGCATTCGGCATGTTTTCATCCGAGCGGTAGTACTTGATCCACGCATCGAAGCTCGACTCCGCGACCGTCTGCTTCTTGCGGCCGCTGGTGCGCAGAAGCGTGGTGATATTGCGGCCCAGGGTTTCGAGGTAAGTGCCGCGCGGCATGAGCCCGGAACGCACGAGCAGCAGATCATCGTAATAAGAGGTGAAGCCCTCGAAGGCCCACAACAGCGTCGTGTAATTCTCGCGATCGAGGTCGTAAGGGGTAAAAGCGGCGGGCTTGATGCGCTTGACGTTCCAGGTGTGGAAATACTCGTGGCTGGCCAGGCCGAGAAACGTGCGATAGCCGCCGCTCGGCTTGTCCATGCCTTCATGCGGCAAATCATTGCGCGCGCAGATCAGCGCCGTCGAAGCGCGATGCTCCAGGCCGCCGTAGCCGTCACCGACCGCGGTCACCAGGAATACGTAACGATCCATCGGCGCGGGAGTGCCGAAGAATGCGATCTGGGTTTCGCATAGCGTCTTCAGGTCTTTCGTGAGCCGCCGCATGTCGGCGCGATGCCGGCCGGTGATCGCGATGTCGTGCTGCACGCCGCCGGCCCTGAACGTCGCCAGCTCGAACGTGCCCATCTCGACCGGATGGTCGATCAGTTCGTCGTAGTCCGCCGCTTCATAGGTGCCGAACAGATAGGGCCTGGCGCCTTTGCGCCGCATCGCCGTGGCCACGCCCCAGTTCCGGTATTTCGCGCCTTTGGGCGGCAGGATCTCGACTTCGACCGGCTCGTCCACGCGTCCTTCGACTTGCAGAAAGACGGCGGGACCGTTGAAGAAGGCGTGTGTCGTATCGAGATGCGCGCCACGCACTGACAGATCCCAGGCGTAGACCTCCATCGTCAGAGTCACAGGCCCTTCGAACGGCTCGACCTGCCAGGTGTTTTTGTCCGGTTTCACCAGCCTCAGCAGCTTGCGGCCGCTGTGCGCGCGGATGCGCACGACGTGCTTGGCGAATTCACGGATCAGGTAGCTGCCCGGAATCCACGTCGGCAAGGAGAACGTTTGGCCCCGTGGATCCGGATTGTCGACGGTGCAGCGGACTTCGAACAAGTGGGCTTCGGGGTTGGTCGGGACGATGGAATAGAGGATTCGCGATTCGTTCATGTTTTTTTTGGAGGGGCCTGGAAGCTGATTCGTTTCACGTTTATGGCTTGTGCGATGCAAGAAGTCAACAAGTCGAAAATCGATTTGTAGGACGCCTCCTTTTGGATCAAATTGCGAATCGTATTTTTTGAAATTACGGGATAAATGAATAACATGCTGATCGCATTTAATCCAGATAATCACCGTGCGACTGGGCGGACCTGGCGGGTATTCCAGCGTTTGTCTCAGTCTGATTTGCGCTAGCGTACCGACTGGCTCCCCCTGAAGTGTGATAGTCTCCAGCATATGCACGGTGCCGCCCTGGCACCGCACGTAGGGATCCGCGGCCGGAATTTCCTGGGCGCACACCGAGACCTTCGGGATTCCATGATCAGGAGTGACCTATGAATAGATTCGGAAGCTTATCGAAGCTAATGCCGTTGATTCCCGCATTGCTATTGTCCGTTGCCGTAGCTGGGTGTGGTAGTAGTGGTAGTGGGAGTGGGGGCGGGAATGGGTTTCCCTCCTCAAGAGCGGGGAATGCTCCTGGTCAAGGTACAGGCGTAGGCGGCGCGGGCCGGGGTCCCGCACCCGTTATCATGGGGTCGGCCGCCAATTTCAGAATTTTGGCGCAATCGGCAGTTTCAGATGTTCCGACTTCAGCTATTACCGGTGAAGTAGGTTTGTCCCCAGCAGCGGGTACTTTTGTCACTGGCTTGACTTGTCCGGAAGTGACGGGATCATCGGCGACGCCGATACACGTAGCAACAGCTGGCGGCGCTAATATTGCGGCATGTTCGTTTATTGATTCTTCGGCGTTGACCACCGCGGTAAACGACGCCGGAACCGCGTACACCGATGCCAACAGTCGGGCACCCGACTACACGGAACTTGGAGCCGGCAATATCAGCGGCCTCAATCTCGCCCCTGCTACTTACAAATGGAGCTCCGGCGTTCTCATCGCGTCGAATCTCACGCTTACAGGCGGCCCCAACGATGTCTGGATCTTTCAGATCGCGCAAGGCCTCACGGTTAGTCCCGGCGTGCAGATCATCCTCGCCGGCGGCGCCTTGCCGCAGAACATTTACTGGGCGACCTTCGCTGCCGCGAGCCTCAACACGACCTCGAAATTCAAGGGGACCATCCTGTCTCAAACATCGATCGGGATGCAAACTGGCGCAACCATAAACGGCAGACTGTTCGCAGGCACAGCGGTCAGTCTTGACCAAAACGCCGTCGGACCGTAACAGCAAGGGTAACCGGACAGGCTGAACGCCGATCCGGAAAACCTGAACTCGCAAAAATAAAAAGGACCCGGACCGGGTCCTTTTTTTATTTTAGAGCCTGCTTTTCTGCTGAATCTACGGTGTCGTATTGCTTATTCGCGTCTTCCCAACCTGCGTTGGCGGTTGGAGAAGGCGACACCAGCTAGATCGCTACCCGTATTCCCGCGTTATTCATTCGGGAAGCCCTGCCACTCAAATCGTCGCGTCACGTTCGGGTCCACTTGTCTTTGTACCCAAAACGCCACCGAATTCTTTCCGCGTCTGTGCGCCAGTGCACGAAGGCATCGCGCCTCGGTGACCGAATATGCGCTTGAGATGTCGGTACAACTTTTGGGGATCGGGCTTCAGCTCGAGCATCATTTTTTGCCGCATGCTTTGACCGATGTGTGCCCCAATCAAAGATATATAGAGACAGCCAAAGATATATAGAGAGACGGGACTGCGTCCTCCCGGCCGCGTGCTCTCTGCACGCTCGCCCAATGCTGCGTCTGTCATACGAAACGTCGGGATAGGTGAGCAAGATGTTCAGTCATCTCTGCGTAACAAAGAGACCGAGCATCCGGGTTATGTGCGACAGCGAACATAACGCGTCGATGATGAACGGCTAAGTACGCTATCGAACTTTTCTTTTCACATTATGTGCGCGACCGCACAGAAAGGTGCGCGACAGATCCGGATAGTCATCGTTACGACGCTCGGGGCCAAAACCTCGGTGCCGTGCGCAGACTCTGGCGGCAGTAACGAATCAGCCGCATAACGATGTCTTTCGGCATCCCATGACCAGGAGAAATTTTATGAATAGCTTCGGAAATGTTTTCAGGCCTCTGAGTTGGTTGATTGCAGTATCGCTGGCTGCTGTTGTGGCTGGATGCGGTGGAGGCGGAGGTGATGCGGCACCGGCAGCGCCCGCAGCAACGCCGGCGCCGATTGGCAACATTGCCGGTGTGTGGACGATTACCGAAACAGGAATAACGTCGCCCGCTCCGGAATGTATGCCGCCCGGCAATGCGCTGGCGACCTATCCGGTGACGATCACGCAGACCGGCAATGCCCTCACTGTATCAGGGGAGCGGACCAACACTGCCACGCCGACGACCTTTCAAGGGACGATCAAGGGAGACGCGGCCAGCTGGTCGGGCAGTTTCCCGGAGCGGGGCGGAATCACGACAATCAATTCGCTCACTTCCACCGTCGCGTCGGATTGCAACGGTTTTTCGGGCACCTCGAACTGGAGTTACGTTGGGGATGCCCCTTCCACGTTCACTTGCACGGGTACCACCCAGTTCACGGGGACGCGCAATACTGCGAGCGGATGCACGGGTGCGCAATCCCCTTCGTAACCATGCGGTACTCGGGAAGGTGAAAGCAGATCACGCCGCATAGCGATGCACTGACCATCCTTCCAACGAAATTAAAAAGGACCCGAGCGTGGGTCCTTTTTTTTGTTTGTTCCAGGCGCACAGACTGCGCAGACAGGGTATCTTTCGCGGAAGTCCGGAAGTCCGGCAGTCGGGCGAGGGTGCGGACGAATCGACCAACCACAACGCGGGACGCGCATGGAGAACTGGAAAGCCGACATTCTCATGGTCGACGACGAACCCAGGAATCTGCTGGCGCTCGAGGCATTGCTGCAGCCACTCGGACAGAACCTGCTGCGCGCGCAGTCCGGCGAAGAGGCACTGCGCATGGTGCTCGAGCACGACCTTGCAGTGATTCTCCTCGACGTTCGGATGCCGGGAATCGACGGCTTCGAAACCGCCAGGCTGATCCGCTCGCGCGAGCGCTCCCGCTACACGCCAATCATCTTCCTGACCGGCGTATCGATGGAAATGGAATCCGCATTTCGCGGCTACGAAGTCGGGGCGGTGGATTACCTGACCAAGCCGTTCGTGCCGGAGGTATTGCGATCGAAAGTGTCCGTATTCGTCGATTTGCACAAGAAGAACGCCGCGCTGACCAACGAAATCAAGGAAAGGACAGTCGCGGAAGAGCAATTGCGGGAGTCGGAAGTGCAGTTGCGGGCGCTGGCCGCGCGCCTGATTTCAATCCGCGAAGAAGAGCGCGCCCGGATTGCGCGCGAAATCCACGACGAATTGGGCCAGGTGCTGACGGGTCTCAAGATGGACGTGACTTGGCTGGCTAAACGCCTCGCCGGAACCGAGGAGCAGCTCGTGGAGAAGGCCGAAGCCATGAGCCAGCTCATCAACTCGACGATGCACCTCATCCGCAGGATTTCGACCGGCCTGAGGCCGGAAATTCTCGACGACATGGGCCTGGTGGCGGCCTTCCGCTGGCAGGCGAATGAATTCCAGAAGCGCATGGGAATGCGTTGCCGGCTCAAGCTTCCGCAGGAACAGGTGGAGCTGGACAGGGAATTATCGACGGCCGTATTCCGGATATTCCAGGAAATCCTGACGAACATCGCGCGCCATGCAAAGGCGAACAGCGTCGAGGTGAACCTGAGCATTGCCGCGGATGTTCTCAAGCTCGCGGTGGTCGACGACGGCATCGGAATAACGGATAGTCAGATTCTCGGCCGCGAATCGCTGGGCCTGCTGGGCATGCAGGAACGCGCGCAGCTTTTTGACGGCGAGGTAAGCATCCACGGTGTGCCCGGCCGCGGTACGACGGTATCCGTCTCGATCCCGATGCTCCCGCCGGGACAGCCATGAAAATCCCCCGGAGAAGCGCCTAGCAGCCGGCTTGGTCAGCAGCAAGATCATGACGCGGCAATGTGCCGCATGATCGCCGCCGGCCGTTCGGCCGGCCAAAATCCTGTCCCGTGTTTTCCATGGACGTGCAGCGTATGGCCGCACGAGGTGGCACGCCGCGTCAAATAGTGCCATGCAGTTGCGCTGCGTTCGGGGGATAACGCCTTACCCTCGGCACGGCTGCACGGGCAGCGATGCAGGATTGAATGGGGAGGCGGGCAAGCAGGTCGCGACGATGCCGCGAATCCCAGCAGACGCTTTTTTTCTTTTCCCGGTTATGTGCGCAAGCGCACGGACCGTCCGGCGACGCGGGCGGATAGTCACCTCTACGATGGTCGGGTCAAATTCCCGTAGTCGTACGCAGGGATCCACGGCCGCAATCAAAAATGAGCGGGGCGCACAGGGATGCCTTCGGGAATTCCATGATCAAGGAGAAGTCCACCATGTACGGCTCGATTCTCGTAGTTGAAGACGAAGCGCCGGCCCGGCAGTTGCTGGCCGCCAATCTTCAGAGTTCCGGATACAAGGTACGTTGCGCTGGCGACGTCGCCCAGGCCGAGGTCCTCATGCGCGAGGGGCGTCCCGATCTGGTGCTGCTCGATTGGGTGCTGCCCGGGATTCCCGGCCTGCCCTTCACGCGCCGGCTTCGCAGCGACCAGCGTACCCGCGACATTTCGATCGTCCTGATCAGCGAGCGCGCAGATGAGCAGGACAAGGTGGCGGCGCTGGAGGGTGGAGCGGACGACTATGTAACAAAACCGTATTCCGGTCGCGAGTTGCTTGCACGCATCAAGGCGGTCATGCGCCGGCGCGCGCCGCAACTGGCGGACGACGTGATCGAGATCGCGGGACTCCAGCTTGACCCGGCGTCGCGCCGCATTACGGCTGGTGACTGCGAAATCGAATTGTGGACCACGGAGTTTCGTTTGCTTCATTTCTTCATGACCCACGTCGGCCGCATCTTCAGCCGGGCCAAGCTCCTCGATGAGATATGGGGCCATGATGCGTTTGTCGAAGAGCGCACCGTGGACGTCCACATCCGCAGGCTGCGCCAGGGCCTGGCTCCCACCGGACACGACAAGGCGATCGAGACGGTGCGCGGACTCGGCTATCGCTATCGGACGGATGCGGCCTGAAATGGTCTCAATGAGCATTCCGCGCCCTCAGCACCACGACGATCGTCTTCAGTACGATCTGCAGGTCGAGCGACAACGACCAGCTCCGCAGGTAGGCGAGGTCGTATGCGACGCGCATCTGCATTTTGTCGATCGAACTGGTTTCGCCGCGCATCCCGTTTACCTGGGCCAGGCCGGTAATGCCGGGCCTGACCTTGTGGCGGATCATGTAGCCGCGAATGAGTTTGCGGTACATCTCGTTGTGGGCTACGGCGTGGGGACGGGGGCCGACGACGCTCATGCGCCCCTGCAGCACGTTGATGAACTGCGGCAACTCGTCGAGAGACGAGGCACGCAGAAATGCCCCGAAACGCGTCACGCGCTGATCGCCGCGCGTTGCCTGCCGGATTACGTCTCCATCCTCGAGCACGTTCATGGAGCGGAATTTGTAGACCACGATTTCCCGGCCATCGAGTCCGTAACGGCGCTGTTTGAACAGGACGGGACCCGGCGAACTCAGTTTTATGCCGATCGCGATGGCGATCATCAGCGGCGAGATGGCCAGCAGGATGGCGGACGCAAGGACGATGTCGCTCGCGCGCTTGATCAGGCCATCGGCGCCGTAGAAAGGCGATTCGCGCACGGCAACGATGGGCAAGCCTCCGATGGTGTCGACCCGCGCCTGCACCAGGTCGAACAAGTGAACATCCGGAGCGAAATAGATCGAAGCGGTCGTATCGTGGAGTTCCTCCAGCAACCTCAGGATGCGGGGCTGCGAAGCCATCGGCAGCGCGATATAGATGAGGTCGACGTGATGGGCTTTCACGTACTCGGCGAGCTGGCTCAGTGAGCCAAGACTGGGGCCACGGCGCAAATGATCCATCCGTTGCGTTCCTCGGTCGTCAAAGTAACCGGATACCCGGGTTCCGAGGAACGGATTGGCCGCTATGCGCTCCGCGAGTCTGCATCCTGTCTCATTCGCTCCCGCAATGACGGCGGTGCGTTGCAGGCCTTCGGCAGCAAGCATTCGTGGCATGACCGCTCCGATCAGGCGGTGGGCCGCGAACAGTGCCGGCGGGGTGACGACAAGCCATGCAAGGATCGCACGCTGGTCGAATGCATTCAGCGTTCCCGAAACCCATCCGATCAGCATCAACAACGCAATCATGGAGAGCCACCCCGTTACGACGTTGCGCACCAGGGCGCCGGAGTCGGAAGCGCCGCGCGGCAGGCTGTTCGGATACGTCATCGGGAACACGAGCAGCGCCAGAATCAGGTAGGGACCATCGAACCGGCCTTCGAACCAGAGCGCCGAGATGACGAGGATGCCGATCGCTACCGCCGGATCGATCGCGCTACGCAGCAGGGCGACAAGGCCGAGCTTGCTGAGCGACAGACGGGGCTGGGCATCGTGGAAGGCAGGCAAGGGTGGAATGGTCGGCACAGTGAGAGTGAGAAGAGTGAGAGTAGATAAATGATTTCGTCAGGATCCCGATGTGCAGACAGCTTAGAACAGACGAGGTGCCCCTTGATGCAGCGCGAAAGCTTGTGCGATAGCCCCATTGGACTACGCAGCGGAATGTCTTCCCGAATCGTGAACGTGACTGCGCGCGCGCCGCGTCGCACATGACGGATAGCCATTCCCTTTTCATGCAAACCGCAGGCGAACCATTTCCCCACCCCCTTCTGGCTTCCGACGGTAAAGGCGCGATGCAACTGATCACACCCAAAATGACGCAGCACTATGTACCCGAGGCCGCACTTGCCGCCGATCCGGCCGCGGAAAAAGACGTCACGGCGGACTCCGGGCAGTCGCTGTACGCCGTCGAGCAGGAGTGCCTGATACTAAACATGGAGAACTCCGTCAGGGTGCATTCGCGACCGCACTTCTTCAGCTGGACCCAGGGCCTGCTGCAAAGCCTGATCAGGCATGAAGTGCTGGTCTGCGCACTGCGCGGCGGTGAAGGGATCGCGCTTTCCGTTGACAGCTTTGCCATGAACGCGGCGGACCCTGCAATCTTCAGCGAAGCTTTCCTGCGCGATGCACCGGCTGCCCCTGGCTTCATCAAGGCATGGGAAGAGCGCCGCTTTCGTCCCGTGGTTTGCGCGTTGGCAGACCTGAGCGCGTTGGCCGGGGGCACATTCGCAAGGGAACTGGAGCGGGCAGGGGCAACGCACGTCGTCGCCCACGGGACCCATGACGCCGAAGGCGCGGCGGCGAGTTTCTTCATATTTGCCTGCGCACCGGGAGCGGACACGCACCGGCAGGCCTATTTCGTGCAACTGGTGGTGCCGTTTCTGCATGCGGCCTGGATACGCAGCCGCATGAACGGGCGCGCCAGAGGCAATGATGTTCCCAAACCGGCGCGCACGAGCACCATCACGCCCAGGGAGCGGGAAATCCTGAGATGGATCTATCTGGGGAAAAGCAATTTCGAGATCGGCGCCATCCTCAACATCAGTCCTCTGACAGTCAAGAATCATGTGCAGAAAATATTACGCAAACTCAACGTGGTCAATCGCGCGCAGGCGGTCGGCAAGGCGCTGGAATTGCGCATTCTGAGTCTGTGAAATCCGCGCCCGCGGCGCGGAGCCGGTGTCCGTTGAACGCTTGTCGCCTTTGCGTGCATCCGACGTGGTCCGTTCGGCGCGTTGTTGACGTCGCCGGGCGATATACCTGTGTAATCGGTCACGCATAGCATGGTCTTGCGGGTGGTCTGACGTTTGGTCCCGTGTTCGGCCCGGCGTTCGGCCACACCGCGCAGGTGAACAATCCGATGCATCTCGGCGCATCCCAAAACGCGGAGGAAGGAGCGCCTTGCACGAACGGCGGCTCCGAAAGGAAACGCAGTTGCTGGAGGAAGCATGAACACCCTGAAAAAACTGTTGATGGTTGCCGCAGTGATGGGCGCGCTGGGATTGGCCCGCGCCGAAGCGGCCGGCGAGATCACCGATGCCGCAGTTGCCGAGCCAGCGAACCCCAGTCCCCGCTTCACATCCGGTATTTCGGCTTCGTATTCATTTGCGGAAATCGTCAACCTGTCGGACGCAGGGCAGACCTTGCGGCCGGCGGGCGATGCGACCGGCCGCGTGCGTGCCGGTACCTTTTCCGAACTTTCCAATGTCGCCGAAACGATGCCGAAGCGGCTCGCCGGGGTGAATGCCACCCCATCGTTGCTGGGAGAGTTATCCGCGATGAATGGCGCCTTCGGCGATTTGTCCGCGCTTGCTGTTGCCGACGAACTTTTTGCATCCCGGTCCGGCGCATCGCGTTCGCCTGCCGATGCGCGATTCCTGTTTGCGTCCGCCAACATGCCTGAACCCACCGACTGGATGACGCTGCTTTGCGGCGTGGTCGTCGTGGCGTTCATGGCCAGGCGCAAGCGCGGTTCGTTCGCGGACTGAGGGGCCGCAGCCGCGCCGGGACAGGCGGTCGAAAACAGTCAAACAGGAGACGGATGGTCCGTTCGGACCATGTCAGAAGGTCACCGATAAACATCGCACCTTTAGTATTGGATCGCATTTGTACGGCACGGCTCCATCCGATCGAACGGTTTCAACCACTGCCAAAATCGCACGACGATATGCATCGCGCAAACCCAGCCATGGTCAAAAAACTTCGCGTCCTTACCCTGTGGACGGCCGTCGCATTGGCCCTGTGTTCGTGTGGCAAGCCCGACATCGGTAAACCCTTCAGCCGGATCGGCGCGCAGTCCGGCAGCGAGACAGTTTCGGCGGCGCGATTGAGAGGCGACCAGGCACAAGACGAAAGCGTAATGCGCACGCCGTCTGCGCGGCCTGCCGTGCCTGCCCCGGTGCGGGCGGCCGACCAGGAGTTGCTGGCGCAGGAGGCGGTGCAAAGCAGGCTGGATCGCGACGCTCAAGTCGCGCAGGCGATCGAAGGCGCAAGGCGGCAGATCCTCGCGCAGGCCTATGTTGAGCGGACCGTTCCTTCCGCGCCGCAGGCGAGTCCGCGGGAAATCGGCAAATTCTACGCAGAGAATCCGGCGCTATTCGGGCAACGCCGGCTCTATCGCGTGCTTGAGCTGGTGGTTGTCGTCGCGCCGGCCCAACTCGGCGCGTTGCAGGATGTGGTGGCAGGGGCGAAAGACCTCGCCGAGGTCGTGCGATGGCTCGATTCCCGGAAGCTTTCCTTCGAAGCGGCCGTGTCCAGCAGGACCGCGGAACAGATCCCGATGAATATCCTGCAGCGGCTCTTCGTGATGCACGATGGCCAGATCGCCATGTTTCCCAATGCGCTCGGCGCTTCGGTGTTGCGCCTCGAGCAGGTTACCGAGGCTCCGCTCAGCGAGAAGCAGGCCGGACCCGCGATCGCCAAATATCTTCTCAACCACAGGCGCCTCGAATTGGTCCAGGCGGCAGTCGAAAAGTTGCGCGAAAAGGCGAAGGCCGGCCACGACGGCACCGAGACTGTCCGCCCGGCAACGGTGACGCAAGTCGCCGCGCGGACGCCCCTTCGTACCGCGGACCCGGGCGTGGCGCGCGACACAAGCGATCTCACCAGATTGAGGTAGGCACTTCTCCCAAATGGAAGGACAGGACATGACAATCGAGAGCCAGTTGGCACGGCATACAGGACCCCGATGTTTATTTGCCACAAACGCGGCCCGGCCAGCATCGCGATGGATCGCCGCGCTGGCCGCTGCTGTCTTGTTTGCGTTCGCAATCGGGGCGGATGCTGCTTCGCGCGAGACGCTCGGCGTCGGCGACACCATACGCGTGACCGTATTCCAGAATCCGGATCTCAATACCGAGGTGCGAATCTCGGAGCGCGGGACGATCGTATTTCCGCTGCTCGGAGAGATTGCGCTTGCCGGGCAGACCCCGGCGGATGCGGGAAGCCGTATCGCGGCGCAACTCAAGCAGGGGCACTTCATGAACAATCCTCAGGTAAACGTCGCGGTAATCCAGGTACGCAGCCGGCAGGTATCGGTTCTTGGCAACGTTGCACGCCCCGGGCGCTATGCGCTGGATGATGCCAGCCTGACGATCACTGACATCGTGGCGCTCGCCGGGGGCATCAGTCCCGATGGGGCCGACACGGTCACCGTGGTGAGCAACCGCAAAGGATTGGAGAACAAGCGGGAGATCAACATCGCGGAGATGATCGCCAAGGGCGACATGTCCACCAATATCGAGATCCAGAACGGCGACATGATTTTTGTCCAGCATGCACCCGTTTTTTACATCTACGGAGAAGTCCAGCGCGCGGGAGTCTACCGGCTGGAGCCCGATATGATTGTCATGCACGCGCTGACGCTGGGAGGCGGGCTCACGCCGCGCGGCAGCGATCGCGGCCTCACGATTCACCGCCGCCAGACCGGCGGGGGCGTGCGCAAGATCGAAGCGAAGCTCTTCGAGCCCGTGCGGCCCGGCGATGTGATCTATGTGAAGGAAAGCCTGTTCTAGCCAGTCCAACCGACAGCAAAGCACATCCGGTAACCATATGAACCTCTACCAGTTCCTCTCGGCGTTGCGCGCGCGTGCGGGCGCGTTTGTGCTGCTCCTGTCAGTCACCGTCATTGTCGCGGCGGCAGTCAGTTTCCTCCTTCCAAAATCCTACACGGCGACGGTCTCGTTACTGGTCGACGCGAAGGAGGAGCAGTCGCTCAACAGTGTATTGCGTCCGCTCGTTTTGCCGCAGGAGAGGGCGAGTTACCTGCAGACACAACTGGATATCATCACCAGCGAGAAAGTGGCGCGCAAGGTGGTGCGGGATTTGCAACTTGCGCAACGGCCGATGGCGCAGAAAGCGGTCGAGGAAGCGGGCAAAAATGGCGGGTCGATCGAAGACAAGCTGATCGAAGGGCTGCTGGATAACGTCAAGGTCGATACCTCCCAAAGCAGCGTAATCCGGGTCAGCTATTCATCTCGCGAACCGCGCTTGTCGGCGGATATCGCCAACGGCTTCGCCAAGGCCTATATCGATACGACGCTAGAGTTGCGCGTGGAGCCGACCCAGAAGGCGGCCGCGTGGTTCGACGAACAGCTCAAAACCCTGCGATCCCATCTCGAAGAGGCCCAGGCCAAGCTCACCGACTATCACCAGCGCCAGGGAATCGTCTCGCCCGATGAACGCGGCGACATCGAGAGCACGCGACTGGCGGTGCTTTCGGAGCAGGTGGGCAGGGCGCAGGAACAGACGTTCGAATGGAAATCCCGGGAGGAGCAGGCGCATACCTTTGCGAACCGGGGCGAGTCCCCGGACAAAATACCGGAAATTCTCGGCAATCCGTTCATCCAGCGCCTGAAGGAGGATTTGCTGCACGGTGAAGCGAGACTGCAGGATCTGAGCGCCAACTACGGCGTCAACTATCCGCAATACCAGCGTCAGGTGGCCGAAAACCGGAGCCTGCGCGACAAACTCGACGCGGAAATGAAAAAAATCGTGGCCGGTATCGCGGGCTCCGCGCAGCAGAGCCGCCAGCGCGAAGCGCAAACCCGCAAAGCCATGGACGCACAGCGTGCGCGCGTCCTCGCGCTCAAGGAAGGTCGCAACGAGCTGACGGTGCTCAGGCGCAACGTGGAGTCTGCCGAACGGGCCTACGACACGGCCATGCAGCGCTCCGTCAGCAGCCAGGTCGACAGCCGCGTCAACCAGACCAGTGTCCTGGTGCTGAATCCGGCGGCCGTGCCACGCAAACATTCGCGCCCCAAGATTTTCCTGAACATCGCGCTGTCGGTGGTCGTCGGAACGATCCTCGGCATCGCAATGGTCATGCTGCTGGAACTGCTCGACCGCAGGGTGCGCTCACGCAACGATCTCGAACTGGAAGTGCCGCTGCTTGCCGTGCTCAACGAGCGCGCGCCCGCTGCGCAACGCCTGCTTGGCTGGTCCGGCAGCAACCGTCCCCGATTGCCCAATCCGGGCTGAGGAAAATCCATGACTCCCCAGGAAAATGTTCTGCCTATCGAAGGATCCAGCGTCTCCCTCGTGCGAGGCGACCGCCGGATCGGAAGCATCCTCGCGGAGGAAGGCCGGCTCGACGCTGCAGACATCCAGCGGGTGATGCAACTGCAGCACATGGAGGGCTTGAGATTCGGCGACGCCGCGCTTCGCCTGGGCCTGATCAATATCGATGACCTGCATGGCGCCATCGCGAAGCAATACAACCTTCCGCATCTGCTTCCCGGCAAGGACAGCTTCAGTGACGAACTCGTCATCGCGCAGGATCCGTTCAACCCGCGCGCCGAAGAATTGCGCGGACTGCGGACCCAGTTACTGATCCGCTGGTCCAGGGCCGGGGTCAAGCACCGGGTTCTTGCGATCGTCAGTCCGGGCGCCGGCGAAGGGCGCAGCTATGTCGCCGCCAACCTGGCCGTCGCTTTCTCGCAGCTTGGCGAACGCACGCTTCTGATCGACGCTGACCTGCGCAATCCGCGCCAGCATCAGATTTTCAATATTTCCGATCGCGTCGGCTTGTCCGCGGTGCTCTCCGGACGCGCGGGCCGTAGTGCGATTGCTTCGGTTCCGGAGTTCGGCGCGCTTTCGCTGTTGCCCGCCGGCGCGCGACCCCCGAACCCGCAGGAATTGCTGGCGGGCCTGGGGTTGGGCGTTCTGCTGCACGAATTGCGCACCGAGTTCGATGTCATTCTCATCGATACCGCGCCGGCGCGGGCTTACGCGGATGCGCAGGCAGTGGCTTTCCGGGCCGGCAACGCCTTGGTGGTGGCACGCAAGGACACCACCCGCCTTGCCGATACCAAGACCGTCATCCGCGAATTGGGCGACATGGGCGCTCATATCGTCGGGACCGTTTTCAACTCGTTTTGAACCCGGCCGATCGCCGGCCTGCCGGCGGCGCCATTTCGTTCGTCCGACGCATTCGATGCGCGGCAACCGGGATGTCCACCGGACTGAGAATTTGAGCGACGCCATGCTGCGCGCGATTTTTGTCACGGGGTCGCTCACTCCTGGCGGGGCCGAGCGCCACGCGGTAACCGTCTTGAATGGCCTGGTCGCGCGCGGCCATGAGTGCCACATGGTCCCTGTCAAGGACGCACAGCCCAGCCTGATCGACAGCATCCGGTCGGGCGAAGCGGAAACGGTGCATTGCCTCGGCGCCACCCGGTATCTGGACTTGCGCGCGCTGGCGCGTCTCAGGGCGCACATCGCCCGCATCGGGCCATCCGTGATCGTGGCCGCCAATCCCTATGCGCTGATGTATTCCTGGCTCGCGCTGCGACTTTCGGGCCGGCGCGTGCCGCTGGTTGTCACGTATCACTCGACCCTGATCGGAGCAAAAGAGCAGCTCCAGATGGTGCTCTACCGCCTGTTCTTCTGGACTGCGGAGTGCTCGGTCTTCGTCTGTGAAAAGCAAAGGCGGCGCTGGCTTCTGCGGGGTGTGTTCTCGCGTCGCAACGAGATGATCTACAACGGCGTCGACACCGAGGCGTTCCGCGACCGGTCGGGCCCGGCGGACCGCGCGCGGTTGCGCAACGCGCTCGGGTTTTCCGAAGCGGATTTCGTAATCGGCATATCGGCGCGACTCTCCCCGGAAAAGAACCATGTGCAACTGGTCGACGCGCTTGCGCTTTTGCGCGGCATGGGCATCCGGGCCCGCGTTCTGATGATAGGCGATGGAGGCCAGCGCGAAGCCATCGAGGCCCGCGCGCGTGAGCGCAAGGTCGCGGACGACATCGTGATCACGGGATTCCAGCGCGACGTCCGACCCTATGTTGCGATGTGCGACGCCATGGTGTTGTGCAGCCTGACGGAAGCTTTTTCCCTGGCGGCGATCGAGGCGATGGCCATGGGCAAGCCGTTTGTGCATTCCGATGTCGGCGGTGCCGCGGAAATGATCCGGCCGGGTGAAGACGGCTATCTGTTCCCGGTCGGCGATACCGGCGCGCTCGTCGATCGTCTGGCGCGACTGACCGATCCCGCGCAGCGCAAACGCATGGGCAACCTGGCGCGCGCGCGGGTCGAAGCGATGTTCTCGGAAAAAGCGATGGTGGATCGCTATGAACAACTGCTTGCGAACCTTTGCGCAAATCGCGCCCCTGCCGCAGCCGCAGTGTTTCGATGACGGCGCCGCAGACATCCATCCGGACCATGGGGGCGGGTAGAGGCACGACATGCTGGCAGCCGAGACTGGTGCCTTGCGCTTGGAAAAGGAATAGGGGCGGACATGGATATGTACGAAGAAACCCAGGATCACCTGCGGAGTCGTCCACAAACCTGGCTGGTTACTGGTGTGGCGGGATTTATCGGCTCCCATTTACTCGAACGCCTGCTCGTCCTGGGCCAGCGTGTGGTCGGGCTGGATAATTTCTCCTCGGGAAGCGGCGATAACCTCGCCCAGGTGAGGGACGCCGTCGGTGAAAGACAGTGGAGAAACTTTCAATTCATCGAGGGAGACATCCGCTCGCTGGCGACCTGTCGCCTGGCATGCCGATCCGTGGAACTGGTGTTGCACCAGGCCGCACTGAGCAGCGTGCCGCAGTCGATCGCCAATCCGATCGACGCCAACGATACCAACATTGCGGGCTTCCTCAACATGCTGACCGCCGCGCACGGGGCGGGTGTATTGCGCTTCGTTTACGCAGGATCGAGCGCCACCTACGGCGACGATCCCGCGCATGCGAAAAAGGAGTCCGAAATCGGCAAGCCGCTGTCGCCATACGGATTGACCAAATACGTGAACGAGTTGTATGCCGGGGTCTTCGCACGCTGCTATGGGCTCGAAACCA
The DNA here is from genome assembly GCA_025351455.1 of Betaproteobacteria bacterium. Lineage (GTDB taxonomy): Bacteria > Pseudomonadota > Gammaproteobacteria > Burkholderiales > JACQAP01 > JACQAP01. The sequence continues at coordinate 28,313 of JANXVW010000264.1, read as the reverse complement.
TCGGCCTGCGCTACTTCAACGTCTTTGGGCCGCGCCAGGATCCTGGCGGCGCCTACGCGGCGGTCATCCCGGTGTGGATCGCCGCGATGATCCGCAACGATCCGCTTTTCATCAACGGCGATGGGGAAACCGTGCGTGATTTCTGCTACGTCGACAACGTGGTCCAGGCCAACTTGCTGGCCGCCACAGCCGGCGACCCCGATGCGGTCGACCAGGTGTACAACGTCGCAGTCGGCGAAGGCAGCACGCTCAACGAGTTGTTCGAAACGCTCCGCTCGCTGCTCGAGCCGCGTTTTCCCCATCTGCGCGATCTGCGTCCCGTGTACCGCGAGTTCCGTGCCGGCGACGTGCGCCTGTCGCGGGCCGATATCGGCAAGGCACGTCGACTTCTCGGTTATCGGCCCGTCCGGACGCTGAACGAGGGGCTGGTGCGCGCGCTCGACTGGTATGTCGCGAAGCTTGCGGCGGGGGCGCCGGCGCAAAACGAAATGCCGCCGGCCGAAGTTGCCTCGGGCGGCCGTTAGCTGAGCCGTTCCGGAACGCGTGCCGCTCCCACAAAAGGGGTAAACCATGTGGAAATTCCTGCAGGCAGTCTGTACTGCCATCGGCCGGTGCCCTCCCAACCAGGGCAGGAGCCGGCACCCGGCCCTCGCGCAGAGGCTGCCGGGCCTCGCAGCTTTGCTGATTGCGGGCACGCTGGTTTCCTGCGGCGGGGGCAAAGGCGGTGACGAGCCCGCTCCCCCGACCGGCGGCGGTAACCCCGCGCCGCTGGCGGTCAGCATCACTTCGCCCGCAGCCGGGGCGATTGTTTCGGGCAGCGTCGATGTGACGGCTGCGGTAACGGGCGGCGTCGCAGCGGCCGGTGTCCAGTTCCAGGTGGATGGCGCGAACTTCGGCACAGAAGATACGGACGCGCCGTACTCGGCGGCATGGGATACGACCACCGCGAGCGACGGCCCGCATACGCTCACGGCCAGCGCGCGCGACATCGCTGGCACGGTGGTGACCTCCGTGCTGGTCTCCGTCATCGTGGAAAATACGACGCAACCCCCGGTCGCGGGGCGCGTCGAGGAAACAGATCCCGCGGTGAGTTTCAGCGGCGCATGGACGCAGCTCAGCCCGTACTATTTTGCGTGGAGCGGCGGAACGGCTGTGCAATCCACAGTGCCGGGGGCGATTGCCTCGTTCACCTTTACCGGAACTTCCGTCACGTGGATCGGCAATCGCAACGGCAGCAGCGGCATCGGCATCGTCAAAGTGGACGGTGTATTGGTATCCGAGGTGGATCTGTTCGCGCGGACGGAAGAAATTCACACGCCCGCCTTCACGGTGAACGGCCTGAGCGCGGGCCGCCATGTACTGACGATCGAGGTCGCCGACCACAGAAACGCGGAGTCGCTTGGAAACGCCGTCGTGGTGGATGCCTTTGACGTGCCGGCACCCGTGGTGTCGCATTTGCAGGAAACGGATCCGGACGTAGCCTTCACCGGCGTTTGGGCCCAGGCAGATTCCAGCATCGCCTGGAGTGGCGGCGGAGCTGCCACTGTTCCCGATCCGCCGGTCGGCGGCGCGCGCACGTCCGCGACGCCAGGCGCAAAAGCCGTGTTGACATTCAGGGGCACGGCGATCAGCTGGAGCGGCTATCGCGGCCCCAGCGGCGGCATCGCCAGCGTAACGGTGGACGGCGGCGCAGCCACTTTAGTCGACACGTATTTCCCCACGAACAAAATCCAGGACGTCGTGTTCACGGCAACCGGACTGACGGATGCGATCCATACGCTGACGGTCGAGGCAACGGGCCTTAAAAATCCGCTGTCGACGAGTGCCCAGGTCGTGGTGGACGCGTTCGACGTGACGACGCCGGGAAGACGCTATCAGGAAAAAGATCCCGCGGTCGTCTACAGTCCCGGTGACTGGATCTGGCCGAACATCAACCGAGCCTGGAGCGAAGGAGCCGTAGCCGAATCCGCCAAAGCGGGCGCGAACGTCACCTTCACGTTCAGCGGAACGTCGGTGAGCTGGATCGGTTGCCGCAAGCTCAGCACCGGGTCCGCGGACATATTCCTGGATGACGTCCTGGTGAAACACGTCGATACGTATCTGGCGCCGGCGCCCCCGGGAACGCTGGCCGTGGGAACCGAGGCCTACCAGACCACCATCTTCAGAACCGACGGGCTGCCCGCCGGCACGCACAAGCTGAAGATCGTGGTGACCAGCGCGGGGTCCTATACCGTAATCGATGCCTTCGATGTGCGTCCATGATGCAGGCCGCCCGTTGCGTTGAATTGCCTGTGCCTGCCGCGCTGCCTTTCCCGATCCCGCATCCTGAAGGCGCGGACGCAAAACCGGCCGCGCCCGCCAATCGAGAATAAAAATGTGCGGAATTGCAGGTTGGATCACGAAGCCGGAGCGCATGCTTTCGGTACAAACGCTCGAGTCGATGCTGCAGGCGATTGCCCATCGCGGCCCGGATGGCCAGGGCACTTGCGCCTTGGTCTGTGCCACCACCGGACACCAGGTCTTCCTCGGACACCGGCGCCTGGCGATCATCGACCCGGAAGGCGCGCACCAGCCGATGTGCGACGCCGGCCTCGCGCTGACCTTCAATGGCGAGATCTACAATTTCCGCGAGCTGCGCAAGGAGCTCGGTTCGCTCGGTTATATTTTCAGGCGCGACTCCGACACCGAAGTGCTCCTGCGTGCGTACCAGCACTGGGGAAACGACGTCGTGCGCCACTTGCGCGGCATGTTTGCGTTTGCGATCTGGGATGCGCGCAACCAGCGCCTCTTCTTGGCCCGCGACCGGTTCGGCGAAAAGCCGCTGTACCTGTACGAAGACGGCAGCGGGCTGTACTTTGCGTCGGAGATCAAGGCGCTGCTGCGCATTCCCGGCATCACGCCCGCAGTGGACCTGCAGTCCGTCTGGGACTACCTGGCTTATCGCTACGTGCCGGGCCCCAAGACCCTGTTCAGCGGCATCCGCAAGTTGATGCCAGGAACATTCGCTGTTTGGGAACACGGCAAACTCAGGGAAGAGCGCTACTGGTCGGCGCCCGATCGCACTCTGCGTGCCGTCACGCAACCGCGACCCGATGCCGTCGAAAACTTCCTGTCCCGCCTCGACGGCGCCGTCAAAATGCAGATGGTGAGCGATGTGCCGTTCGGCGCGTTCCTGTCCGGTGGGCTCGATTCCTCGACGATCGTGGCGCTGATGAGCCGGCACAATACGTCGGTAAAGACATTCTCGGTGGGCTTCGCCGAGGACGGATACAGCGAACTGGGCTACGCGGCCGAGGTCGCCCGGCATTTCGGCACCGATCACCATGAACTGATCGTCACCGATCGCGACATCATGGACAAGCTTCCCCGGCTGGTCGCGTTCCGCGATGCGCCCGTGGCTGAACCGTCCGACATTCCCATATACATGCTCGCGTGCGAAGCCGCGCGCAGCGTCAAGATGGTGCTCACCGGCGAGGGCAGCGACGAAGTACTCGGCGGCTACCCGAAGCATATTTTCGAACGCTTTGCGCAGAGCTATCAGGTGCTGCCGGGTTGCGTGCGCCATCGCCTCATCGCGCCGCTCGCCCACGCGCTGCCCTATGAATTTCGCCGCCTGAAAACGGCCGTCACGAACCTGAACATCGAGGACTGGCGCGAGCGCTACATACGCTGGTTCGGTGCGCTGAACCGCAGCGAGCGCGACCACCTCTCGGTTCTGCGCCTGAACGGATCGCCGGTTGGCGATGCGCCGCCGTTCGACGCCGACCCGCGAAGCAGCGCGCTGAGGCGCATCCTCTACTTCGACCAGACCAGCTGGCTGCCGGACAATCTGCTCGAGCGGGGCGACCGCATGAGCATGGCGGCCTCGATCGAATCGCGCGTTCCCTTCCTCGATCACAAACTCGCTGAATTTGCTTCTTCGCTGCCGGACCATTACCGGGTGCGGGGAAAGTGCTCCAAATGGATATTGCGCGAAGCGGGCAAACGGCTGCTGCCGGAGCGCATCCTGACGCGTCCCAAAGCAGGTTTCCGCGTGCCCGTGAACCGCTGGTTCCGCGCGGAAATGCGCGAATACCTGATGGATCACCTGCAGTCCGCAGCGTCGATGACCAGGACTTATTTCGATGCGAAGGCCCTCGACAATGTTCTTGCCGAGCACGTCGAGGGCAGGCAGAACCACGAGAAGGTGCTGTGGGCGCTTCTGAACCTCGAGATCTGGCACCGACAATATGCCGGGGCATGAAAATCGCCGCGCCGACCGCCCGATCCCGGCGCGGTGGTCCCATCGCCAAGGCGAAGCCGGACCGCGCCCGTCCTTTGCGCGAGCGGCCGGTAGCGGCATGAGCCCGGACCACCTCACGGCCCATCGACGTGCGGTTGCGGCCGACAAGCGCAAGATCGTGCTGTTGAGCCCGTCCCTCGAAGCCGTCAGCGGCGTGTCGACTCACGTGCGGATACTTTTTGCATCCGCGCTCGCGCGCGAGTATGAGCTGCTGCATTTTCAGGTTGGCAGCGAGGGGCGCCGGGAGACGGCGCTGCAGAAGTTCACCCGATTTGCTCTGAGCCCACTGCACCTGGCTCTGCTCCTGCTGCGCACCGGAGCGCAGGTCATTCATCTGAACACATCGCTCGAGCCGAAGGCCTATTGGCGGGACCTCGTCTACCTGACCGTTGCCCGATTGCTCGGGCGGCGTGTGGTGAACCAGATCCACGGCGGGGCAATGCCCGCTGATTTTTTTCGGGGCAATCGGTTCCTGACCTGGGTACTGCGACGCTTTCTCGTGTCGAGCGACGCGGTATCGGTGCTGTCCAGCGCGGAACTGGCGGCCTACCGGAAATTTGATCCACGAATCCGGGTTCATCTGGTCCCCAATGCCATTGATCCGGCGGGCCTCGCCGGCTGGACTCGCTCGTGCAATGCGCACAGGCCGCTGAAACTTGTCTATGTTGGCCGGCTGGTGCGCACCAAGGGACTGTTCGAGGTTATCGCGGCCATGACGGAACTCAAACGCGCCGGACGCGAGATCGAGCTTTGCATCGCCGGCGAGGGTGAAGATCAGGCCGCGTTAATGGCCGCTTCGCTGCAAGCCGGCCTGGGAGATCGCATCCGGTTTCTCGGCAGCGTGTTCGGCGCGGAAAAATGGCGTCTCTGGCTGGATTCAGATGTGTTTGTTTTTCCGACCTACCACAGGGAAGGGCTTCCGTATTCTTTGCTGGAGGCGATGGCCGCGGGCTGCGTACCAGTCACTACATCCGTGGCTGCGATCCCGGATGTGATGCGGGACGGGGAACACGGACTGTTCGTGCCGGCGAACGATGCGTCAGCGCTCGCAATGGCCGTGGCCGCCCTCGATGACGACCGGACAGGCCTGTTTCGCATGTCCGGTGCAGCCCGGCAACGGGCGCTGGAACATTACACCGTGGGCCGGCTCGCGGACGATTTTCGAAAATTGTACGCGGGCTGCCTCGCCTGACGCGCGCCATCCATCCATGGTCAAGTTCAGGATGCACGCATGTCCGCCGCCGGCCCAATGCCGGTTCGCAGTTCCGATCAGACTACTGTCGCCCCCGTCTTGTGCACGACGGGCTTCATCAATGCCCGCCTATGCTGCGATGGCGCTCGCGATAGTTGCCCGAGCGCATGCTCATGGGGCGCGGCATTCGTCGCCCCGCCGGTTCGACCGGCCGAATCGTAGCGATCAAGAGGCAGAGGCATGAATCCGGGTGTTCTGGGCTTCGGCAAGGACAGTCACAGCAGGCACGCGCTCGCTGCCAGGGTCGAGCAAATAAAGGAGCGCTTGAAGTGGCGGCTCAACCGGCTGCGCTGCATGACGGTGCCGGAGATTGCACATCGCATCCTGCGCTCGCTGGCAATGCATCTGGAGCGGATCGGCCTGCTTGGCTCGCCGCGTGTGCCTTCTCCGGACCTCGCACCGATGCCAAACCACTGGATCCATGCCCGGGCAAGAGTCGATGCCACGCCCTATCTTGACGCGGCCGACCGTATTGCAGCCGGCAGGCTGGATGTGTTCGCCCTGCGCGACGCGGATCTGGGCTCGCCGCCGCGCTGGAACCGCGATCCCAAGACGGGCGTGGAAGCGCCGCTCAGTTTCGGCAAGCTGCTCGACTACCGCAATCCGCGGCTGGTGGGAGACATCAAGTATCTCTGGGAGCCCAATCGGCATCTGCATCTCGTGACGCTGGCGCAGGCCTATACGCTGAGCCGCGATACGAAGCATTTCCATGTCCTGCGGCAGCACCTGGAAAGCTGGTTCGCCGTTTGTCCCTATCGCATGGGCCCCAACTGGGCGAGCGCGCTCGAGGTGGCGATCAGGTTGATCAACTGGTCGGTTGCGTGGCAACTCCTCGGCGGAACACGTTCCCCGCTGTTCCACGGCGTCCAGGGCGAGCGCCTGCGGCAACGCTGGCTCGAATCGATCCACCAGCATGCGCAGTTCGTGCGTGGTCATCTCTCGCTGCATTCCTCCGCCAACAATCATTTGATCGGTGAGGCGTCAGGCCTGTTCATCGCCGCCCTGACCTGGCCCCATTGGGCGTGTGCGGACGAATGGGTGCGCGAGGCGAAGACGATCCTGGAAAGGGAAGCTTCGCTGCAGATCGCGCCCGACGGCGTGAGCCGGGAACAGTCCGCGTCGTATCAGCAGTTCGTCCTCGACCTGATGCTGTTCACGTTGTTTGCCGGCAAGGCCAATGGACAGTGGTTCTCGGTCGCCTACGAAGCGCGCATCGAGGCGATGCTCGAGTTTCTCGCTTCGATCATGGACGCGGGGGGCAATGTCCCGATGCTCGGCGATGCCGATGACGGGCTGGTCGTCAGGCTCTCCGAAGGCGGCGCCATCTCGGCCTGCCAGTCCCTGCTTGCGACCGGCGCAGTGCTGTTTGGCCGCGGCGACTTCAAGTTGAAAGCAGGTGCGCTCGACGACAAGACCCGCTGGCTCATGGGGGAAGAGGCGGATGCATTGTTCGACGGCTTGTCCACGAAGGAAGCGCGGCTGCCGGTGCGGCAGGCATTTTCCGAGGGCGGTTACTACATACTCGGTTGCGATTTCGAGGGCAAGGACGAAATCCGCCTGATCGCCGACGCCGGACCGCTGGGCTATCAGACGATCGCCGCGCACGGACATGCCGATGCGCTCGCTTTTACCATGTCGGTCGGCGGCCTGGAATTCCTGATCGATCCGGGAACGTTTGCCTATCACACCGAAGCGCCATGGCGCCGCTATTTTCGCGGAACCGCGGCTCACAACACCGTTTGCATCGACGGGCAGGATCAATCGCAGCCTGGGGGAAACTTCATGTGGCTGCACAAGGCGCGCGCAGGCTGCAACCTGTGGACGTCGGCGGCGGAAGAGGATTTGTTCGAGGGCTGGCACGACGGATTCATGCGGCTGCCGGATCCCGTGATGCACCGGCGGCGCATTGCGCTCGACAAGGTTTCACGGCGTGTGGTCATCGAAGACAGCCTGCAGATGGCGGGCGAACACGACATCGATCTGTTTTTCCATTGCAGCGAGCGCTGCCAGCCCGAGGCCGCGGCGGACGGCTTCACCTTGCATCACGGCGGCAGGTCCATTTCGCTGAAGCTGCCTCGGGCCGCGGGTGCGTCGGTGCAGGTGTATCACGGCAGCACGGCGCCAGTTCAGGGCTGGGTGTCGCGGCGCTTCGACCAGAAACGCCCGGCCCCGGCAATCGTATGGCACGCCCGGTTCATGCGTGACGCAGTTCTGCGCACGGAGATCACTTGCTGAGCCATTCGGACTACCGCGCCGCGGGTGCCCGCGGAACGCGCGTCACCATCCCTTTCCTATGCTGTATCCGGGGCCTGAACGTACGCCGAAAAGGCGCGCGCCGCACTCTCGACCGGCTGCATGCCTTTCGCGTTACGCGGTGGTTTTTGCCCATTCGTGGCTTGCATCGGAACACGGTGCGGCTTACCGCGTCGCAATCAAGGGAGGAAAAATGAGAATTTGCGTCCTGGGCCTCGGATACGTCGGGGCGGTATCGGCAGCCTGTCTCTCCCAGGAAGGCCATGAAGTCATCGGCGTCGATCCGGAGCCTGCCAAAGTCGACCTGATCAACGCCGGCAAATCGCCCATCATCGAAAAGGACGTCGGGTCGATCATCGAGAAGCAGGTGGCGGCCGGCCGCCTGGCCGCGACCACGGACGTGGCCGCCGCGGTCGGGCAGGCCGATCTTTCCATCGTGTGTGTGGGAACGCCAAGCCGCGCGAACGGCGATATCGAGCTCAAATTCGTGCGGCGCGTCTGCGAGCAGATCGGCGCGGCGCTGCGCCACCATCAAGGTGCGCCGGCGGTAGTGTTTCGCAGCACGATGTTGCCCGGGACCATGCGTAACGTGGTGATTCCGGCACTTGAAGCATCGTCCGGACGGCGCGCCGGCGTGGAATTTGGCGTTTGCATCAACCCCGAATTCCTGCGCGAAGGGTCCGCAGTACACGATTACTACAATCCGCCCAAAACCGTCATCGGCGAACTCAACCGCGCCAGCGGGGATCTGCTGGCCACCTTGTACGCGCGCATTACCGCGCCCCTCATTCGTACCGACGTCGAAACCGCCGAGATGGTCAAGTACGCGGACAATGCCTGGCATGCCCTCAAGGTCGGTTTCGCCAACGAAATCGGCAACCTCTGCAAGGGCGTCGAGGTGGACAGCCATCGCGTGATGGATATTTTCTGCCAGGACACGAAGCTCAATCTCTCGCCGTACTACCTGAAACCCGGTTATGCTTTCGGCGGCTCGTGCCTGCCGAAGGATCTGCGCGCCCTGCTGTACAAGGCGAAAACGCTCGACGTTGCCGTTCCCATCCTTTCCGCTATCCTGCCCAGCAACGAGCAGCAGCTCGAGCGCGGCGTGCGGGCCGTGATTGAGATGGGCAGCAAAAAGGTCGGCATACTCGGCTTCAGTTTCAAGGCGGGCACCGACGATCTGCGCGAGAGCCCGGTGGTGGATCTGACCGAGCGCCTGATCGGCAAGGGATACGACCTGCGGATATACGACAGGAATGTCAACCTCGCGCGTATCCACGGCGCCAATCGCGACTACATTCTCAACCACATCCCGCATATCTCGCGGCTGATGGTCTCCAGCATCGACGAGGTTCTCGACCACGCCCGCACCATCGTCATCGGCAACTCGGCGGCGGAGTTCCGCGATGTGCCCAGGCGCCTCGGCGACGGACAATCCATCATCGACCTGGTGCGCGTTACCGATTCGCGCAGCGTCAATGGCGTCTATGAAGGCATCTGCTGGTAACCGAGGCGAGGAGCATTCGTGAGTTCCAAATGGCACTGGCCGATCTCTGGCGGCAAAGGAACCGAATCGCAAACCGCTCGCTTGGAACGCAGCGCGCAGCGCTTTGGCGACCTGCGCACCCCGGAGCAGCTTCAGGAGCACTATCTGATCGAGCGCGAGCTTGCCGACCGGCTGCGGCTCGCCCCGCGCTCGCAGCGGCCCGGCCTCTATTGCGAGGTATACGATGAATTGTTCCGCCGTGTGGGACACCATCCGCAACTCCATGCCGCGAATGGCGCGCCCCGACAACGCGAGGTCGATGGGCTGCTCGCGCTCATACGTGGTTTCCTGACCCGCTCGACCGTGCTGATGGAGGTCGGCGCGGGGGATTGCGCGCTGGCAATCTGTGCCGCGGCGTTCGTGAAGCGGGTGTACGCCATTGATGTGTCCGAACAGATTACCCGGGGCGTTTCCTGCCCCGCCAACCTGAGCCTGGTGCTGTCGGACGGATGCAGCATCCCGGTGCCGGAGGGCAGCGTCGATGTCGCCGTCAGCAATCAGCTCATGGAGCATCTGCACCCGGATGACGTGCGGGAACAACTGCACAATATCTACCGCAGTCTTGCCCCCGGTGGCGTCTACGTGTGCATTACGCCCAACCGCGTGTACGGGCCGCATGACGTTTCAAAGTATTTCGACCAGGTCGCGACCGGCTTTCACCTGATCGAATACAACGCTCGGGACATTCGGCGGCTGTTCGCCAGTGCGGGCTTTTCAGGAATCCGATTCTATGCCGGCGCGCGCGGGATTTTCCTGCGCATTCCCTTCTGGCTGATTGCATTCTTCGAGGAAATCCTCGGAGCATTTCCGCAGGGGTACGGCAAAACCATTGCGCAAACCGGCCCGATGCGGGCGCTGCTCGGCCTGCGCGTTGCGGCGATGAGGCCCCGGGATGGCTGACCAACGACAAATCAGGCGTATTCCATGCTGCCCTTGAAACGCGTACTGATCCTGGTAGAGAACCTGCCCAGCCCGTTCGATCGCCGTGTCTGGCAGGAGGCTTGCGCGCTGCGCGACGCGGGTTATGTCGTTTCGATCATCTGCCCGACGGGACGCGGTTACGAGCGCAAGTTTGAGGCGATCGACGGCATCCACATCTACCGCTACAACCTGCCGATCGAAGCTTCAGGCGCAGCCGGGTATGCATTGGAGTACACGATTGCGCTCGTCTCGACCTTCCTGCTCTCCTGGCGGGTGTTCCTCACCCGTGGATTCGACGTCATCCATGCATGCAATCCGCCTGACCTGTTTTTCCTGATCGGCGGCTTCTTCAAGCTGTTGGGTAAGAAGTTCGTGTTCGATCATCACGATCTCAATCCGGAACTTTATGAGGCGAAGTTCGGCCGGCGCGATTTCTTCTATCGCCTGATGCTGGCACTCGAGTACTGGACATTCCGGACGGCTGACGTGTCGATCGCCACCAACGAATCCTACCGGCGTATCGCGATCGACCGCGGCGGCATGGCTTCCGACCGGGTTTTCGTGGTGCGCAGCGGGCCGTGCCTCGATCGCCTGCAGATCGTTCCAGCCGATGAGCGGTTGAAGCGCGGGCGCCGCTACCTGGTGGGCTACGTCGGGGTGATGGGCAAGCAGGAGGGGATCGATTACCTGCTGCGCGCGGTCTCCCATATCGTGCACGAACTCGGGCGCAGCGATATCCAGTTCGGACTGGTCGGGGGCGGCACGTCGCTCGAACAAATGAAGACCCGCGCCGTTGAACTGGGGATTGCCGACTTTGTGACTTTCACCGGAAGGCTGCCGGACCGCGAGATGCTGGCGATGCTCAATACCGCCGACGTCTGCGTCAATCCGGACATTGCCAATGACATGAACGACAAGTCCACCATGAACAAGATCATGGAGTACATGGCGCTGGGAAAACCCATCGTGCAGTTCGACCTGGCCGAGGGACGCGTATCCGCGCAACAGGCGTCGCTTTACGCAAAAAAGAATGACGCGATGGATTTTGCCGACAAGATTGTCGAATTGCTCGACGACCCGGCGCGCCGCGCGCAGATGGGAAAGTTCGGACGCAGACGGGTGACCGATGAGTTGGAGTGGAGTTACGAAGTGCCCAAACTTCTCGCTGCGTACGCCGCGCTGTCGCGATCCGCCGCCGAATCCTCGCCGGCGCGGCCGCTTGGCGGCGACGAGGCGGTTTCCGGCAACGCGCATCCGGCCGCGACAGGACCGCGCAACCTCGCCGCGACGGGACTCGAGGCCACCAGTGGAGACACGACGATATGAAACTACTACCTCTGGACAATCCGGAAATCCTCGAACTGGTGGCGGGCTGGCTGGCCCAGAAAGAAAACCATCAGTGGCTCGACTTCGGCAACGGCCGGCAGGTCGTCACGCCCACGCTGCTCAAAATCATGGCCCAGCGGCCTACGCATTTCATGCGGGCGTATACGTCCGACCGGGACGAGACGCCGATCGGTATCTGCGGTCTGAACAGCGTGGACCTGAACTTCAAAAGCGCGACGCTGTGGGGAGCGCAGGGCGATAAAGTCTTCCGCAACCGCGGCCTTGGAACGTTGGCTGCATCGAAAGTCCTGACCCTGGGATTCCGCGATCTCGGTCTCGAGACCATCAATACCTGGGTCGTGGATGGCAATCCGTCGCTTCGCCTCATCCAGCGCCTGAACTTCCGCCCGATTGGCCGGCAGCGTCAATGCCACTTCATCGATGGCCAGGCTTACGATCGGCTGCTGTTCGATCTCCTGGCCAGTGAGCACGAAAGTAGCGAAGGCGATCGACGGCCGGGCGGTCAGCGTGCGCCCCGGCAGGCCGTCCGGGGAAAACATGAAGAACTTCGCGTGGCCGGCGAACCGCACATCGGGTCAGACTCGCGCGGGGGTCCGGCAACCGCCGAAGCCGGAGCGCAACGAGACGCTCGGCAGGGGTAACGGGCTTGGACAAGAAAGTCAGGCAGAAGACGCTACGGATGCTGTCCAACGGCGTCTATGTGCTGACCTCGCGCAGCGACGATCATTACGGCGCGGCGACGGTGACCTGGGTTTCGCAGGTGTCCTTCAAGCCGCCGCTGATCATGGCGGCCGTGCGCAGAGAGAGCAACGTGTTCAAATGCCTGGCCGTCAGCCGGACTGCGGTCCTGCATATTGTCGGGGATGAGCAGCTCGATATCGCGCGGACGTTCTTCTACCCGACACGCGCGGAGCGCGGGACGATAAACGGTGAACCGTTTGCGCAAGGCAGGACCAGCGCCCCCGTGCTGGCGAACCTCCCTGCGTATGTGGAGTGCCGGGTGGAGCGGATCCTGGACGCCGACGGCGATCATGCCATGGTGATTCTGGGCGTGGTCGAAGCCGAATGCGGTAACCACGTAAGGCCGCTCACCGTCGCGGACGCGCCGTGGGAGTACGGCGGATAATTGGACGGTGACCGTGATCTTCAAGGTGTGCGTCGTCCTGGCAGCGAGGCCAATGCCGTAAACACCGGATCCGAGGCGAGCCCCGGACTGCCGGGAGCAGCGCTGTCAATGAGATGTCCGTCCGACGCGGCGGCGACGGGCAAAGCGAAACCGGCAACGCAGGCGAACACACCGAGGCACCGGGGGAACACTACCGACGGAAACATCCCGGCTCTTCTTCACACCATTGTTGTTGGACACCGAGCCGCGTCACGAGGGGCCACCCCCGCCGAAGAATTGATGAATCCGGCTGATGGCTCCGAAGGCGAGATATTTCAGAAAATCGTACCGGGGATGCATCCCGGCAGGGCGGGGGCGAAATCCGCGCCGTCGCAGAAAGGCATTGCCGATGTGTACGAGCCGGCGTCGTTTCAGGTCCGGCGTGCGAAAAGTAATGCTGAAGGAAACGGAGACCTCCTCGCCGTTCCTCACATAATGGGGGGCGGTCACCGGGAAATGCAGGCCGAAGCCCGGGCTCAGGTCAAAGGTCCAACCCCGTCTGTTGCCGTTCGTCGGATAGGCCAGGTTGCGGTGGCCGCCACGGTAGAACTGCTCGAGTTCCTCCTCCGAGAGCACCGAGCGGTCGCGCCCGTCGAACATGTGAATGCGTTTGCTGCCGCGAATCTGCAAAAGAAAATTATGCTCCGGGTCCATGTGATAAGGCGTCACTGACCCTGGCGAACTGAGGAAGATGAAGCCCTGCTCGAGGAACATGCCCGGCCGAAGCGATTCGGACTGCCAGGCTACCTCCGCCAGGCAGTCGTGCAACAGCGCCCGATATTCCGGATCCTGCTCGACGTACTTGAGCACCAGCCAGGACCTGCACTGCGCAATGCGGCGGATTGTTTCCTCGGCGCTGAGCCCGTTGCCCGGCGTTCTTTTCGGATCCACGCTGATCGGAATGTTTCCCGCGTTGTACTCGACGCTGGATTCGGGAAGGCTCCGGCACAGCCGCATCAGACGAGAAATCTCGAACAACGGATGATTCGTCAATGCATGGCCGATCAGAAATGGCCTGCGATCAAAACATCCCCGGAAGGTCACCGGATCGATGTCGAGGAGCCCGGTTGCCGGTGTTCCGGTCGACGCGCGGACGGACGTCGCGTCCTGTTTGAGTTCAGCGTAAGGCATAGAGTGCAGTGGTACTTCTGAGTTCGCGAAGCAGCCGGACCAGACGCCGGGCCGCCGGGAAAACCGATACCGCCACGTCGCCGAGGCGATTCCCGGTCGAGACCAGTACGGACTCGATGACTTTTTGATCCTTCCACAACCGGTTGATCATCGGATGATCGGGCTCCGCGCAGGAATCCATCCAGGCAAAGCGCGAGTCGGAATGCAGGCAACCCAGGATATCGAGCATCAGCTGGACCCCCGGGGAATATTTGGCCAGTGTCTCGTCGTAGGCGATCTTGAATGCAAAGCCTCCACCGCCTGCCAGAAAACTCAACAACATGGCCACGGGCCGCCCATCCAGATATAGCCCCTGCAGAAACACCTGACCGCGTGCAAATCCAAGGTGTGCCGCTGCCAGCACGAAGCTGCGCTGGCTGGAACTCAATCCCAGTGCCTGTCCTTCGCGCGCTTTCCACCCACTGGCTTCGAGGCCCAGAAATTCCTCGAGCCAATCGTCCACCTCCGCGCCTTCGCGCAATGTACGGAACTCGAGCCGACCCAGCTCCGCGAGGCGTTTTCGTTGCCGGCGATATTCCTTGCGTACGCCAGGGGACAAAGTGTTCTGCAGATAATCATCGAGCCCCTCGCCGGCTTTCCACAAGGCCCGCACAAATCTGTTCGTGACATATTGCCTCGTTCCGGTTTCCTTGACGTGCGTGACCAGCAAGTCGTGGAAGGGGCCATCGCCGCGGACATGGGAAAAATCCAGCAGGTGAACACGCCCCTCGCCACCCGCCCATTGCAGCAGGGCCGCAAGCGTTTCCCTGGCGCGATCGGATCGGATCAGCGGTGTGCAGAGGAAGCAGTGAATGTGTTTCCACAGGCGCCACGCCCGGATCGGCAGATTGCGAAACCGCGAATCCGGTTCCAGGGGAAAAAAACCGCACAACTTCGATGCGCCGGCCGTTCCCGGCGAAGCGGGCTCGTAAATGAAGACCAGACGCAACGGCGTTCCCGGGTGCAGATTTTTTAATGCTGGCATCAATAGCCAGGGTTCATAAAACACGTTGGCCTCCAGGGCGTGGTCGGCAAGGTCTTGCCAGGCCGACACGTGATCGCAAAGTCCCTCATCGGACTCGACGACTACGACCTTGTGGGCAGACCCGGACAACCCTCGTGCCGGGCCTTGCCGGATCATCCGCCCTGAAAGCGTAGCCACCATTCGCCTTCCAGGCGACTGAGAAATGCGTCGCCTTGCTGGATGATGGCCACGATTTCGGCATGGCGGGAATGGATCAGTGTCCATGGGCCCTCTCGTCGGAACCAGCAGTGGCGGTCGGAGAGTTCCTGCAGGAAGCGCGGTTCGACTCGACCGTGCAGCGCCGTCGCACCGTTTCTCCAGGCATCGGCCATCAGCTGCTGCAATACCTGGTCGAAGCAGCCGTCGCGTGCCGCGATCTGCACGACTTCGCTCACGCCGCCGGCATTCAGGTAATAGAGATACCAGCCGATCAGTTGCCGCTTGCTGCCGAGTGCGGCGCGCGAGCGCAGTTCACCATGGCGCTTCTTGCGTGCCGCCTGATCCAGCAACCAGGCGAGCGCGCCGGCGTTGTATTCCGGGCGCAGCGCGCTGCCGCCCGTGAAGTCGGAAAAATGCGACAGCATCGCCGCCGGGTCCGGCGCGCTCCCGGAGAAATCCCGTGGGTCGCGCAGAAAACGGTTTGGCGGCAGACGGGCGAACAGCGCGTCGGCGGCCGCGCACAGCGGACGGGCGGCTAGCGCGACAGCAGGCGCTATTGCGCCCCGTCCCTGCAGCAGGGAAAACGCGTGGCGCGCGGGTCGCAGCAGCCGGGTCCAGTGCAGGCCATACAGCAGGGGTGCGACCCCGCCGATTGCGACCCACATGCGCCGGGCCTGCGCGTTCGCGCCATCGGCAAGCGTGAGATCCTGGGGGCCGGAAATGCAGGCTTTCGTCAGCTGCAGCGCCGCCAGGCTGTTGCGGTTGTCGGGCGCCATCATGAACTGGCAGCCCACCGCTACGCGAATCGGGCGGCCGTGCAGCAGCATCCGCCGCGGCAGCACGGCATAAAAGCCGGATAGCCGGCCATTCTCCTGCGCCACCCAAGAAGGAATATCCGGGTCACGCCACGGATTCTCGAACAGTATCTCCCGGAAATAAGATTCGCACGCATCCTGCGAGCGCCAGCGGTATTCCGGGTAGACGCGGGCGAACAGGGCGGCGGCGGCGGGGACATCGTCCTCGGTGAAAACGCGAATCGTCGCGATGGCAGCGTCCGTCTTGGTGCGGCGAGCTAGCTGTTCGGGAGGGTCGGATCGCATCGGGTCACGTTCCTGCGCATGCGACTTGCTGTTGCATTCCTGCGATCCGTCGCGGCGCTTGGCTTCAATCGGCGGCGCTTGACGGGTGCTGCAGTGTCGAAGGACGCGCGGCCTCGCGGTTCGCGTCCACCAACCGGGCGATGCGCGCAAGCGTGCGCAGATCTTCCAGATCGATGTCGTCGATCTTGATGCGCAGGTTGAAGTTCTGCTCGAGCTGCACGAGCAACTCCACGAACTGGAGCGAATCCAGGATTCCCGACTCGAGAAGATCGGTATCCGGAGACGGGACTTCGATGTGGAAGCATGCGGTGAACAGGGTGCCAAGGCGCCCGATGATTGCGTGGTCGTCAGTCACTTGCCATTCTCCCTGGATGCGGATTCATCATGTTGTGCGTCTCGTGCAGCGCCCCGGCCAGGGGCGCTTCCTCTGTGGGCGCTTCCTCTGTGCGGGAGGTTGCCAAACCGGCTTCGGCGCCGAGAAAATGGTTTCTCAATACGGGGCGGTCGATCTTGCCGTTCTCGTTCTTGGGCAGGACGTCCAGGCATAGCCAGCGGGCCGGAATCATGTAGCCGGGCACCAGCGCGGCCACGCGCTTGCGCAATTCAACCAGAGAGATTGTCCTGCCCGCGGCCGGTACATACGCGCAGCAAATCAGCCAGCCTTCGAAGCCTTCAGACTTGATGGCCAGCACGGCACTTTCCTGCAGGTCGGAAACCGCATGCAGCGCCGCCTCGATCTCGCCCAACTCTATGCGATAACCGCGGCTCTTGATCTGCGTGTCGGCGCGGCCCACGAAATGCAAGAGACCATCCGAAGACCGGCGCACCAGGTCGCCGGTCTTGTACATGCGTTCGCCGGGGTCAGTCGCGCCGGGACAGGGCAGGAAGGCGCGTTGCGTCTTTTCGGGATCGCGCCAGTAACCCGGGCTCAGGCCCACACCGCGAATGTAGAGCTCGCCGATTTCGTTGTCGACCACGGGCTGCAACTGATCGTCCAGGACCAGCAGTTCCTCGCCGGCGCAGGCAGTCCCGATGGGAATCGGTTCACGCTCGTCGGAAGGGCAACGCGGGAGCGAATAGTAGCTGCTTACGATGGTCGTTTCGGTGGGACCGTACAGATTGGTAAAACGTACATGCGGCAGCCGGCGCATCCAATGGATCACGGTGGGTGTGGGAATCGCTTCTCCGGCAAACAGGACCTCGCGCAAGGCGGGAAAATCGTCCTGGCGCACGACATCGAAGTTGGTCATCAGGTTGAGGACCGATGGCACGGAGAACCATTGCGTAAGCCGCGCATCGCGAATGAACTGCGCAAGTTTGTGCGGCAGGAGATTCAACTCCGCGGGAACAAGGTGAAGTTCCGCGCCGGAGCACAGCGTGCCGAAAATGTCGAATGTGGATACGTCGAAACGCAAAGGCGGATGCTGGGAGACCCGGTCGGTGCGGGTGATGCCGAAGTAGGCCCGCCCCCATTCGATGAGATTCACCACGGCCCCGTGGCTGATCATCACCCCCTTGGGCAATCCGGTGGATCCCGACGTGAACAGGATGTGTGCGACGTCGTCACCGCCATTGGCCGATACCGGGCAGGTCGCCGCAAAGGCGGCGAGATCGCGCAGGCAGAATGCCGGTGCGGGAGTGGCTTGCGGTGGCGGGCTGTCGTCGAGCCAGCCGATGATGGGTTGCTGGCGAAGCGTCGCAGCCGCCAAGGCATCGTGCAGGGCCGGACCAACGGGGCCGGCGGCGAGAATGCAGCGGCAGTCGCTGATTTCAAGCACCCGCGCCTGCCGCTCCGCGGGGCTTGCCGGATCCATCGGCACGTAGATCGCATCGGCTTTCAATACGCCGAGCATGGCGACGATCGCGGCGGGCATTTTCGGCATCAGCAGGCCGACCCGATCTCCGCGGCCGCAGCCTGCGTCTTTCAACAGGTGGCCGAGCCGGTTGGATGTTTCCTCCAGCGCGCCGTAGGTCATGCGGGTGCCTTTGAATGCCAGCGCCCAGGCTTCCGGACGCGCGTTTGCCTGCGCAATCACGCCATGCTGCATTAACGGACTCGTCACGCGTGGCCGATTGTGCAGAGCTTCAGGTCGTGATCGGGCGGCGGCGATAGGCATCGGGACGGGTCAGGTTCATACCATCGGAAACGACCGGCAATGTGTTGGGGTCCGCTGCGGCGCCGGAATGCCGCAGTCCGCGTTCGAAATTGCGCTGTCGCGGGACGGCACGGTTGCCCAACCCCGCTGCATCGCCAATCTACCGGGCACGACCTACACTTCACTCCCGCAGAACCTGCCGGCCGCATAATCCGTTCGGACCATGAAGCCGTACCCGGCGGCGAAAACCTGACCAGATACGCTGCCGGTACTTCCACTTTTGGTGGACCACGTTTATCCCGCGGACTGATCAAGCCGCGTGGCTTTGGCCAGACCGACGCCCGGAAAATCCGCCCAGAATGAAGGACTCGACGCAGGCCCTGTTGGACCGCTGCGGTCCATTTCGTCCGGACCGCATCCTCGATGCGCAAAAGCAGGCAAGGCAGGGGACGGCGCCGGTCCGTGACCCGACCCGCGTCCGCACAGTTCGGCTGCGAAGCTGGGACGACCTTCCCGACACGGAAGCGGCGTGGACGGCGCTGCTGGAACGCGCCGGGAACCACAGCGTGTTCCAGACGTTTGCCTGGCACGCCTGCTGGTGGAAAGCGTTCCGCGATTCCCATGAACTGTTTGTGATCCTCGCGTATGCGGGCTCCCGGCTGGTGGGCATTGCACCGATGATGATTGTGCGGGAGAGGGGGCCGCTGGGCCGGGTGCGCAGTCAGGTCTGCTTCATCGGCAGCCTCAACCACGCCTCCGACTACTGCGACCTCATCACGGATCCCGCTGTGCCGCAGGCGCTACCCGCGCTGCTGGAGGAGATGCACGCCGCGGCCTGCGATCGCATCGAGCTGTCCCACTTCCCCAGCCATTCTCCCCATAAAGCCGGACTCCTCGAGTACTTTGAACGCCGCGACGCCAGAATCACGGTGGAGTTTCAGGCGGAGGCACCGGTGCGCATCCTCGGCGACCGCGACGCCGATCGAAAGGCGGCAAACAAATCCAGCCTGAAGAGGCACACCCGGTTCTTCGAGAAATCGGGGGACCTTCGCTTTCACCGATGCACAAGCGAACCTGAAATCCTGGGTTACCTGGATGTTTTTTTCGAACAGCACAAAGCGAGGCGGGCGCACGCGGGTTCGCCCAGCCAGTTCAACGATCCGGCCCAGCAGGTGTTCTACCGGGACTTGATCAGGGAGACGTTGCGCCATGGCTGGCTGCGCTTCGATGTGGTTCTGTTCGACGACGCGCCCCTGGCTTTTCATTTCGGATTCGAATACCAGCGCCGCTTTATCTGGTACAAGCCGGCCTTCGACGTGCAGTTCGCCGCCCGGTCTCCGGGGGAAGTGCTGCTCAAATTTCTGCTCGATGACGCAATCGAAAAAGGGCTGGAGGAGTTCGACTTCACCGTCGGATCCGAACCATTCAAGTATCGGTTTGCGAACCGGACGCGGTTCAACGATCGCATCATTGTTTTTCGTTCTGCCGGCGATTACTGGATTCATCGCGGGATCCATCGGGGAAAAACGGTCCTGAAAAAACTTCTGGGGCGCGGCGCGGATGCAAGGAGGAATGCACAATGCAATCGATAAAAGGCGTTTTCCTCACAGGCGCCGCAAGGGCTGTTTGTGCCGGACCCGGGTTCACGCCTGCGCCTGTAGCGCGAATGGGATCATGCAGGCCACGCAGCGGCCGCAGAGGAGTCATGTTCAGGATGGTTTGTCCGGCGGTCGCGGTCTTTCTTGTATCAGTCACCGGGCACGCGGACCTGTACGTCTGGCGCGATGCCCAGGGTGAAATGAAATATTCGGAAGCCTCTCCAGGCGGTGGCGTGCGCGATGTAAGGAAGATCAAGACCACGGTGAAATTCCAATGTACCTTTTCCGGTTCGCCCGCCGACTGCGGATTGCACTTGCAGGCGAAATCACAGAGCCGCGCGTCGATCGAGAAGGTCGCCCGCGACGGGAGAGCGGGGCTGCGGTTGCGTACCGAACCGGGCGATGACAACGTTGCGTCGAGCGGTGACATGGAGCGCACGGACATGTATCTGAGCCAGGCGGACACCGGCTGCTACGAGGGCCGGGAGCAGTGGTGGGAACACTCGGTCCTGTTTCCCGACGACTACGTATTCCCGTCGGCGAGCGCGAAGTATTCATCCAGCTGGAACATCGTCTTCGATTTCCATAACAGTGCCCCCGGACCGTGGCAAGCGAATTTCCATACTGAGGTCGTGACACTCTCCCCCGACCCGGGTAATCCGCTGTTAAACCCCGACCCTCCCATTCTTCGCTTCCGGGGCTACGGCGGGGAGAAGTCCGGCGACGGTGCATTCGCGGCGCCGATCGGTCCGGTTGTGAAGAATGCCTGGTATGAATTTGTCTACCACGTGCGCTGGTCGTCGGGTCCCGACGGCTACTTCGACGCCTGGGTGAACGGTGTGAAGAAACTCTCCCACAAAGGACCGACGCTGTATGCGGGACAGGGCTGCTACCTCAAGCTCGCCAACTACCATGTACCTTACCGGCAAGCGAGTTCGGTGATCCACGGCAACGTGGTCCGCCACGACGTGGCGGCACCCTAGCACGCTGCCCGACCCCGCGGGCATTCCCTCAGAATCGTTGCTGCCGGCTCACCAGGTAGTCGACAACCCGCAGCCGGTGACTGCCGCCGAGCGTATGAACGTGCAAAATATCCTTGCGCCAGCCCGGTGAGATTCGATGCACCGTCGTTTCCCGGTAGTCGTCATCACGCAGCACATCCACCCGATTGATCAACACGGAGTGTCCATAGGCCAGGGAGCAGTCCTGACTCGGTCGATAAAGCACCCCGTCGCGCGAGAACAGCGGCCCTGCGGGTCGCGTGCACCGCACGTCGGAAACAACCGGGTTGGCGCGATGGGCCGTCCAGGGGCCGAGCGGCGTCATGCTCCAATACAGATGAAGCTCGTCGCTGCTGTCCGCGCCGGGCTCCGCGACGTTGACGAACATCCACCAGCGATCGTCGTCCTTCCACAGGGTGGCGTCGTAGGCGCTGATGTTTTCAAGGAAAACGCGGTGAAGCTTCCATTTCAGCGGAAACTCCTCGCAACGGTAAACCTCGACCGTGCCGTTCGCGGCAGTCTCCGGCAGCATGTACAGCGAACCTTCCCAGGTGAAAACGAACGGATACGAGACGTGATAGGGACACTCGAGCGCGACTTGCGGTTCGCCGGATTCGCCGTTCTCGAAGACCTCGACGGCCATGATGCGGCCCTTCTGCGTGCTGAATGCCAATTCCTCGAAGAAAATGAAGTAACGGCCCTCATGTTCGACTGCGAATGGATCGGCCCAGAAGCGGTCCTTGGGAGGCACGAGGTAGCGCAATCGTTCAAACCGGAAGTTCAGTTCACCCTCTTCGGCAAAGTAATAGGCCACCTGCCACTGATCCCGCCAGTTCAGGGAGCGCCAGCGCGTGGCGGCCACATTTGACGCCAGGCGCCAGGCCAGGCGGACGGTGGCGCCAACCGTCGGCTCACGCAGCATCGGATAGCGCGCGGGCACCGGCGCCAGGGACTTGGCGCGATGCCAGGCAATCCCATCGCGTGCGCGACGTTCCAGTATCCGTTTGAAGAAACTGATTCCTTTGTGCATCGAACCCAGGCGATTGCGCCGGACCGAGTTCGTGATGGTCGCGCCGAAGGTCCGGTACAGCAGACTGTCCTGGGGAGCCGCGTAATCAATCACACTCACCATGGTAACCGGGCTCTCCGCGGCCAGTTCCATCACCCCTCCCCAGATGCTCGTTGCCGATACGTGCTGTCCGATCTCGATGCCCCACACGCCCAGGCGGGAAACGGGGTTCATCGGCCGGCGCGGCGGATTAGCCGCAAAACACAACCATACATCGACCTCGCGCTGTCGCAAGGCAGCGGCCCCGGCCTCGTCCAGGCACCAGCCGTCACTGTGGCAGGCGCCCTCGACATTGAGCAGCGGTGCGTCGAATTCGGCGGCTATGTTGGTGGGAATGAACAGCCGTTCTCCCCGGCATCGCAAGCGCCTGTCGATTCCGTCCAAAAGACTGTGGAGGCGAGAGGCAAACGATTTGCGGACTATTCCGCGGGCGAGTGCGACAGCCGCCAATCTGGCGCCCGGCACGGCCAGAGCCTGTCGCACGGCGTCGAGCACCCAGCCTTCCTGAATTTTCCCATCCAGCAGGACGCCTAGCCTAATGGGATTCGGCGTTATGGGATTCGCGGGTTGGATGCCGATCAGCGCCGAACCGTTGCCCTCCGCCTGCCTGGCTAAATGCGGATTGATCGCGTGACGATAGGAGCCAACCGTCAGTTCAGCGATGCGCGACCAGCACAACTTCTCTGTTGCGAAACCGGCAGCGCCCGCCGCCAGCGAATCGCGCAATGAGCGATCGGCCAGCAGCTTTTGCATGGCTTCCGCGAGCGCATTCCCATCGCGCGGCGGCACAATCAATCCAGTCCGGCCATCGATCACGACGTCGGGGACGTCGCCTACGTCGGTCGCGATGACCGGCCGTGCACAGCCCAATGCCATTGCACCTACGCCACTCTGGGTTGCATCGGTATAAGGCAACACCACCGCCATTGCGCGGCGGAACAAGCCCGGCACTTCCGCTGCCGAAATATAGCGGTCGATCAATTCGATCCAGGGACTGGCTGCGATTCGCGAGCGATGAAGCTCCAGGTCGCTGCCCGCTCCGGCCACGATCAGCCGGAAAGCCTGTCCCCGACTGCGTAGAAGATCGCCGGCATCCAGGAGATAGCGCAGACCCTTGTAGGCCAGGACACGGCCGAAGAACAGAAAGGCGCCAGGCTCGTGCCCCGATATATCGTCGTCGATTTCGGACCGGCCGAGTATGCCATGTGGAATGACGTCAACGCGTCCTGCAATGCGACCATCCAGGTTTTCGAGTTCGGTGTGCATGGCCGGTCCGTGAACGATCACCCGGCTTGCCTTGCGGCGGAACCAGGTAACGATCCTCCATTGCCAGCTGTGCTTGTGAAGCCCGCCGGAATGATGAACAGGATCGTGCACGGTGAGGACGACCGGGATGCGGCGGCGACACGAGAGCAACGTCCATCCCACCAATACGGGGTGAACCTCCTGTATGTGCAAAACGTCGGGGGAGAAATCCCGGAGCATCCTGTTTACTCTGAGACTGGTGCCGAGCGTGCGCGGGTCTCTCATCCTTCCAGGTTCGAGTGATCGCACGGTCACCTTTGTGTGAAGCAGCGCGCGCAGGTCCTCCGTCAGTTCGCTCTTGGCATTGCTCGAACGCAGCACGAGCAGCACCTCGTGTTTGGCCGAAAGGGCGAGCGCAAGACGGGCTGCATACTCGGCAAAATGCAGTGCCAGAAGTGCGATTCTCAAGGGGCTCCTCGTCGGCCATGGTTGTCCTGCAGGTTGTTTTGATCAAACCCGGTGAACCGCAGCCAGGCCAGCGACGCGGCCAGCCCGGAGGCAAAGGAGCTTGGGTTCCGGTGGCCGAACGTCGCCCGGAACTTGGAAGTCGGCAACGGACACCGCGTGGTCTGCAGGTGCCACATGTCCCGTGTCACATCCGGGCTCGCGTTGCCGTCCGTCTGTGCCGGCCGGTCGCGCCCGAAGGCGAGCCTGAGTCGCAGCTTGATGGCGCTTTTCGTCTCGGGCGACAGGCGGTATTTGAGCCACTGGTAAGGGGGCAGCTTCTTGAGTTCTTCCGCCAGGCCGCCCAGGCCCGTGCGATAGCGGTCAGCCGGTACTGTGTGGACTGTCGCCGCGTCCACGCCGAGACCGGTTGCCAATGCCGCATAGTACTCACGCCACGTCGTCGTCTCGTCGTCGGCGACGTTGTAGAACCCAGAGACCGGCTGCGGATGCGCCACCACGGCGTCGATGCTGCGTATCAGATTGTCCACGTAGATCAAGTTGCAGATGCCTCCGCCGTCGCCGACCAGATAGGCGCTGCCGCCGACGAGCTCGACGGCTGGCCGGATGACCCACGGCGAACGCGGCCCCCAGATCAAGCCGGGGCGCAATACCACGATCGTGATCTGCCCTTCGGCCATCCGGTCACGCAGGAAATTCTCCGCGAGGCCCTTCTCGCGCGCGTAGGGCATCCAGTGATCGAGCTGGGGCGGTGCGTCGTCGGCGAGGCCGGGTTGTTCGACCTGGCCGTAGACGGTGGCCGAGCTCAGGTGGATCAGCAGGCGCGCGCCGCTGGCGACGGCCGCGTGGTATATGTTCTGGGTCGTGCGCAGGATGTCAGCCGGGTCGCCTGTGGTGAGATTCACCACGACCTCGCACCCGGCCAGTGCCCGCTCGAGCGACTCGGGTTGGGAAGCATCCCCCAGTCGGTGCGACATGCCGAGGTTCGCAACCCGGGCGACGCTGCGAAAGGCGCGCACTATGGGGACGATGTCCGTGCGGCCGGCAAGAACGGACATCTCGAGCAAACGGGCGCCGACGAACCCGCCGGCCCCCAGGACCGCTATTGCGCCGCTCATTGTCGCCGGCTCCAGTGATGGGAGTCCGCTCGCGCCTGCTCGGCCTCCGACAGCCACGCAAGGCGCAGTGGCTTCGCCTGCCGATAGCATGCGTCGATCGCATGCACGATCGCCAGCCCGTCTTCGCCGGTGACGGGCACCTGTTCCCCGTGCACCACCGCGCGCAGCGATTGCACGATCTGGTAGTACACGCACTCCTCGTAGGTCCAGGGCGTTCCGCGCTTGCCTCCCATCCGCAGGTCGCTGGGCCAGGTGGCCGCGCTGACTCGCGTCTCCCAGGCGCCGCCATTTTGTCGCAACCGCACGGCGTCGAGCCGCCACGGATGCAATGTCAACTCACCGGCCGAACCGGCGATGTGGAAACCGTTCACCAGTGGTTGGCTCCAGGACAATTGCACCGTGCCGCTGGCGCGAGGAAATTCGACACCGATTTGACAGTTAGTTTCCACGCCATCGGTGTAGCCATCATCCGCATACGTCGCTGCGGTGGGCCGTCCGAGCAGCGCAGCCAGGAAGTCGAGCACGTGCGTGCCCTTGTCGATGAGCACGCCGCCGCCGGCGGTTGCGCGGCGAAAAGGGAAATCGGTACTCACCGGCCAGCCATACACGCCGCCTTCCCGGTAGACGAAGCTCAAGTCATCGCCAAGAGCACCGGAGGCGAGAAGCGCCCGCGCCTCGGCCAGGCACGGATACATGCGTCGGGTCATGCCGACAGCCAGGACGCGCCGTGCGCTCCGCGCGGCCGCGACCATGCGTTCTGCATCATCGATGCTGGCAGCCATCGGCTTTTCGCAAAGCACGTGGCTGCCCGCGTCGAAGGCGGCGATCGCGTGCTCGGCGTGCCAGTTCGGCGGAGACGCAATGATCGTGAGATCCGGCGTCGTCAGTGCGTATGCGTCGGCGGGGGTGGTAAAAGCGCGGGCCGACGGAAAGTCTTTCGCGATGGCGGCGATGCGTCCCGGATTGGGATCGACGAGTGCGACGACACGGACAATGCCACGCGACTCGAGCTTTTTCAGCGCGCACTTGTAGTATTGGTCGAACACCGTCCCGCAGCCGACAGCCATGAGTTGAAGGGTCATGCCGCACTCCTGTGGCGAGTAAGAAGGTTCATCGGGGGCCTTTCGCTGCGGACTGAGTGGGGCGGGGTGCGCATTGCGCTTGTTGACATGTTGATCCTCATCATTGATTGCCTGCGGCTCTCAGTTCCATTTGTTGAACAGCATTTGGGCCGCACTTCGGACCGCGGCACGGATACCGCTTCTTTCCGATTCGTTCAGCAGGTGCATCCAGCCGGCGGCGCCATATACCAGAACGAAGCATCCGATTCCGCAGACGGCGCTCCAGACCGAGGGCAGCGCAAACTGCGCCACCACCAGGGCGCTGACCCACGCCAGCGCGATCCCCACCGCGGTGATGAGGAAGATATCGCCGCGAAACGGGAAGGCTCCCAGCGAGCGGCGCACGACCACGACCCGCGCAAGATTTGCAAATACCACCGAGGTCAATATCGCAACGGCGGCTCCGAGC
The DNA here is from genome assembly GCA_025351455.1 of Betaproteobacteria bacterium. Taxonomy (GTDB): domain Bacteria; phylum Pseudomonadota; class Gammaproteobacteria; order Burkholderiales; family JACQAP01; genus JACQAP01. The sequence goes on along the minus strand of JANXVW010000264.1, from coordinate 1,972 downwards.
TGGCCGTACGCGGGCACCGCAACCCAGCACAGCAGGGTGGCAATGACCAGGCCAACGCAAAGAATCCTCAGTTCGAGGAAGTGCTTGCCGGTCATCGACAGCGCAGTGGCGGACGGCCAGAAAATCATGGCGACAAACGGTCCGGCGGCCAGCCAGCTGACCACGGTTTGAGACGTCGCAAACGAGGGGCCAAAAAGGTGGGTGATCTGCGCGCCCCAAAACAGAAAAACGCAAAAAAACGGCACCGTCACCAATGCAATCAGCCTGGCGGTGACCGACATTACATGCACCATCCCGTGAATGTCGCCACGAAAGTACCGATCGGCGACCAATGCTTCCAGGCCCTGGCCGCATGCGGCACCGAACACGCCCGTCAGGATCAGCAGCGTTTTCACCAGTGAATACTGTCCCAGTTCCTGCGCGGTTCTGAAATGACCGATCATCAGCGTGTCCATGTTCGTTGTCAGAGAAGTGACGACCATCGACCCTGCCAGGACGCTCGAGTAACCCACGACCCGGAACGTGCTGCTCCACGATTGCGGCCGGGCTTGGGCGACACCGGCGAAATCGGAGCGTGCACGCATGGCGAGGAACGCCGAAGCCAGGACCGACCCCAGCGTGGTTCCCGCGACGACGGCCCACAGACGCCATCCGGCCATGAACAGAATGACGATCACCGCAAGCCGCATGGTCGGCAGCAGGACGCACTCCGCAACCACGCTCGGAGTGAGCTTGAGGATGCCGCGGTATGCGCCTCCCAGTACGCCAATATCGGTCAGGAAAGGAAGCGCCAGCGACAAACACAGCAGGACTTCGGCAAAGCGGGAATAGTGATAGACATTTGCCTCGAGAAACCGGCCCAGGCCGAGCGCGACAGCAATCACCGGCAGCAGTGCGAGCATGCAGGTCAGCATGCGCACACGCATGAGCATTTCGGTACGCGAGGCGCGGTCTTGCGCGGTGTTGCTCTCGCCGAAGTACCTTTGCAGTCCCAGATCGAGCCCCAGCCGCGTAAATATTCCCGTCATGTCCACCAGGTTGCGCGCCAGGTTGAAGATTCCATAGTCGGCTGCGCCGATGACGCGCGCCACGATCAGCCCTGAAATAAACGATATGCCCTGCCGGTATATGGCTCCTGCGGCGACGATCGATGCGCGACCGATGAGCCTGCGTGGTCCGGCTTCGTCCAAGGTGTTTTCCATCGCAATCTACTTTGCGTTCTGCGCCGTCTGCGCAAGCTGCAGCGAGCGATGCCAGATGACGGCCAGAAAGAACGCGAAAAGCGCCGCTACCCGCGGGTCGCTCGGGGTATACAGGGTGACGAACGTTGTGCCGAAGGTGATGATGCCCGCAAGCGCCGCGATGCCCTCGGTGCGGGCTTCCGGGCTCGAATATTTACTGAGTACCAGGACCATGGTCCGCCTCAGCGCATCAGCGGCCACCAGGAGCGCGGCAATCGAGCCGAGAATCCCCCCTTCGTAGAGCACCTTGAGATAGCCGCTTTCCGGTTGATCGGGAATGTAGCCAAAACCCGCTTCGGCCCCGTAACCGTAATGATCCACAACGGTCGGCTGCGTTTTGATGAGATAAGGCCTGAAGCTGCCGGGGCCGATCCCCGTCAGCGGGTGATCGGCAAACATGTCCCAGGTATCGAACCAGATTTTGTGGCGGATCTCCAGGTCCTCCTGCAAGGTCACGAAACGATCCGCAACCGTCACGGGCAGGATTTTCAGCCATGTTGCCGCCGGCATGAGTGCAAGGGGCGTCGCAATGGCCATCACGCATCCGAAAATCGCCAGTTTGACGATCGCATTCCAGCTGTTGAACGCCAGCAGGGTGATCGCGGATACGAAAAGGCAAGCCAGAATGGCGCTGCGCGAAATGGTCATCGCCAGCCCGCCCAGGCCGATTGCAATCGCGGCCCAGACCAGGTAGCGCATTCGTGTTGCACGGAACCTTCCGCGGACGGACA
>JANXVW010000268.1 GCA_025351455.1 Betaproteobacteria bacterium | reverse complement strand
AAAGCCCTCCTCGTGAGGGCTTTGTTGTTTATGGGCCCGCCTTTGCGCTGACCTGCGCTCGGAACCAAGGTAGGTCACCCCCGAAGCAGGCACCAGGCAGTCGTCGCCGTTACGCACCCCCCTTGGGCACCCGGCCCACTCTTGTGCAAGACTCCGATACCCGCGACGCTTCCAGTAAAATTCCTGCGTCTGAACCTGGGAGATCTGGCCAATGCAACTACCCTCAATACCTCACGCACGAGTTTTAGCGGCAGCGATTTTCATCAGTCTGTCCTCCTGTTTCATCTCGTCCGCCGTAGCCGAGCAGCCACAGGACGGCGGAACACTCAGCATGATCGTGCAGCCGGAGCCGCCCGTACTGGTTTCGGCGATCAACTCCGCCGCACCGATCGGCGTCGTCTCCACCAAGATGCTGGAAGGTTTGGTGACTTACGACTTCGACATGAATCCGAAGCCATCGCTCGCCCTTTCCTGGGTGTTGAGCAAGGACGGCAAGACGCTGACGTTCAAGTTGCGCAAGGGCGTGAAATGGCACGATGGCAAGGACTTCACAGCGGCCGACGTCCAATTCTCATTGGTCAAAGTATGGAAAGAACTTCATCCCCGCGGACGCTCGACCTTTGCGAAAGTCACTGCGGTGGACGCTCCGGATCCTTATACCGTTGTGATCAGGATGAGCGAACCTTCGCCGGCAATGATGTCGGCTTTCTCCAGCTACGAAAGCCAAGTGCTGCCCAAGCATTTGTACGACGGCACCGACATCCAGGGCAACCCGCGCAACAGCGCCCCCATCGGCACCGGCCCGTTCCGGTTCAAGGAATGGCAGAAAGGCAATTACATCATTCTCGAGAAAAATCCCGACTATTGGGATAAAGGCAAACCACACCTCGACAAGATCGTGTTTCGCATCATCCCGGACGCTGCGGCGCGCGCAGCGGCATTCGAAACCGGGGAAGTGCAACTCGCTGGATTCAGTTCCGTGCCGCTCAACGACGTGCAGCGGCTGACTGCGAGCGGGAACCTGAAAACGGAAACCCACGGATACGAGTTCTTCGCTCCGGTTTTCCTGCTCGAATTCAACCTGAGAAACCCTTATCTGAGAGAAAAGAAAGTGCGGCAGGCGATCGCGCACGCGATCGATCGCGACGCACTGGTGAAGAACGTCTGGTTCGGGTTCGGCAAACCATCCACGGGCCCGGTGCCTTCCGTGCTGAAACGCTGGTACACCGACAAGGTGCCGAAGTATCCCTTCGATCCGAAACGCGCCGAGCAATTGCTCGACGAAGCCGGCTTCAAGCGCGCCGGCGGCGGCATGCGTTTCAAGATCACGCACGACTTTTTGCCCTACGGATCCGATTATCAACGCACGGCGGAATTCATCAAGCAGTCGCTGGGAAAAGTCGGCATTGAGGTCGAGATTCGCAGCCAGGACATCGGCGCATTCCTGCGCCGCGTCTATACGGATAATAATTTCGACATCAGCAGTAATTTCTTTTACGCGCTTCCCGACCCGACCCTCGGCGTGCAACGCATCTACTGGTCGCAGAACATCAAGAAGGGCGTGCCCTTCTCCAATTCCTCCGGCTACATTAACCGGGAAATGGACGACTTCATCGAACAGATCCAGGTCGAGCACGATCCCGCGAAACGCATCGCCCTGATCCACAAGTTGCAGGTGCTCGCCCAGGAAGACTTGCCGGTTCTGGACGTGTTCGAGATGCAGTTCTTCACGCTGGCGGCGAAAAACCTCATGTCCCATACCACCACGAGCGACGGCGTCTATGCGTCCTTCGCCGAAACGTGGATGAAAAAATGATTCCGGCGTACGGACGCACGCCAGGTTCGGCCTGGTGATGCCACCTACGCTTCGCTTTTTGCTGCGAAGGCTGGGGCAGGCGATCCCCATCATTTTGGGCATCGCCATCTTCAACTTTTTCCTGCTGCACATGGCGCCCGGCGATGCAGTCGACGTGCTCGCCGGCGAAGCCGGTGGCGCCACGCCGGAATACGTTGCGCAACTCAAGGCCAAGTTCGGCCTCGATCAGCCGATGCATGTTCAGCTTGGCAAGTTCCTGTGGAATGTCGCGACGCTGAATCTCGGCTTCTCGTTCCGCCACAATATGCCGGTGGTCGACCTGATCCTCGCGCGCTTGCCGGCCACGCTGCTCCTTATGATCTGCGCCATCGTGCTGGCATTTTCGGCGGGACTGGTCCTTGGCGTGACTGCGGCCCGCAATCTCAACAAGGCACCGGACCGCATCATTTCCGTGATGGCTTTGCTGGCTTATGCCACGCCGATTTTCTGGATCGGTCTGATGCTCATTCTGCTGTTCTCCGTCAAACTCGGTTGGCTGCCTTCCAGCGGCATGGAAACGATTGGCGGCGATCTATCGGGTGCGGCGCGCATCTGGGACGTGGCCAGACATCTCGTCCTGCCGGCCGTGACCCTCGCCTTGTTTTTCATGGCGCTGTACACGCGGCTCATGCGTGCGTCGATGCTGGAAGTCTACGGCCTGGACTACGTGACGGTAGCGCGCGCGAAAGGTGTCGGCGAGCGAGGCATCGCCTATCGTCATGTGTTGCGCAACGCGCTGCTGCCGATGATTACCATGCTAGGCCTGCAGGTCGGGTCGCTACTGGGGGGCTCCGTATTGGTCGAAACCGTTTTCGGCTGGCCGGGACTTGGACGCCTCGCATTCGAATCGGTGTTCCAGCGCGACTACAATCTTCTGCTCGGCATCCTGCTCCTGTCTTCCGCGCTGGTGGTATTGGTCAATCTTCTGATCGACCTTTTGTACGCGCGTCTCGATCCCCGTATCGAGGTGGCATGATGCAGGGGCTGAAGGAATTCCTGCGACGCTTTGTGCGCAACTGGCCCGCGGTTGGCGGCTTCGCGCTGCTGATGATTGTGCTGGTCATGGCGCTCGCCGCTCCAGCACTCTATCCGGGAAGTCCCTGGGACCTTGTTGCTCAGCCCTTCCTGTGGCCGGGCGCCGATGCCCAGTTCCGTCTGGGCTCGGACATGATGGGACGCGACCTCGGCGCCGGGTTGTTTCATGGCGCCCGCGTGAGCCTGCTGATCGGCTTCGTAGCCACCCTCGTTGCTGTGCTCGCCGGAATTGCGATCGGCGCGCTGGCGGGTTACTACGGCGGCTGGGTCGACGACGTGCTGATGCGTCTGACCGAGATGTTCCAGACCATCCCGCCGTTCATTTTCGCGATCGTGCTGGTGGCAATTTTCCAGCCCACCGTCGCGACCATCGTGCTCGCGATCGGCGCAGTGTCATGGCCCGCAGTAGCCAGGCTGGTACGGGGGGAAGTGATGGCCCTGCGCAATCGCGAGTTCGTGCAAGCTTGCATCGCGATCGGCATGAACGACGCACGCATCATATTCCGGCACATCCTGCCCAACACGCTCGCCCCCGTGATCGTCACCGGCTCGCTGATGGTCGCCACGGCGATTCTGACGGAAGCTGGCCTGGCTTTCCTCGGCCTGGGCGACCCCAATGTGATGAGCTGGGGCACGATCATTGGTGCCGGGCGTGACGTGCTGCGCACGGCCTGGTACGTCACTGCCATTCCGGGCGTCGCGATCCTGCTCACGGTGTTGGGCATCAACCTCGTCGGCGAAGGACTCAACGACGCGCTCAATCCGAGGCTGCGGCAGAAATGAGCGCGCGACTGCTCGAAGTGCGCGACCTGCGGACGCATTTCTTCAATCGTGGCACGGTGGCCAAGGCGGTGGACGGCGTCAGTTTCCACGTGGATGCCGGAGAAATGCTGGCGCTGGTTGGAGAATCGGGTTGCGGCAAATCGGTCACAGCGTATTCGCTTCTCAGGCTGATCGCGGACCCGCCGGGAAAAATCGTCGGCGGCGAGATCCTGTTCGAGGGCCACGATCTGATGAAGCTGTCAGACGACGAGATGCGCCGGCTGCGCGGCGACCGGATCGCGATGATTTTCCAGGACCCGATGAGTTCGCTCAATCCGGTTTTCACGATCGGCGCTCAGATTGCGGAATCGGTTCTCGTACACCGAGGGGGAACGAAAGCAGCCGCGTTGTCGAGGGCGGTCGAGTTGCTCGACCTGGTCGGCATTCCGGATTCGCGCCGGCGCATCGACGAGTATCCGCACCGACTGTCGGGTGGCATGCGCCAACGCGCGGTCATCGCCATGGCGCTGGCGTGCGAACCGAAACTCCTGATCGCGGATGAGCCGACCACGGCGCTCGACGTGACCATTCAGGCCCAGGTGCTCGCGCTCATTTCCGAGCTCAAGCAACGCCTCGGCATGGGCGTCATCATGATCACGCACGACCTCGGCGTGGTGGCCCAGCATGCGCAGCGTGTCGCGGTCATGTATGCCGGGAAAATCGTCGAGCAGGCCGCGGTCGCGGATTTGTTCAGCCGGCCCTTGCATCCATACACGAAGGGATTGCTTGCTTCCATCCCGCGCCAAGGCGCGTCGGGCGGCCGACTGAATGAAATTCCCGGCATGGTCCCATCGTTGCTGGCTATGCCCAGGGGCTGCAGCTTTGCGCCGCGCTGCCCAAAGGCGGTCGATCGCTGCACTCACCATGTTCCGTCTCTGGCGGACATTTCCCCACTGCACCCGGTATCCTGTTTCGTCGCCCAGCAGGAAGCGAAGCTATGAGGCCGCTGCTGTCAGTGACGGAACTCAAAGTGCATTTCCCCGTCCGGCACGGACTGGTGCGCGCGGTCGACAACGTCAGCCTGGAAGTCGGCTCCGCGGAAACGGTCGGGCTGGTAGGGGAGTCCGGTTGCGGGAAGACAACGCTGGGTAAGGCCATTTTACGGCTGGTTAAACCAACCGCAGGCTCCATCCGCCTCGCCGGCACGGAGATCGCCGACATGAGCCGTGCGCTGCTGCGCCCGTTGCGGCGGGAGATGCAAATGATCTTCCAGGATCCGCAAGCTTCGCTCAACCCGCGGCAGACAGTGGCCAGCATCATCGAAGAACCGATGATCGTGCATAACATCGGGACACGTACCGAACGTCGTGAAAAAGTAGCATGGCTGATGGCGAAGGTAGGCATGCGTCCCGACGCTTCGGGACGCTACCCTCATGAATTTTCCGGCGGACAACGGCAGCGCATCGGCATCGCCCGCGCACTGGCACTGAATCCCAAGTTGATCGTGTGCGATGAACCGGTGTCCGCGCTGGACGTGTCGGTGCGGGCGCAAGTGATCAACCTGCTCGAAGACCTGAAACGCGAGTTCGAACTCTCCTATTTATTTATCTCCCATGACCTCTCGGTTGTCGAGCACGTGTCCGACCGGATTGCGGTAATGTATCTGGGCAGGATCGTCGAAACCGCGGAAGGAAGCTCTTTATGGAAGCGGCCGCTGCATCCTTACACGCAGGCCTTGATCTCGGCCGTACCCGTTCCGGACCCGACAGCGGTGTCACGGCGCGTCGTGCTTCAGGGCGACCTGCCGAGCCCGCTCAATCCGCCAACAGGCTGCCGCTTTCATACGCGGTGCCCCTATGCAACCGAATTGTGCCGCCAGAGCGAACCGCAGTTGCGGCGCGTCGACGCCGCCCATCAAATGGCCTGTCATTATCTTCCCGATGAACGACATACGAATTGACGGTGGGCGGCTCTGGCAGTCGCTCATGGATCTGGCAAAGATCGGGGCTACCCAGAAGGGCGGCGTTTGCCGGATCGCGTTGACCGATCGTGATCGCGAAGGACGCGACCTCGTCTGCAGCTGGCTCCGGGCGGCCGGCTGCACGATCAGCGTCGATTCCATCGGTAATATCTTCGCGCACAGGTCGGGCAGAAAGAATGACCTGCCGCCGGTCGTATCCGGCAGCCACATCGACACCCAGCCCACCGGCGGAAAATTCGACGGCAATTACGGCGTGCTGGCCGCCCTTGAAGTCGTGCGTACGATGAACGACCGGTGCATCGAAACCGAATATCCCTTCGAAGTCGCCATCTGGACCAACGAAGAAGGCACGCGTTTTACGCCGGTGATGATGGGTTCCGGTGTATTTGCCGGGGCATTTACACTCGAACATGCGCTAGCGCAAAAGGACATCGAAGGTAAGTCGGTGGGCGACGAACTGCGGCGCATCGGCTATGCGGGGGATCTCCCGGCGGGCAGGCCGTTTGCGGCCTACTTCGAAGCGCACATCGAGCAGGGGCCGATCCTCGAAGACACCCAAAACACCATCGGCGTGGTGACGGGAGCGCTGGGACTGCGCTGGTACGACGTCGTCGTCACCGGGCAGGATGCCCACGCGGGGCCCACGCCCATGCACTTGCGACAGGACTCAATGCTGGCCGCGTCACGCATCGTGGAAGAAGTGAATCGCATCGCGCTTGCACACCAGCCGGCTGGCCGCGGCACAGTCGGGTTCATGCAGGTCAAGCCGAATTCCAGAAACGTCGTGCCCGGGGAGGTCCGGCTCTCAGTCGACTTGCGTCATGCCTACAAACCGGAACTCGACGCGATGGAAGACCAATTGCGCAAGGCCTGCGCACAATTCGAAGCGCGCGCGGGAGTGAAAATAGAAATGCAATGCGTAACGGATTATCCGCCGCTGGCATTCGATGCCGGATTGGTCGCCAGCGTCAGAAAGTCTACCGAACAGCTCGGCTACCGGCACATGGACATCGTCAGCGGCGCCGGCCATGATGCCTGCTATGTCGCCCGGGTGGCACCGACCGCGATGATATTCGTTCCGTGCGAAGCGGGCATTTCGCACAACGAAATCGAAAACGCGAAGCCCGAACACCTCGAAGCCGGCGCCAACGTCCTTCTGAGTGCGGTGCTGGAGAGGGCCGTGCATTCAAACTGAAAAAGTCCCGCCAGGAACAACCGGTCTCGATCGAATTCTGGTTGCTCCGGAATTAGATGTCTGGGCAGTTAGAAGTAGCTCCGTTTGTTTGAACAGTATTCCCCGATTTATAAGT
>JANXVW010000170.1 GCA_025351455.1 Betaproteobacteria bacterium | reverse complement strand
TAAACCGAAAACGTGTAATCGCCGACCGTGAAGCTGCCCGGCGGCGTGCCCGGTCCGCTCATCGATCCGCCAAAGATCAGCAGCATGCCTTGCGTGACGATCAGGCTCAGGCCCCAGGTGGCGAGCAGAGAATCCAGCGGTCGCTTGTAGAGCTTGCGCACGATAGTCACTTCGACTAGCACGCCGATCAGCGCCGCAGACAACGTCGCCAGTGCCTGCGCGAGGATCAATGGAAATCCTGCATTGACCAGCCCGACCGTGACATAGGCGCCGCACATGATGAACTCGCCATGCGCCATGTTGATCACCCCCATCATCCCGAAGACGATGGCGAGACCTGCCGATGCCAGAATGAGGAACGCGAATACATCCGCGAACTGGTACAGGAACGAAAAAATCTCAGCTAACATCCACGCCCCAAAAAATCGACTGCATCACCAGCCCTGCTATGGACGGCGTGCCGGTCAAGGCACGCCGTGTGCATGAAAACCTGCCCGGTTACTTGGTCGGCAGTTCGCTCGGGGTGTACTGTTTCTTGTCGTTCTTCTTGGTCAGGTCGCAACCGATTTCGCCAAGCCAGTACGGCTGGATGACGCCGAAATCCTTGATGACCTTGACGTTGTGCTTCTCATCGACTGTCACCATGCGCATGCGGTGCGAAGTGTGCTGGCTCTTCGGGTCAATGCAGATTTCCCCTTCGGGCGCGGTCACGCAGGCCTTACCGGTGGCGATGACCTTGCGGATATCGGCCAGCTTGGTCGATTTTGCTTTCTCCACGAGCATCTTGTACTGGTAGATCGCGACATACGCGTTATAGCCCATGTCGTTGATGTATTGCTCCTTCGGGAACTTGGCGTGCCAGCGCTTCTTGAAATTTTCGGCTTCCGGCGTGTCGAGCTCTTCGAACCAGTTGGCCACCGCATTCATCCGGTAAAGCGCGGGCGGAGCAAAGCGCTTGTGCTCGAATCCCAGCATGACCTTGATGGACGATGCCATCGGCAATCCCAGCTTGGCGGCAGCCGCCTGCTCGAAGAAAGAATCCTGTGCGGCGCCGACGTTGATGGTCAGCAGCCAGTCGGGCTTGGCCTTCTGGATGTTCTGGATAGTCTGTGCGAATTGCGAAACACCGAGTGGGATGAACTCCTCGCCCACTACGGTTCCACCCTGCTCCTTGACCAGCTTGCGGTTCCACTCGGCCGATATCTGGCCGAAGTTGTAGTCGGCGGCGATCGTATAGACCTTTTTGCCGTACGTCGCAATCATGTAGGGGATCAGCGTCGAAAACTGCTGTTCCGGCACTGCGCCGTTGCTGATCATGCCTGCGTCGCAAACGCCGCCTTCGTATTGGTTCGTATACATGTAAAGCGTATCGGTGCGGTCCATGATCGGACGGACCGCTTCGCGCGATGCGGAGGTAATGCCGCCGATCAGCACGTCGACCTTGTCCTTGCTCACCAGTCGGCGCGCGAATTCCTGGTAGCGGGCGTTGTCCCCTTGCGGATCAAGGTGGATGAGTTCGATCTTGCGGCCCATGATGCCGCCGGCCTTGTTGATTTCCTCGACCGCGAGTTGCGAGCCGTTGAGCTTGGGCTGACCGAGCAACCCAAGGTCGCCCGACACGTCTTCGAGCAGGCCCACTTTGATGGGATCGGCCGCGACGGCGGCGCCGGTAACGGCGATCAATGACAATGCGCCGGCAATTCCAGTTAGAACAGTGCGTAATCTCATGGCAAATCTCCAATAAGAAAAATGGTTATAACAGTGCCCGATGTCCAACCGATCTGATTTCTCAAACTGCGTTGCACGGAATGCCTTGAATCTTTTCTTGGTCCCCCGCTTCTTCTGCTGTTGTATTTCTGACTTGTCGAACTTATAGCGCCGGATGCTGGCGGTGCCAGTCCGTCGCCTGCTGGTAAGCCCATCCCGCGCGCACCAGGAGATCCTCTTCGAAGTGGCGCGCGACGAACTGGAATGCGATGGGCGTTTTTTGCGCGGTAAAGCCTGCCGGCAAAGTTATGGTCGGACTGCCGGCCGTATCGAACGGGCAGGTAAAGCGCAGCAATGCCGAAATCAGGTCGGGGTTTTCCCCGAGGGTCGCCATCTGCGCCACCGTAGGCGAAGCCACGCCGGTCGTGGGAATGACGAGCAGGTCGATGTCCTTGAACAACGTCTGCACGCGGCCGCGAAAATCGTTCCGGCGCAGGATGATTTTCTGATAGTCCATGCCGCTCAGCGCGCGACCGGTATCGATGAGGCCCGCCAGCCCGGGACCATACTCCTCTTTGCGCGAAGGATAAGTACCTTCGTGCGCAACCGCGGTCTCCACGGCGCACAACGGCACCCAGTCCGTGATGATCTGTTCGGGGTCCGGAAACGCAACTTCGCGGATATCGCCGCCGAGTTCGCCAATGACTTTCAGCACCGCGTCCATAACTTGCCGTGTCGGCGCATCCACGTTGACCGTATTCCAGCGCGGATCGACGCCGATGCGCACCCCGCGGATGCCGCGCTCCATGCCCGCAAGATAGTTCGGCACCTCCCGCGGACTGGCCGTCGGATCTTTCGGATCAATTCCGGCAATGACACCGAGCATGGCGCCGGCGTCTGCGGCACTGCGGGTCATCGGTCCGATATGGTCGAGTGTCGCGGCAAGTTCGAACACGCCGTAACGGCTGACGCGGCCCCAGCTCGGCTTCAGTCCGGTACAACCGTTCGCTGCGGAGGGAAAGCGGATCGAGCCCCCGGTGTCCGATCCCAGCGAGCCATAGCAAAGGCCCGCCGCAGTGGCAACGCCGGAACCGCTGGATGAGGCACCCGACCAGTGCGCGCTGTTCCAGGGATTGACCGGCGGCGTGATTTTCGGATGATGGTCGGCATACGCGCCTTCCGTGAGTTGCAGTTTCCCCAGGATCACGGAGCCCGCTTCGCGCAGCTTGCGCACGACGGTACCGTCTTCGCCAGGCTTGAAATTCTTGTGGATGGTCATCCCTGCGGCCGTCGGCACGCCTTTGGTCCAGCACAGATCCTTCACCGCGATCGGCACGCCGTGCAACGGCCCGCGAATACTTCCCTTGCCAATTTCGGCGTCCGCCAGGCGCGCGTCCGCGAGGGCCTGCTCGGCCATCGTGGTGGCGTAACTCTTCAGTTGTCCGTCAAGCTTGCCGATGCGATCGAATTGCGCCTGCGTTGCCTCGACGGACGAAATCTCGCGCGATTGGATGCGCCTGCCGATGTCGAGAAGCTCGAGATAATGCCAATCGTTACCGGACATGATGCGAACCCCTTCCCCGCAATGGTTTTATTTTTGAATTTGCCATGAACGACTTTTTTTGAACTCGAGAATTCTTTTTGCGCCTCGGGGATCATCCCGTGCAATGCGGATGCAAAAAGCATGCGCAGCATCGGCGATAACCTTGACTCAATGACGTTCTTGCCTCAAGTCAATCGCGCCGCACCATCAAAGAAACATTATGAAAAAATTTCGCCAATGCGGCCGGACAGGGTGGATCGCTAGTCGAACCGCACCATTGTTGTGCCGAGAATAACCAATTTTGGGCGTTGCTGCATTCCCTTCCATGCGACGAACAAACAAATTGGTGTCGCGTCGTCCACCATCACGAAAAGGCGTTGGCAGTTCGTGACCCTCCGTGCGCGGTGACCACAACAAAGTCGCAGCACCGCGGCCGGCCGATCACGCTGGCGATGTGCCCCGGCAATGGATTCGCGACAGCCTCGCGCTCCAGCGGCCGGCGTTGATATTTTGAAGGCCTGCCCCGATCTGGGATACTGCGCGGCGGCCTGAAATAGCGGGCGCGGGTGGTATCATTGCCGCGCTCAAAGACCGTTCAATCATGTCAGTCAACATCAAAACCCCTGAAGAAATCGAGAAAATGCGCGTCGCCGGCCGTCTCGCGGCCGAAGTACTCGATTTCATCGAACCGCATGTCCGGCCCAACGTCACGACCGACGAACTCGATGCGCTGTGCCATGATTACATGGTGAAGGTACAGCACACGATCCCTGCGCCGCTGAACTACGCGCCGCCGGGATACCAGCCCTATCCCAAATCCATCTGCACTTCGGTCAACCATGTCGTCTGCCACGGCGTGCCCGGCGCGAAGAAACTCAAGCCGGGCGACGTCGTCAACATCGACATTACGGTGATCAAGGACGGCTTTCACGGTGACACCAGCCGCATGTTTTATGTGGGAGAACCCTCGATCCAGGCGCGCCGGCTGGCGGAAATCACCTACGAGTGCATGTGGCGCGGCATCCAGGCCGTGAAGCATGGCGCTTACCTGGGCGACATCGGCGAGGTCATCCAGAACCATGCCGAGGAACACGGTTTTTCCATCGTGCGCGAGTTCTGCGGCCATGGCATCGGCAGAAAATTCCATGAAGAGCCGCAGGTACTTCACTATGGCCGCGCCGGAACCGGGATAAAGCTGCAATCGGGCATGATTTTCACGGTCGAACCCATGATCAACGCCGGCAAGGCCGGCATCCGCCAACTCGCCGACGGGTGGACCGTCGTCACCAAGGATCATTCGTTGTCGGCGCAGTGGGAACACACAGTACTGGTCACCGATGCCGGCTATGAAGTACTGACGGTGTCGCCCGGCGCACCGCCGCCACCGTCGTTCGCGGCTTAGATGGCGTCCGCAACCGCCTCGAGCGTGGCGCGAACCGCCGCATTGTCCTCGAACGTCACTGGCTGGCGTGACGCGCTGGCGCAGGGACGCGCGGCGCTGAAGGCGGCCTTTTCCGGCAAACCCGATGCAAGAAAAGCCCTGCAACGGCAATGCGCTCTCGTGGACACCGCGCTCCAGGCAATCTGGAAGGAAACCGGGCAATCCGGCGATCTGGCACTGGTCGCGGTCGGCGGCTATGGCCGCGGCCTGCTCTATCCCTATTCCGACGTCGACGTCCTTATCCTGCTTCCCGACGCAATTGCGGATAGCGCGCGCGCCAGGGTCGAGGCCTTGGTCGGCGTGCTCTGGGACATCGGATTGGAAATCGGCCACAGCGTGCGCACCATCGGCGAATGCCAGGAGGAAGCACGGCGCGACATCACCATCCAGACCACATTGCTGGAATCGCGCTTGATCGCCGGCAACCTGAACCACTACAAACGTTTCTCGGCCGCTATCGTCAGGGACCTGGACGTCGACTATTTCGTCGAATCCAAGTTGCTCGAACAGCAGCAGCGTCATACACGCTTCAACGATACCGCCTACAACCTCGAGCCGAACATCAAGGAAAGTCCGGGCGGCCTGCGCGACTTGCAGAACATACTCTGGATCAGCCGCGCCGCCGGCCTCGGCCACAGTTGGCAAGACCTGACCAAGCAGAAAATCCTCACGCGTGAGGAAGCGCGCCAGCTCAAGCGCCACGAAGCCACGTTGGCGGTGCTGCGCGTGCGCCTACACTACCTGACCAATCGGCGCGAAGACCGCCTGTTGTTCGATTTCCAGTCAACACTCGCCAAGGAATACGGCCTGGCCGATACGCCGGCGCGGCGTGCCAGCGAGCAACTGATGCAGATGTTCTACACGACTGCAAAGGCAGTGCAGTTGCTCAATACCATTGTGCTGCAGAATCTGCGGCGGCGGATTTTCGCCGGCCCTGCGGCGCAGCCGCGCGACCTGAACGAGCGCTTCCGCATCAATGCGGAATTGCTCGAAGCCAGCCATGGCCTGTTCCAGCGCCAGCCCTCGGCCATATTCGAGGCATTCCTGCTGCTGCAGGATCATCCTGAACTCAAAGGCTTCGCCGTATCGACGATGCGTGCCTTGTGGCATGCACGCGACCACATCGATGCCGCGTTCAGACGTAACGCCGAGAATCGCGCGCGCTTCATGGAAATCCTGCGCCGCCCTACGGGCATCACGCACGCACTGCGCCGGATGAATCAGTATGGCGTGCTCGGCCGCTATCTGCCGGCCTTCGGGCGCATTGTCGGCCGCATGCAGCACGACCTGTTCCACGTCTACACGGTAGATGAACATATCCTCATGGTGGTGCGCAACCTGCGCCGCTTCGCGGTAGCCGAAATGGCGCACGAATATCCGCTGTGCAGCCGCCTGATCGCGGAATTCGAACGCATCGAAGTCCTCTATCTCGCCGGGCTGTTCCACGACATCGCCAAGGGCCGTGGCGGGGACCACTCCAAGCTCGGCATGGCGGATGCGACCAGGTTTTGCCGCGCTCACGGCGTGTCGAAGGAAGATACCGAACTGGTGACATGGCTGGTCGAGCAGCACCTGATGATGTCCGCCACCGCCCAGAAGCAGGACTTGTCGGATCCCGATGTGATCCGCGCATTCGCAGACAGGGTCGGCAATTACCGGCGGCTGGTGGCGCTCTACCTGCTCACCGTGGCGGACATCCGTGGCACCAGCCCGAAAGTATGGAACGCCTGGAAGGCAAAACTGCTCGAGGACCTGTTCCGCGCCGCGCGCCGGCTGCTCAATCCCGGCATCGCACCGGCTGAGAATACGCTGCAGGCACGCCAGGAGCGCTCACTCGCAAAACTGCGCGCGTATGCAATCTCGGAAGATGCCCCGCACAAATTGTGGGACAAGCTCGACGACAGCTATTTCCTGCGCCACGACGAGAAGGACATCGTGTGGCATACGCGGCAGTTGTACTTCCGCGTTGATACCCCGGCGCCTGTTGTCAAGGCGAGGCTGTCTCCGATTGGCGAAGGCTTGCAGGTCATGATTTATGCGCCTGACGAGAAATCCCTGTTCGCCCGCATCTGCGGATTTTTCCAGAGCATCAGTTTCAGCATCGTTGAAGCCAAGATTTACACCACGCGCCACGGCTATGCGCTGGACAGTTTCCAGGTCATGGATCCGGCGCACGCCACTTCGCACTATCGTGACTTGATCAGCTACATCGAGCATGAACTCAATATCCGGCTCAAGGTGCACGGCGAACTGCCCGCACCGTGTAAAACCAGGCTGTCGCGCCAGGTCAAATACGTGCCGATGACGCCGGAGGTCAAGATCCGCCCGGATGAGAAAGGTGCCTACTACTACCTGAACGTAGTTGCCGGGGATCGGCCGGGCCTGCTCTACCGCATCGCGCGCGTGCTCGACAATTACGACATCAATCTCTACACGGCGAAAATCAACACGCTGGGAGAGCGCGCCGAAGACACCTTCCTGGTCAACGGCGATGCATTGCGCGACACCAAGAAAGTGGTGCGCCTGGAAACCGAGCTGCTGCAGGAACTGCAGCCCCAGGCCGGCGCTGCGGTCTAGTCGTCCACGATCTGCTGGCCGGGAAACAATTCCTCGTTGAAGCCGAAGTTGCGCAAGTCGCGCACGCGCATTGGGTAGAGGATGCCCAAGAGATGATCGGTTTCATGCTGCACCACCCGGGCATGGAATCCGGACACGGTGCGGTCGACGGCGTTGCCGAATTGGTCGAAACCGCGGTAGCGTAATTGGGTATAGCGGGGCACGACGCCGCGCATACCCGGCACCGACAGGCAACCCTCCCATCCCTCTTCCATCTCGGCACCGACCGGTTCAAGGGTCGGATTGATCAGCACCGTGTACGGCACTTCCTCGGCGTCCGGATAACGCGGATTGGCACCAACGCCGAAAATCACCATCTGCAGGCTCACCCCGATCTGCGGCGCGGCGATGCCTGCTCCATTTTTTGAGCGCATGGTGTCATCCAAATCCTGCAACAAGGCGTGCAATTGCGGCGTATCGAATTGCGTCACCGGCTCCGCCCGCTTGAACAGGACGGGATCGCCCATCCTTAATACCGGCTTAATCATCGGCAGCCACCAGTTTCTCCAGCAAAGTGCGCACCTTGACCATCGACGCCTGCAATACCGCGTTGATCTGGTCGAGGTGAATTTCCTCGCTGCTGTCCCCGCGTCCGGCAGCGTGATTCACCACCACCGCGACGGCTGCGTAGCGCATGCCAATTTCCTTTGCCAGCGACGCTTCCGGCATGCCGGTCATGCCGACCATGTCCGCTCCGTCGCGCTCGAGCCGGTCGATTTCCGCCGCGCTTTCCAGCCGCGGTCCCTGCGTGGCAGCGTAAACGCCCTTGTTCACGACCGCCTGCCCGGCGGCGGCCGCCGCCTTGAGCAACCGGCCGCGCAATACTTCACAGTAGGGATGCGTGAAGTCGATATGCGTCACCGGTTGATCCGGGCCTTCGAAAAACGTGTGCTTGCGTCCCCAGGTGTAGTCCAGCACCTGGTGCGGAATGGCGAGCGCGCCGGGCGTAAGATCGGCGCGAATGCCACCGACCGAGGCGACCGAAACCACCTGCGCGGCGCCTTCCGAGTGCAGTGCCCAGATGTTGGCGCGGTAGTTAACCTCATGCGGCGGGATCGTGTGTCCGTAGCCGTGGCGCGCGAGAAACGCGACTTCTCGTCCGTTCAACTTCCCGAACGTAAGCGCGCCCGACGGGTCGCCGAATGGCGTGCGCACGATCTGGCGCCGGGTGATTTCGAGATTGGACAACTGGGTCAGGCCGGTCCCGCCGATGATTCCGAGCAACGCTTTTCTCCTCAAGCCTTCAGCGCATAGATCGCCGGCAGATTTCGCCAGGTCTCGTGGGCGTCCATGCCAAATCCGAACACGTATTGGTTGGGAACGGTCAAACCGACGAAGTCCGCCCGGATCGGCTTGTCCCGTCCGATGTCCTTGTCGGCGAAAACCGCCCCGTAAAAGGCGGCAGCGCCTTCGCCCAGCATGTGGTCGCGGATTGCCGCCAGCGTATTGCCTTCATCGAGAATGTCATCCAGGACCAGCACCGTGCGACCGCGCACATCGACATGCGGCTTGGTTTTCCACTGGATCTGTCCGCCGCGGGTCTTGCCGTCGTAGCGGGTTACATGCAGGTAATCGAACTCCAGGGGAAAGCGCAGCAGCGGCAGCAGCTGGCCGGTGAACACCACTGCGCCGCCCATGACCGGCATGACCAGCGGCAGGGTGTCGCCCAGTTTCGCCGTAATGTCGATGGCCAGACGCCTGACTGCGCGATTGACCGTGTCTTCGTCATGAATGAGTTCGGCGTCCCGCAGGACCTGCCAGGCCTGATCTTTATTTATCACTGCTCTTCGTCCTTTTTTCCCGTGCCCTGAGCGAATCGACAAATTCGCAGAACTCAGTGGAGATTTCGGGATGGCGCATTGCATACAGCACGTTCGCCTGCAGATAACCAAGCTTCGTGCCGCAATCGTAGCGCACGCCTTGAAACTCGTATGCCAGAGCGCGCTGTTCGTTGAGCATCGCGGCAATGCCGTCGGTCAACTGGATCTCCCCGCCCGCGCCTGGCGTCACGTTCTCGAGGTAGTGGAATATCTCGGGTTCGAGCAGATAACGGCCGACCACGGCGAGCGTGGATGGAGCGACGTCCGGCTTCGGCTTTTCGACCATGCCGGTGATGCGGTGCATGCCATGGCGCTCTCCGGGCTCGGTCCTGACAATGCCATAGCTCGACGTTTCCTCGCGCGCGACATTCTGCACTGCCAGCACTGAACACCGTTCGCTGGCATAGACGTCCACCATTTGCTTCATAACGGGCGGATTGCCATCGATCAGGTCGTCGGCCAGGATGACGGCGAAGGGCTCGTTACCGACCACAGGGCGTGCGCAAAGGATGGCATGTCCCAGACCCAAAGCTTCGGTCTGGCGCACATAGATGCAGCTGACATTCTTGGGCAGGACGCCCTGCACCTGCTCGAGCATCTTGAGCTTGTTGCGCGCGGCAAGCTCGGTCTCAAGCTCGTAAGCCTTGTCGAAATGATCCTCGATGGCGCGCTTGTTGCGCCCGGTGATGAATACCATCTGGGTGATGCCGGCCGCGACCGCCTCCTCGACGGCATACTGGATCAGCGGCTTGTCCACCACCGGCAGCATTTCCTTCGGACTCGCCTTCGTAACGGGCAGGAAGCGGGTGCCCATGCCGGCAACCGGAAATACCGCCTTCGTGATCTTGTTCAATCTTTTTCTCCTTGCAGCGGCGACGAGCACCGGCGCCATGGGGTTATTCGAGCAATTCTAACAACCCTGTTTCGTCCAGCACAGCGACGCCAAGTTCCCGCGCCTTGTTCAATTTGCTGCCTGGATCGGCACCCGCCACGACATAGTCGGTTTTCTTCGATACGCTGCCCGCCACTTTTCCACCTTTCGCCTCGATGCGCTCCTTTGCTTCGTCGCGGGACAAATTCGGCAACGTTCCGGTCAGCACGAAGGTCTTGCCGGCAAAAGCCAGCTTCGCGGCTTTCACAACTTCCACCTCCGGCCAATGTACCCCGGCGGCACGCATCTGCCCGACGATCCCGGCATTGTGCGGTTCGCGAAAAAACTCGACGATGCTCTGCGCCACGACCGGCCCGACATCCGGCGCTTCCTGCAATTGCGCTTCATCGGCTTGCATAAGCCGTTCCAGTTTGCCAAAGCAACGCGCCAGATCCTTGGCAGTCGTCTCCCCGACATTGCGTATGCCGAGCGCAAAAATGAAGCGTGGCAGCGTTGTTGTCTTGCTTTTCTCGATGGCGTCGAGCACGTTCTGCGCCGACTTCCCGGCCATGCGCTCCAGACCCGACAGCGTCGGCAAATCCAGCCCATACAGATCCGCCGGGGTTTTCACCAGGTTCGCGTCGACCAGCTGGTCGACTAACTTCTCGCCTAGTCCTTCGATATCCATCGCCCGCCGCCCTGCAAAATGCAGCAGCGCCTGTTTGCGTTGCGCCGGGCAAAAGAGGCCCGCGGTGCAGCGGTAATCTATCTCGCCTTCGTCTTGCACCACCGCGGAGTCGCAGACCGGGCAACGCCTGGGCATGGAAAAGACTGCCGTGCCCTGCGGGCGCAATTCCGCCCGGACCGCGACGACCTGCGGAATCACATCGCCCGCGCGCCGGACAATGACCGTATCGCCGACGCGAAGATCGAGGCTTCTGATGTAATCCTCGTTGTGCAGCGTCACATTGCTGACCGTGACGCCGCCAACGAATACCGGCGCGAGCTTTCCGACCGGAGTCAGTTTTCCGGTGCGGCCGACCTGGACTTCTATTCCGAGGACCTGCGTCTGCGCTTCCTGAGCCGGAAATTTATGCGCGACTGCCCAGCGCGGTTCCCGCGAGACGAAACCAAGCCGGGTCTGTAACTCAATACTATTGACCTTGTAGATGACCCCGTCGATATCGAACGGAAGGTTGTCGCGCAAGGCGGCAATCCGCACGTGAAAGGCGAGCAAATCATCGGCTCCCCGCGCAACCGCGCGCTCGTCCGATACCGGCAGCCCAAGTTCCCGCAGGCCGTCCAGGAAGGCGCTCTGGGTCGGCGGCAACTGCCATCCCTGCATTTCCCCTAAGCCGTAGACCGAACAAGTCAATGGCCGGCTCGCCGTGATGCGGGAATCCAGTTGTCTGACGAAGCCGGCGGCGGCGTTGCGCGGATTCACGAACACCTTCTCCGCCGCGGCGCGCTGGCGCTCATTGAGTTTTTCAAACTCTGCGCGGTGCATGAAGATTTCGCCGCGCACTTCGAGCACCGCCGGGGGGTGCACCGACCGCAGGCGCAGCGGGACGCTGCGTATCGTTTTAACGTTCGGGGTGACGTCTTCCCCGACCTGGCCATCTCCGCGCGTCGCTGCGCGCGTGAGGATGCCGTTCTCGTAACGCAGGCTGATGGCGATGCCATCGAACTTGAGTTCGGCGCTGTATTCGACCGGGGGATCGTCGGGTCCGAGCTTGAGTTCGCGGCGAATGCGGCTGTCGAATGCGGTCGCACCGCTGGATTGCGCATCGGTTTCGGTGCGGATGGACAACATCGGCACGCCGTGCCCGACTTTTGGCAGGTCGGAACGCGCCACGCCGCCGACGCGTTGCGTCGGCGAATCGGCGGCCGCCAGTTCCGGATATTGCGATTCGAGCGCCTGCAACTCGCGGAACAATTTATCGTATTCCGCGTCCGGAATCGTCGGCGCATCCTCGACGTAATAGCGGAAATTGGCCTGATCGAGATCGCGCCGCAAGGCCTGCGCGCGCGCAGCCGCTTCGCGCGGCACTGCCATCAGGAGAACAGGCGCAACGCGAGCGGACTGCCGGCCTCGATGCCGCGTTGTTCCATGGCGCCATAGATCGCGCGCAACTGCGCCCGGATCCGGTCGATGCCGGAATCGTTGAGCAATGCGCGATTGTCGTCGGCCAGCGTGCCGTCCAGCGAATCGGCAAAACTGCGGCTCATCGCCACCATCTTATCGAAAACGCGCAGGCCGTTCGCCACCCGCGGCACGTCGAGCAGGAAAGTAATGCCGGGCGTGGTGATATTGCGGATGCGGTCGATCAGGAAGGGCTCGGACTCCTGATTGTCGAGCGAGTACAGGGGGGCACCCTGGTCGTCATGGCACTGGAATACGCCACCGGGTTGCAGATGCAGGCCGGCAGCCTCGGCCAGCGCGCGAATCTTGGTGCCGTGGAACACCTGTCCCGCATTGGCGATCACGTTGATCCCGACCACGACATCCACGTCGGCGCAGAATCCGTCCAAGGCGACAGCCCGTTCGAGCGCCGGCGCAAACTCCGGCAGTTCGGCGATCGCGGCTATTTCTCCTGCGGTATTTTTTGCTGCCTCACCGAACGCGCGCAACTGCTCCTCGTTGACGGGCCCGGTCCGGTCCACCAGCTGCAGCGCGACACGCACCGACGTATATCTGGCGTCATCGAGCGTCATCGCTTCCCACGCTTTCGACTGGTAGTTGAGCCCGCCAAAGCTGATCCGGCGGATCAGACCGGGCAGGCTCTGCTGCATGCGGACCAGTTTCTCGACGGCGATGATTTCGCCGGCCCGGACTTCCACGATGTAATCGATTTCCGGCCGCGGGACATCGGCGATGCCACTCCGCGAAGGGCGCGAAAATGTCGGCGCGGCATCCGTCGTCGCGCCGCCGAGTTGCGGCTCCAGGCGCTGCTCCATGCTTGGTTCGATGCGCGAGTCATCCAGGCCCTGCCGGAACGACACCGCTGCCACCGGTGCCAGGGATACGGCGGCCTGGTCGAGGAGCACATCGTCATGCCGGCCGGAAAACGTTTCCTCGCCGCGCCGTCGGAACTTCCTTTCCTGCCACCAGTTGAACGCCAGTACGGCGGCCACCAACAAGACGCCCAGCAGCGCGAGGCCGATCTGCAGATCACTCATCGTCCCTCCTCCTGCTCCCGCAATGGCCATGCCGGATCAAGCGGCCGCCTCTTCGCGCATGCGCAACGCTTCGTCCACATCCACCGCGACCACGCGCGAGACGCCCTGCTCCTGCATGGTGACGCCGATCAGTTGGCTGGCCATTTCCATGGTGATCTTGTTGTGGGTGATGAACATGAACTGGGTATGGACGGACATCTTCTTCACCAGGCTGCAGAACCGCTCGGTATTGCTGTCATCGAGCGGCGCGTCGACCTCGTCGAGCAAGCAGAACGGCGCTGGATTGAGCTGGAACATGGAGAATACCAGCGACAAGGCCGTCAGTGCCTTTTCTCCGCCCGACAACAGGTGAATCGAGGCATTGCGCTTGCCCGGGGGACGCGCCATGACCTGCACGCCTGCATCGAGGATTTCCTCGCCGGTCATCAGCAGCTTGGCTTCCCCGCCGCCGAACAGCGCCGGGAACATTTCGCCGAAATGGCGGTTGACGGTATCGAAGGTCTCCTGCAGCCGCTCGCGCGTCTCGCGATCGATTTTGCGTATCGCGGTTTCCAGGGTTTCCACGGCTTCGTTCAGATCCTGGGATTGCGAATCGAGGTAAGCCTTGCGCTCCCGGGAGGTCGACAATTCGTCGAGTGCGGCCAGGTTCACGGCGCCCAGTGCCGCCATGTCTTCGGTGAGCCGGTTGATTTCCCCCTGCAGTTTGCCGGCACGCACCCCTTCCTCGAGCAACGGCAGCAACTCCTGCACATTGGCCTGGGCCTCTTCCAGCTGGCTCGCGTAACTTTCCTCGGCCAGTCGCGCTTCCTGCTCTTTGAGCCGCAGTTCGTTGATGCGTTCGCGCGCGGGGGCCAGTTTTTGCTCGGACGCGAGACGCTCCTGTTCAGTCGCCCGCAGGGCCTGGTCGACGCCTTCCAGTTCCTCACGGGCTTGCTTCAAGGCCTGCTCGCGTTCGCCGCGCAGCGCCAGTTGTTTCTGCAATTGTTCCTGCAATCCCGTTTCGTCGGCGCGCGACATCTCCTGAAGGAGCAGGTCCGCGTCGCTTTGCAGCCGGGAAAATGTTTGCGCTAAAACTTGAAGAGATGAATCTATATCTATGATTTTATTATTTATAGTCTTCTGTTGAAACAGCGCCTCCTGATGCTCCCGTTCAGACTGTTGGGCGACCGCCCGGCTCGCCTGCAGGGCCGATTCGGCCCCTACGTGACTCTGCCGGGCCGATTCGACGCCGGTGTGCATGGCCGTCATGCCGGCGCGAAGCACTTCCATCTGCCGCGCCGCTTCAATCTGTTGCGTCGATTCGCGCGCAGACTCCGCCTCGATTTCTCCGAGCTCGCGGACGATCTGCTCCCCGCGTGCCTTCAACCTTTCCGCCAGTTGCGATAGCCGAACATGGTCCAGTTTCAGCTGATGCTGGTTTTCCTGGAGATCCGATACCTCGCGCCGCAGGCGCTCCGCTTGCGACTTGCGTTCTTCGAATTCGATTTTCTGCGAGGCAGCGATGTGGTTCAGTTCGCCGAGGCGGGCATCCGCTGCCGTACGTTCGGCAAACAAAGCCTCGATTTCGCGCTGGCGGGACAGAATGCCGTGCACTTCGGAATCGGCTGCGTGAAAACTGACACTGGTCGGAGTGAATACGTGGCCCTGCGCACTGACCAGCATGGCGCCGGCCGGCAAATTCGCTGCGATTTCCATGCCCTGGGCGGGATTGGGCAGGACGTAGACGCGCGCGAGCCAGTCGGCCATCACGCCGGCCAGGCGCGCATCGGTGCAGGTCACGTAATCGGTCAGGCGTTCGAGGCCGGAAGGCGCAGGCACAACAGCGGTCGAATCCGCACTCACGCGGTGGAATGAGAGTTTTCCTGGCGGCGGTTCTGACAGCCACGCGTGGGCCTGGCCAAGATCGGTCAGTCCGATGCTGTTCAACCGTTCGCGCAACACGGCTTCGAGCGCATTGTCCCAACCTTCGCGGATACGCAGGCCCTGCCAGAGATGGGGGTTGCGGCGCAGGTCGTTGCGATCGAGCCAGGGCTCGATCTCGCCGGAACGGCTGACCTGATCCTGCAGCGATTGCAGGGCGGTCAGGCGCGCATCGAGTTGATGCACCCGTTGCTGGACCTGCTCCTCGGTTTCTTCTGCCGCCAGCAACGACTGCTCCAGCGTGGGCAATGCCGCCTCGCATTGCTCAAATGCCCCGCGGCGCGCGGCGAGCTGGTGGCCAAGCTCGCCGATCTCGGATTCGAGCCGGACCAGCTCGCTCAGGTTCGGCACTTCCAGGGCGTCGCGCTCTTCTTCCAGCCGGGCGCGGCGCGCAGCGAGCTGCAGCAGCAGCTTGTCGGAATGGCCCTTGCGGGTATCTTCCAGGCGCAATTGCTGTTCGGCCTGCGTCAATACTTCCTGTGCCTGTGACAACCGTGCCTGGGCGGCACGGTAATGGTCGTCGGCCACCGGCAAGGCCGCGCGGGATTCGCGCAGCGCCTCTTCGAGTGCGGCGAGCTGCTCGGTTGCCTCCGCCAGCGCCCGGGTATTTTCGCCGCGCGCCGTTTCCAGCGACTGCTGGCGCTCGCGCTGTTCCGCTTCCTGCGCACGCAGGGAATTCAACTGCTGTTCGGCGCGGTTGCGGCTGTCGCGCAGGAACTGGATCTGCTGCTCGACGCGGGCGATCTCGGCGTTGACTTCATAGAGGGTGCCCTGCGCCGCATGGACCGCGTCCGATTCCCCGTAATGCCGGGTGCGTAGCTCTTCCACGCGTTTTTCCGCGTCCCGCAGGCGGGCTGTTTCGGCTTCGAGTTCGATGCCCATCGCCTCGATGTCGCGGCCGAGTTTCATGCGCTGCGCCTGCGCATCGCGCTTGCGCAACGTCCATAGCAATTGCTGGGTGCGCTTCAGGCTGGCCTCGAACTCGCGGTACTTGCCGGCTTTCTCGGCCTGCGACTCCAGGTGCTCGAGCTGTTTGCCGAGTTCCAGGCGGATGTCTTCCACGCGCAGCAGGTTTTCGCGGGTGTCTTCGAGCCGCGATTCAGTTTCACGGCGGCGTTCGCGATATTTCGATACCCCGGCCGCCTCTTCCAGGAAGCTGCGCAAGTCCTCAGGCTTCGCCTCGATGATGCGCGAAATCATGCCCTGCTCGATGATCGCGTAACCGCGCCCACCCAGGCCGGTGCCGAGGAAAATGTCGGCAACGTCGCGCCGGCGCACATGCTGGTTGTTCAGGAAGTAGGACGATTCGCCGTCGCGTTCGAGCACGCGCTTGACCGAAATCTCCGCGTACGCCGACCAGGCGCCGGCAGCCTTGCCCAGGCTGTTGTCGAACACCAGCTCGACGCTCGAACGGCCGGCGGGCTTGCGATCGCCGGAGCCGTTGAAAATGACGTCCTGCATGTTTTCGCCGCGCAACTGCTTTGCGGAGGATTCGCCGAGGACCCAGCGAATGGCATCGATTACATTCGATTTGCCGCAACCGTTCGGGCCAACGACACCCACCAATTGGCCCGGAACCGGGATGTGGGTCGGATCGACGAAGGACTTGAAACCAGCGAGCTTGATGTGTGTGAGTCGCACTGTCGGGGCTTTATAAAGGCTTATAATTTCAACGGATACTCATGAAACAAGCGCCTGGGGCCCCAAACCAACGGACCAGGCGCCTGTTTTTTCTTCATGCATTTTAACAATGGAATGGCCTTCAGAGAATGCCGACCAAGCCCTCTTTATCTCTCGACACCTTTCCCAATCCCAGTCCGGCACGGGATTACCTGATTCATATGGAGATTCCCGAGTTCACCTGCCTTTGCCCGAAAACCGG
>JANXVW010000163.1 GCA_025351455.1 Betaproteobacteria bacterium | reverse complement strand
CTCGGCGGCACTCGGGGGGCCGCGGAAAGCGAGCTGGTGGATGAGCCCGTCCTTCTCTTGGCTGATATTGATCATCGCTCCGTCGTACAGCCTCTCGCAGCTGTCGAGCACTTTCTCCAGGACCGGCTGCGCGTCGTCCATCGAGCGGCTGATGACCTCCAGCACTTCCGCCGTCGCCGTCTGCCGCTCCAGCGCTTCCTTGGTCTCGTTGAACAGCCGCACGTTCTCGATCGCGATCACCGCCTGGTCGGCGAAGGTCTGGAGCAACGCGATATCGTCATCCGAGAACGCTCCTGGATCGCGCCGGGAGACATTGACCGTGCCAATCACCTTGCCGTCCCGAATCATCGGTACGCCGATATAGCTGCGATAGCCGAAAGCTCGCGCCGACTCGCGCCGCCACTCGTCATGTCTCGGGTGCGTCTCGGTATCGCTCACTACCAGCACGACTCCCGTAGCGATCGTTTCCGCGACCGTTGAGGCGGCGATCGGCATGGGAAAGCGGCTCGTCAGAGTAGCGTCCGCCGCCGGGTCTATGCGAGTAAATGCAGCTAAGTGTACGGCGTCGCCTACGACGCGCGTCACCACGGCACCGACCCCGCCCATCAGCCGCTGCGCGCTCTTGGCAATGGCGTCGAACACCGGCTGCACATCGGACGGCGAACTTGCGATGACCTTCAGGATCTCGGCGGTGGCAGTCTGCCGCTCCAGCGCCTCTTTGGTTTCGTCGAACAGGCGGACGTTTTCCAGCGCCACACCCATGCTCGCGGCGATGGTGCTCAGCAGCCGCACCTCGGCTTCGCCGAATGCGTTTTCGCGCTCGTGGTTCTCGATCACGATGGAACCGATCATCCGGTCGCCTGAGAAGATCGGCATGATGGCTGTCGCCAGGCTCGGCCGCGTGCCTTTGACGGTGCGCAGGCCCCAGGCGGTCATTTCGGCGCGGTTATTCGCGATCACCGGGCGCTTCGCTTGCAGCGCCTTGTACATGGGCCCGTCGGGGTTCGGCTGCCTCGGCGGTACCTGAATCCGCTCGCCGCGTTCGTACGCGTACAGCACGTGCGCGGTGCCGCTCGGCGCATCCCAAAGCACGATCTGGACGTCGCCGAAACGCAGCATCTCGCGCAGCTTGTCCCCGACGAGGTCGACGATGGCCTGGAAACCAAGTTCCGCGGCCACACCCTGCTGGATGCTGTTGATGACGGCAAGTTCGCTCGCGCGCTGCTCCAACTCGGCGGTACGCTCGGCCAGCTTGCGCTCCAGGCCTGCGGCGAAGCGGATGTTGACCAGCGCCATGGCCGCTTGCGAGGCCAGCATCGCCAGCCGGTCGCGGTCGGCCTCGTGGAAACGGCCGAACGCGCCTTCGATGTCCGCGTAAAGGTAGCCCAGCAACTCGTCCTGAGCGAGCAACGGGGCGATGAGACAACTGCGCTGGGCGGCCGGCTCGACGCCTTCGGGTCCATGGCGCAGACGGCCCGACCGGGTTCGGCGCGCCGATTCGAGCCAGGGCGTGATGGCTTTCAGCAGGGGCGGGGCTTGCTCATCGCTGGGCAGCAGCGAGCCCGCGCTGCGCAGGCCGGCCGGCGTTTCCAGGACCAGCAGCACGCGCTGCGCGCCGAACAGCGCAGCCACTTCTTCGATCAGGAATGCGTGCAGTTCGCCCTCGGTGCGCATGCTGTTCAGGCACAGAGCGGTATGCGCCGCGGGCGCACCCGGCCGCACCCGAGAGGCGGGCTGGCCTGCGGTTTTACGTTTCTTCCTGAGGTTCGGCATGAGCCGTGAGTCTAGCGGCGGGCATGGGAAACATAAACCTAAATTCTGCAGTTCAATCACCGCCGCCTCCACCATTCATAAGTCCGGAGCAATCCGGAGCAGTCCAAGAACCCGCCTAAGAGCGGGGTTTTTCTTATCTTTTTTGTGCGTCCGGGGGCAACAGCGTCCGTTGACATCCGGGTAATCCCGGGGGCAACATTGGGGGCAACGGCAAATATGCCAAAAGAGTTGCCCCCAAATGTCCCTCACCGCCATAGCGATTCAGAACGCCAAAATCATCGATAAGGCCGTACGTCTATTCGACGGCGGCGGACTGTATCTCGAACTCACTCCCACAGGGGGCAAGTGGTGGCGGCTGAAATACCGCTTCGACGGCAAGGAAAAGCGCCTTTCCCTTGGGGTTTACCCGGAAGTATCCCTGCGTCTGGCCCGTGCCCGGCGCGACGATGCCCGCAAGCTACTGGCAGAGGGCATAGACCCCAGCGAAAATCGCAAGGCGCAGAAGTCCGCCCGGGCAGACCGGGCCGCCAACAGCCTGGAGGTAGTGGCCCGCGAGTGGCACACCAAATATCCCAGACTTGGGTTCAGAACCACGGTAATCGCATTATTCGGCGCCTAGAGCGGGACATCTTCCCTTGGATCGGGGGGCGCCCTATAGCCGAAATCAGCGCTCCCGAACTTCTGGGCGTCATCCGCCGCATAGAAAGCCGGGGGGCGCTGGAATCCGCCCACCGGGCGCTTTCTAACTGCGGGCAGGTCTGGCGCTATGCCATTGCCACCGG
>JANXVW010000149.1 GCA_025351455.1 Betaproteobacteria bacterium | reverse complement strand
TCAAGATATCGGATATGGCCGTCATGCTGATTGCCGCTGTTGTTGTAACCGCACTTGCGTCGGCCGCGATCGGGTTACTGCTGCGCAAGTATCGGGATATCTTTTTCGCCATGCTGTCTCTTGCGTTCTCGATGATCCTGTACGGTTTGCTGGTCAAGACGTCATCGCTGGGCTCGAGCGACGGGTTCAACATTGCGGCGACCAAGATTGCCGGCATCACGGTGGCGGGAACGTCGGTCGAGCGCTATGTGCGCTATGCATTGACTGTGGTACTCGCCTGTTCCACCGGCATCTTCATGCACAAGTATCTGAACTCCCACATGGGCAGGCTGGCCGAGGCAATACGCGACAACGAACTGCGTGTCGAGTACATGGGCGCGTCGGTGCGCAACGTCATTCACGTCAATTACATTATTTCCGCGGTGCTGGCCGGCATCGGCGGTGCGCTTGCGGCGATCGCCGTCGGCCACATCGATCCCGAGATGGCGTACTGGACGACATCGGGCGAATTCGTCTTCGTCGGCATCCTGTCCGGCACCGGCAGCGTCCTGGCCCCTTTCCTCGGCGCATTCATTTTTGAAACCATCCGCAGCTTCGCCTACGAATATTCGCCGAACACCTGGCAGATGGCACTTGGCATCACCATGCTGGTGGTGATCATGTTCCTGCCCGGCGGGCTTTGGTCGCTGTTCACCCGCAAACGAAAGGCGGCCTGACATGGCGATCGTTCTCGAAGCGAAGGGACTGAACAAGAGTTTCGGCGCGGTGACCGCCGCCAAGGACATCAACGTTGCCGTCGAGCAGGATGCCATAGTCGGATTGATCGGCAGCAATGGCGCCGGCAAGACGACGTTCATCAACATGGTGACGGGTTATCTCAAACCCGGTTCCGGCAGCATCGATTTCGGCGGCCGCGACATCACGCCGCTCAGCCCGCGTCAGATCACGCGGCTGGGGATCTGCCGCTCATTCCAGATTCCACAGTTGTTCAATTCGCTATCGGTCTACGAAAACCTGCTGGTCGGCATCGGCATCGTCGTATCAGGTGGGAAAAACTGGTCCGAAGCCAGCCACCACATCGGCACGCCGGGTGAAGCGGTCGACGGCATGCTAGAGCGCTTCCGGCTGACCGACTATCGTGACAAGCTGGCCGGCGTGCTGCCCGAAGGCATCCGCAAGTTGCTCGACATCGCGATGGCAATGGCAGTCAAGCCGAAAATCCTGCTGCTCGACGAGCCGACATCCGGCGTCTCGGCCGACGAAAAATTCACGCTCATGGACATGGTGATGGAGGCGGTGCGCGCGCAGAAAGTGACCGTGTTGTTCGTCGAGCACGACATGGATATCGTCACCCGCTATACCCAGCGCGTGCTGGCTTTCTACGAAGGCCGCATCATTGCCGACGGGTTGCCGGCAGCCGTGCTGAGCGACATCGAAGTGCGCAAATACGTCACGGGCGAGGCTCAGCATGCTGCGCATTGAAGCACTGGACGTGTCGATCGCATCAGTCGGGATCCTGCGCGGTGTGAACATGGACGTGCCGACCGGAAAATTCGTCGGCCTCATCGGCCGCAACGGCGCAGGCAAAACCACGCTGATGCGCTCCGTCATGGGCATCCTGCCGCCGCGTCAGGGCAGCATCAGCTTCGATGGCGCTGTGCTCGGCAAGATCCCGGTGCACGCGCGAGCCCGCAATGGCATCGGCTATATGCCGGAAGACCGCCGGCTGGTGCCGTCTCTGACGGTCGAGGAAAATGTCTTGATCCCGGCCTGGTCCGCGGGTGTGGCCGATCCCCGTGCAAGGCTGGCCGACGTGTACAAGATGATTCCCGAAGTCGAAGCTTTCTCCAGCCGCAAGGCGTTGCAGCTCTCCGGCGGGCAGCAGAAACTCGTGGCGCTGGCGCGCGCGCTGATGTGCGGCACCAAACTCCTGCTGCTCGACGAACCGTTCGAAGGCGTGGCGCCGGTGCTGGCCAAACGCCTGGCGGAGGTTATAGCCGGACTCAAGCAACGGGGGCTGTCGATCGTGCTGACGGAATCCGATCTTTCGCATTCGCGTGAGATGCTGGACGTGATTTACTCAATCGACCGCGGCCAGGTTTCGATCCTCGGCTAGCCTCCTTCCGCGCGCAACGGGCTCCCCATCCGGAAATCCATGCGCGATGACGCGCGAGGATTTGCGTTCGGCGAAAACAGGGGTCGCCCGGACCGATGTTTTCGCCCTCGATCGGCGTCACGTCGATGCGGATTTTTCGATTGGTGATAATCGACCAACACCAACGCGGCCAACCAAAACCGGCCCGCCTGCAATCGCGACGGGTTCACAATATGACGCCTGTTTTCCCTCCATGCACTGAACCGCCCTTGCCGGGGTAAACTTGTGGGCACCGCCCGATGTTGCTTTGGCGGAACAACGGGTGGCGCAAGGTGTCCGAGTTCTTTATTCCGGATCGTTCGCAAAGGAGTAGGTGCAGTGGCCGCGCAACAAGTACTCGACCTGATCGGAAACACGCCGCTGGTCGAGATCACCCGCATGAATGCCGGTCCCTGCCGCCTGTTCCTGAAAATGGAGAGCCAGAATCCGGGGGGGTCGATCAAGGATCGCATCGGCCGCTCGATGATCGAGGCGGCGGAAAAAGACGGCCGCCTCAAACCTGGCGGCACGATCATCGAGGCCACTGCGGGCAACACGGGTCTGGGCCTGGCGCTGGTGGCCGCGCTGAAGGGATACAAGCTCATCCTGATCGTGCCGGACAAGATGAGCCGGGAAAAAATCTTCCACCTGAAGGCAATGGGCGCGGAAGTCATGCTTACCCGATCCGACGTGGGCAAGGGCCATCCCGAATACTACCAGGACATGGCGGAGAGAATCTCGAAGGAAACCGGCGCCTTCTTCGTCAACCAGTTCGGCAATCCGGCCAATCCGCTCGCGCACGAAACCACCACTGGGCCTGAAATCTGGGCACAGATGGAGCAGGATGTCGACGCACTGGTTTTTGGCGTCGGTTCGTCGGGCACCATGACCGGATTGGCACGTTACTTCGCCAAGGTGTCGCCGCAAACCGAAATGGTGCTGGCGGACCCGGTCGGCTCGGTGCTGGCCGACTATGTCCACACCGGAAAATATGGCGAAGCGGGCAGCTGGATCGTGGAGGGCATCGGCGAGGATTTCATTCCGCCGATCGCCGATTTCTCGCGCGTGAAGAAGGCTTACTCCATCAGCGACGCAGAAGCCTGCGCCACCGTGCGGGAATTGCTGATGAAGGAAGGCATCCTCGCCGGCTCGTCGTCGGGCACGCTGATCGGCGCCGCACTGCGCTACTGTCGCGAGCAGAAAACGCCGAAACGCGTGGTCACTTTCGTCTGCGACAGTGGCAACAAATACCTGTCGAAGATCTTCAACGATTACTGGCTGATCGACCAGGGCCTGCTCAAGCGCGAGCAATTCGGCGACTTGCGCGACCTGATTACCCGCCGCCACGAAGAACGCGCCACCGTGACGATCGCGCCGGAAGACACGCTGATGACCGCCTATGCGCGCATGAAACTGTATGACATCTCGCAACTTCCTGTGCTTGACCACGGCAAGGTCGTCGGCATCATCGATGAGTGGGACCTGCTCACGGCAGCGCAGGAAAGGCCGCAGCGTTTCGGCGACGCGGTGCGCACGGCGATGACGCAGCGCATCGACACGATCGGACTGAAAACGCCGCTGCCGAAACTGCTGGAGACCTTCAACAAGGGACATGTCGCCATCGTCGTCGACCATGGCGAATTCTATGGCCTCATCACGCGCATGGACGTACTCAATCATTTGCGCAATCGCGCTCACTAGACATTAATACATGGCGCACCGCAAAGGCGCAAAGAAACACTGTGAGGATAAAAATTATTGAGGTCCATGAAGCCAATCACGGTCGCGTTGTCCCGACTTTTTCTTTTCCTTTGCGCGCTTTGCGTCTTTGCGGTGAATTCATCTGGGTAAGAGGTAAGATTCAAACATGAAAAACAAACAGGATAAAAAAGGCTTCGCGACACGATCCATTCATGCAGGCCAGTCGCCGGACGCGACTACTGGCGCGGTGATGACGCCGATTTTCGCCACCTCGACGTTCAAGCAGCAGTCGCCGGGCGTGCACACGGGTTATGAATACGCGCGCTCGCAGAACCCGACCCGGCATGCGTTCGAGCGCTGCGTCGCCGACCTCGAAGGCGGCACGCGCGGGTTTGCGTTTGCCTCCGGCCTGGCCGCCAGCAGCACCGTACTGGAGTTGCTGGACGCCGGCAGCCACATCGTCGCGGCGGATGATCTTTACGGCGGTTCCTGGCGGTTATTTGAGCGCGTGCGCAAGCGATCCATGGGCCTGAAGACAAGTTACGCCGATCCGAATGTCGCCGGTTCGCTGGAAAAAGCGATCCAGCCGGATACGAAAATGATCTGGGTGGAAACGCCTTCGAATCCGCTGCTCAAGATCACCGACCTGGAACAGGTCGCGAAAATCGGCAAGGCGCTCGGGATCCTGACTGTGGTGGACAACACCTTTGCGTCGCCTTACGTGCAGCGTCCGCTCGACCTGGGCATCGACATCGTGTTGCATTCGGTGACCAAATACATCAACGGCCACTCCGACATGATCGGCGGCGCCGTCATCGTCAGGGATCGCGCCGACGTCGCCGAAAAATTGGAATACATGCAGAACGCGATCGGCTCGATCATGGATCCGTTTTCCAGTTTCCTGGCGCTTCGCGGCGTAAAGACGCTGCCGCTGCGAATGAGGCAGCACTGCGGCAATGCCATGCATCTGGCTACGTGGCTGAGGTCGCACCCGCAGATCGAGAAAGTCATCTATCCCGGGTTGCCGAACCATCCCCAGCACCTGCTGGCGGCAAAACAGATGAACGGCTTCGGCGCGATGATCTCGATCTACCTGAAAACCGGCATGGATGGCGTGCGCCGCGCGCTGGAAGCCTGCGAAGTATTCACGCTGGCGGAAAGCCTGGGCGGCGTGGAAAGCCTGATCGGGCATCCGGTCACCATGAGCCACGGCTCTCTGCCGGTGGAATTGCGCGCACGCCTGTGCATCACCGATAACCTGGTGAGGTTGTCAGTCGGCATCGAAGACGTGGAAGACCTGATCGCCGACCTCGACCAGGCGCTGGAGAAAATCTGATGACGCTCAACTCGCGCCTGATTTACCTGGCGATGTTCCTGGTCTGCGCCGGACTGATCGGTTTCGCGCTTTATCTTCAGCACGCGCTCGGGCTGGAGCCCTGCCCGATGTGTATCCTGCAGCGCTATGCCTTCGTCGTGGTGGGAGTGATCGCGCTCGCCGCGGCAATCCACAATCCCGCCGTGTTGGGACGTCGCATCTACAGCGGCCTGTTGGTCGTGCTGGCCGCAACCGGTGGCGGCATCGCGATCCGGCATGTCTATCTCGAACACTACCCGCCCAAGATTTTCGATTGCGGCGCCGACGTTGGCTTCATGCTCGAATCCTTTCCGCTCACGCAAGCGTTGCCGATGATCTTCCGCGGCACCGGTGATTGCACCAAGGTGGTATGGCAATTCCTCGGCCTGTCGATCGCCGAATGGTCGCTGATCTGTTTTGCAACACTGATCGTGGCGGCGATCGTCGCCGCAGCGCTCAAAGCGCGCCGCTGACTTTACCGCGATCCGGATCACCGGATCAGAATTGCACGCCCCGCGTCAGCGCGCCGTCCACGACCAGGTTGCTGCCGGTAATGAAGCTCGCCGCAGGACTGGCGATGAACACCACGGCATTCGCCATTTCCTGCGGCGTACCCATCCGGCCTGTCGGATTCAAGGCGAGCGCCTCCGCGTAAAGCTTCGGGTTGCCGTCCTTGATCTGGCTCCAGACACCGCCCTCGAAATAAGTATTGCCCGGCGACACGGTATTGGCGCGGATGCCTTTGCCGGCCAGCTGGAATGCCAGGCCCTGCGTGTAATGGATGAGCGCGGCCTTGAACGCGCCATAGGGGCCGGCGGCAAAATCGATTTCGCGTCCGGACACGCTGGATATCGTCACAATGGCGGCGTGTTTGCTTTTCTCAAGGTAGGGCATGGCCGCGCCGACCATGTTGACCGCACCCATCATGTCGATCGCGAAACCCCTGCGCCAGCTTTCCTCGTCGCCGCCAACTGCCAACGCGCTGACATTGGCCACGATGATGTCGATGCCGCCGAATTCCTTGCCGACACTGTCGACCCAGGCTTTCAGCGCCGGCCCATCCGCGACGTCAAGCACACTGCCGCTCGCATTCACTCCTTTTGCCCGCAATGCGGCGACGGTACTTTTGACGCCCGCCGCGTTGCGCGCGCAGATCGCCACATCAACGCCCTCGCTGGCCAGCGTTTCCGCGATGGCGCGTCCAATACCCTTGGTGCCGCCGGTTACAACTGCCTTGAGTTTTTTGAGTCCGAGATCCATGCCAGCGCGCTCCTTTTCATGATTTGTACGAGGAATTCATAGCCCGGGTCACCTTAGGGATTGTTTCCCGCCACTGCCGACAATTCCCGCCAGAACTCGAGCGCCGTCTGCGTGCGCCACTCCACATGGCGCCGTAGCGCCTTGGCAACGACCGGACCAAACTTGGAATCGTGCTTGGCGGCCAGCGCCTGCGGAATACCGCCGAGAATCTCCTCGCGCGTGAAGTAGGGAATTTCCTTGAGCATCAAAGCC
This sequence comes from Betaproteobacteria bacterium, assembly GCA_025351455.1. Classification (GTDB taxonomy): domain Bacteria; phylum Pseudomonadota; class Gammaproteobacteria; order Burkholderiales; family JACQAP01; genus JACQAP01. The sequence goes on along the minus strand of JANXVW010000149.1, from coordinate 3,308 downwards.
AGCAGCAACAATCCCGTTTGGTAGATGTCCACATGGCGCCCGACCGCGCCAAACTTTTCCGGATCGAACGCTTCCGGCGGCCGCATCCAGTCGGCCAGCAGCGTCTGGAACACGCGGATGTCCGACTCGAGCCGGGTCAGGCCGAGATCGCCGACCTTGAAGGACCAGACCTGCTCCTTGATCATCCTGCGCTTGCGCCGCTGTTCCGTGACAAACACATTGCCGGGATGCAGGTCCTTGTGCACGTAACCCGCTGCATGGATGTAATCGAGCGCCTGCAGCACATCGCGGGCGACATAGGGAATCCAGCGATCGGCGTCCAGCCCAAGGCGTGTGATCAGGTGCGACAGCGGAAAACTGCAGCGCTCGATGATGAGATAGAAGGTGTCGTTGTACTCGAAGGCGTCGTAGACGAACGTGATGTTCGGATGACGCATGACCAGGAGCTTGCGCAGTTCGTCCTGCCAGACGCGGCGCACTTCGCGGTATGACTGGTCGTGCGGAATGAGGATCTTTGCGACCAGCGGATTACCCCAGTCGTCAATGCAGTCGTACACCATGCCGAAACCGCCCTGCCCGATCGCATCGCCTATGAAATAACGACGCTCGCCGTTGACGAGTACTTCGCCTTTCGCCGGCGGCTGGAAGCGTCGCGGCTGGCGAAAGGCCAGGTTCCTGATCGCTTCGAGACGGGGCGATTTCATCGCCGTGCCTCGCCTGGTTGATTCAGCTGCAGGAGGTCCAAGATGTCGTGGCAAACGCTGCGCCGATCACGGCATCGCGGACGTCGGCTCCGGGCAATCCGCTCACGGCGTGAATGCCGCGATAGTTCGTCGTCATTGGTGCGCTAGACCTGTTTGGACAGTGATGGGTGCGCCTGCCCGAATCGGACAGACACAAGGGAATTATAAGACGCGGTTACTTTGGCTGCTGCGGATTTGCAGCGGGGGTCGCTGCCTTGGCGGGGGCTGGCGTAGCGGCCTGTGCTGCTGCCGCCGGCGCTGCTGCCGGATTGACCTTGGCGCCGTCCGGCACGGTGTTTGGCAGGTTCAGCACGACACGCACACCTTCGTTCAGGCCGCTGGCGATTTTCACCGATGCTCCGTCGGTGCCGGCGATTTCGATCGGGGTGAGCTTGATATGGCTGTCCGCTTCGAGAACCGCGACGAAATTCTTGCGCTCGCGCACCACCAGGGCGGAGGCCGGCACTTCGATGAAACTGGTCTGCGGCACCATCAGCAATACGTTGACGAAGGAGCCCGGAATGAACGTGGCGTCGCGATTGTCGAAGTCGACCTCGGCCAGCAAGGTGCGTGTCCTCGGATCGAGTTCGCCCGCCACGCGGCTGACTTTGGCCTTGATGCGCTGCGTGGGATTGGCCGTATCGATGATTTCCGCGTCGATGCCCGGACGAACGACGCGTGCGTCCACCTGTTCGATGTAGACGCTGACGCGCAGTTTCGAAGGATCCGCCACGGTTACGACGGGCTGCGACGATGTCTGGTTGTTGGCGGCGTTGGTGATCAGCGCGCCCGGATCCACATAGCGGCCAGTCACGACGCCGGCGAAGGGCGCGTACAGACTGCGATAACCCATTTGCGAGCGCAATGTATCCACGCGCCCCCGCGCGGTGCGCACATCGGTATCGGCATTGTCGCGCGCCTGTTGCGAGAAAAATCCCTTGTCGGCCAGGTCTTTCGTGCGCTGCGCGATGCGCTCGCGGTTTTCCATTTCCGACACCGTGCTCTTGTATTGCGACTCAAGCTCGGGCGCTTGCACCTCGGCGATCAACTGGCCAGCATGCACTCGGTCGCCCACATCCACCGTGATCTTCGACAGATAGCCGCCGACCTTGGAATAAAGCGTGGTTGCCTTCCAGGGTCGCAGCTCTCCGGTAACGCTGATTTTGCGCGCCGCAGGTCCGCGCACGGATTGGCCCATAACCACGGTAGGACCGGCGTCGAGTTGAGCGGCGCGGGTCTTCGCCTCGTCCGCCAGATGGCTCCGCTGGTTCTGCCAGAACCACCAGACGGCTGCGCTGGCCACGGCCACCAGGACGAAAGCGACAACGTAGAACACCAAAAAGGAATCGCGTCGTCGCTGCATCCCGGCCATTCTCTTTGCTCCTCAGGCTTGGCGCCCCTGCGACTCGGCCTCGAAGCGGGCATCGAGCTCATGCAGGATCGGCATTTTTTTTCTGATCAACGTGTATATCACCGGCACCACGAACAGCGTGGCGATGGTCGCCATCGCCAGCCCGCCGATTACCGCGCGTCCCAGAGGCGCATTCTGCTCTCCCGCCTCGCCCAAACCCAGCGCCATCGGCACCATACCGATGATCATGGCCAGCGCGGTCATCATCACCGGCCGCAGTCGCGTCACGCCGGCTTCCACCGCCGCTTCGACCACACCCAGGTTTTTCTGCGCCCTCAACTCGTTGGCAAAACTCACGATCAGGATCGAATTGGAAACGCCGATGCCGACCGCCATGATCGCCCCCATCAGCGACATGACGTTGATCGTCGTCCCGCTCAGCGCGAGCATCCACAGGATGCCGATCAGCGCACCGGGCACCGCCATCATGATGATGAACGGGTCGACCCAGGACTGGAACAGCACCACGAGCAGTGCATAGACCAGCACGATGGCCAGCAGCAGGCCCCCGATCAGGCTCTCAAAGGAGGAATTCATGACCTGGTACTGGCCGCGGATGATGATTTTCGCGGTCGAAGGAAAATCTTTCTCGGCCGTTATCGCGTCGATCTTGCGCTTGATGTCCGAGACAACGCCGCCCAGGTCGCGGCCGTCCACGTTTGCGGCAATGTCGAGCACGCGCTGCACGGTGTAGTGCGATACCGACTGGTAGCTCGTCTCCGGCTTGATCGTGGCGATGCTCGATAGCCGGGTTACCAATGCGCCGGGGGTGGCATCGAGGCGCGCGGCGGCCCTGACATCGAGTACCGGAGCAGTACCGGAAGTGATCGGCGTCGCCATGAGGTCATCGACCGAGCTCATGCGCTCGAGCGGCGTCTGCACCGCGACGGTGTAGTTCACGCCGTTCGGGTTCAGGAAATACGAAGGATTGACGATCGCGCTGGACGACAACGTCGTCAGAATGTTGCTGGCCACGTCACGCTGGGTGAGTCCAAGCCGGGCCGCCCTCACGCGATCGACTTCCACGCGCAAGGCCGGGTAGTTCAGCACCTGCATCTGGCGCACATCGACTGCACCGGGCGTCTCCTCGATGACCTTGCGCACGCGCGACGCGTAACCCTGCGCACGGTCGAAGTTCGAATCCTGGATCTGCA
>JANXVW010000142.1 GCA_025351455.1 Betaproteobacteria bacterium | reverse complement strand
TTGATGGACCCATTCTGCCGATTTTTGCTTATGGTGGGTCATCGGCCTAGGCGTGCGTTTACCGCCTAATGTTTTCTGCCCTTGTTTTTCCTTCGCGTCCTTTGCGTCTTTGCGGTGAAAACATACTGAAGACTTAGGGGGTGGCTTTGCAGACGCAATCCGCGCCGCGCACGCGCGTGCGCTTTTTCATCCTGAGCCTGTTGACCATCGGCACGATGATCAACTATCTCGACCGCACCGTGCTCGGCATCGCGGCGCCGTCGCTGCGCGGGGAACTCGCGATCGACGCGGCGACGATGGGCATCGTGTTTTCGGCGTTCTCGTGGACTTACGCTGCGATGCAGATCCCGGGCGGGATCTTCCTCGATCGTTTCGGCACCAGGCTGACGTATTTCCTTTCGCTGATCTTCTGGTCGTTGTCGACATTGCTGCATGGTGTTGCGACCAACCTCGCGTCGCTGCTCACTTTCCGCTTCGCCCTCGGCGTGAGCGAAGCACCGTGCTTTCCGACCAACAGCCGCGTGGTGGCGACCTGGTTCCCGCAGCAGGAGCGCGCATTCGCGACCGGCGTCTATACAGTCGGCGAGTATGTCGGGCTCGCCTTCCTGAGCCCGCTGCTGTTCTGGATCATGGGGGCGTTCGGCTGGCGCGCGCTGTTCTTCGCCGTCGGCATTGCGGGCGTGCTCTTCGGCCTGTTCTGGTGGGTAAGCTATCGCGAACCGCATGAAAGCAAGACGGTGAACCAGGCGGAGCTGGATTACATCGCCGCCGGCGGCGGCATCGTGACGCAAAAAACGGCGCAGACGAAATTTGAATGGCGCCTGGTGGGCAAGCTGTTGCGGTTCCGGCAGCTGGTCGGCATCTGCATCGGGCAATTCGCCGGCAATTCCACCCTGGTGTTTTTCCTGACGTGGTTTCCGACCTACCTTGCCACCGAGCGGCACATGGGCTGGCTCAAGATCGGCTTCTTCACCGTGCTGCCCTTCATTGCCGCCTCCGTGGGCGTGTTGTTCGGCGGCTGGTTGTCGGACTGGCTGCTAAGGCGCGGCCGCTCCGCCAACATCGCGCGCAAACTGCCGATCATCACCGGGTTGCTGCTCGCCTCCGTGATCGTCACGGCGAATTACGTTGACAGCGATTACATGGTGATCGGAATCCTGTCGCTGTCGTTTTTCGCGCAGGGCATGGCGGCGCTGGGCTGGACGCTGGTCTCCGACATTGCGCCGAAAGGTTTGCTCGGCCTGACCGGGGGCATATTCAACTTCGCGGCCAATCTTGCCGGGATCATCACGCCGCTGGTGATCGGCTTCATCGTCGCCGCGACCGGCTCTTTCGTTGGCGCGCTGATGTTCATCGCCGTGATCGCACTGATCGGGGCGTTCTCTTATATTTTCGTGGTCGGGGATATCCGCCGTATTGAATTGGCGTAGAGGCAGGACGAAGGGCAGGACTCAGGACGTAGGACTCAGTGGAAACGCAAGGTTCTAGAACTTCGCACCTACTAAGTCCTGAGTCCTCGTACCTGAGTCCTGCATCGGAAACGCGGCCGTCACCTTGTGATGGAAGCGTTTCCGATGTGACTAAAGGGCAGCGACAGCGGCCCGTAGCGGGTATTGGCGTCGATCGATCCGGAAACCTTGTAAGCGATCTGGTCGCCTTTGAGCAGGTTCACCAGTCCGATGCCGACTGCGCGGGGGGAGAACGACAGGGGTATTTCCAGTTTCGTCGCCTGCCCCGAGGGCAAGGAAACGGGATTGGACAGCTTGCTGCCGCCAACTTCCTGGCCGCCGAGCGCAAAACTTACGCCGAGCCTGGTCAGGTCGAGCGGAAACTGGTTGGTGTTCTTGATCTGCAATATTGCCGTTGCCTTCATCTGGTCGAGACTCAGCTTGCCGACGGCGAGTGAGCTCAACTCGACCTGCGGTACGGCCGGCACCGGAAATTCACCGCTTTTCGACAGCGGTACGTCGATTTTCCCCAACACCGGCACGTTCACGCCGATCCTGAAATCGGCGGTGTAGGGAACGTTGGCGCCGGGCTTGATGCCTTTGAGTGTAGTGTAGAGCGAAGAGAACGGCACGGTAGCCGGCACCTGGAGAACTTGCGAGCCGCGTGCGGGGATCGATCCGGTGGGCGTCACCGTGCCTTCGAGGAACTTCGTGCCGCCGCTGGTCAGCGAATAACCGAGGTCGATCAGTGGCAGGCCCGCAGAATAGGGATTCTGCACTTCGACGTCGAACAGCAGCACGACATTTTCCAGGGAGAGCCCGCGGATGCTCACACCTATGACATGCGCAGTCGGCTTCGGCACGCCGCCGAGCATGTCCTGCATCGACTGGCAGCCGGCGAGCAGGGCCGCCAGGACGAAGGCGGCGCGAATCAAGAAGGTATGCGGGCGAATAAGGGAAGGGGACATTTGCCGTCATGCTAACGCATAACGGCGTGCGCAGCCGAATATGCGCCGGCACTACTTGTTTTGCGTTGCCGCCGCCCGCTGCAGATATTGATGGTAAGCCGGAAGCGCAACCGCCGCGACGATGCCCACGACGAATAACGCCGGAAGGATCAACGCGAGTACGACGGCCCCCGCACCGTTGGGCGGCGTTTCCGGGCCGAAACGGTTTTCTCCATCTGTTCCCGGGATGAACCAGAAGATCAGGTTGACCAGGGGAATGAACACCATCAGTGCCATCCAACCGCTCGCATTGAAATCGTGTGCGCGCTGGATGGTCAGGAACATCATCACGATGAAAATACCCACATAGCTCGCGACCATCACAAGTGCCGCCAACTCCGATCCCGCGGCTTTCCCCATTATTGCGGAGATCAGTCCCGAGACAAACGCGATCAGCATCGACAAACCCAGCGAGTAGCCAATGTAGCGCACCCGGCCGATCCGGCCTCTGGCCGTGAATATTTTTATCTCACCGTACCCGGCGGGTGCGCCGGTGACTTTCGATTTGGGTGCGTTATAGGGATTACTCGCTTCCACGATGCCGTCCTTTCCTTGCAAGGATAAAGATCATAGCCGGCAATCCATGCCGCCGTTCACTGGCGAAGCCTCACGAGCTTGCGCAGCGTACGCAACCCCTTCGGTATTTCCTTGTTCGGATAGATCTGCGACCAGGCGGTGAATGAAACTTCGCCGATATAGATATCGCCATGCGAATCCACCGCCATGCCGTGGGGAGCAACGAACTGGTCGGGCCGGTCGTAGCCCGCGTGCGCGGCGCCGAAGCGCGCCAGGAGCTGGCCTTCGTTATCGACGATGCTGATGCGCGGCCCGAGGTTGGGCACTTCGCGATTGACCGGCATGGTCGGGCCGATTTCGCCGATGTAGCACAACGGATTGCGCTTCGTCTCCATGACCATGCCGCAAGGCCGGTGCAGGTTGTGCCACTCGGTCTCGTAGTTGCCGTCAACGTCGAATACTTGCACGCGGTGGTTTTCGCGGTCCGCGACGTAAACCCAGCCTTCCTGGTCGCAGCACAGGTTATGCGGAATATTGAATTCACCGGGGCCGGTGCCGGGCTGGCCCCACGATTTGATCGGCTTGCCGTCCGGCGAATACTTGTGCACGCGCGAATTGCCGTAACCGTCGGAAATGTAGATGTCCCCGCGCGGCGATAGTGCCGTATGTGTGCAGCGGTGGAAAGGCTCGCCGCTCATGTAAGGCGCCGGCTTGCCGGGGATGCCGATGGTCAGCAGCACCTTGCCGTCGAGCGTGCACTTGCGCACGCTATGGTCGCCGTCGTCCGTGCAGTAGAGCGACTCGTCGGCACCGATATGCAGGCCGTGCGCGCGATGAAACACACCCTCGCCCCAGGAACGCAGGAACTTGCCGTCGCGATCGAACACCATCATCGGATGCTCGCCACGGTTGAACACGTAGACACGGTCCTGGCTGTCTACCGCCACTGCGGCGACATCCGTAAACGACCAGCCGCCGGGAATCTGCGCCCAGTCTTCGATGACTTCGTATTTGAAGTTGCCGGACCCTAGAGTAGTCGCCATGGCGTGCCCCTGTTGTCGTGACTATCGTGACTATCGTGACTGGCGTGACTGGCGTGACTCGTGAGATGTGAAGGCGGAGCCAACAGATTTTCCGACAGTCACGTAGTCACGATAGTCACGTCGTCACGGCATTCCTCGCAGTTGCGGTTTGAGCGAATCCGGTATCTCAAGCTCAAACGAAAGCACTCTCGCGGAAAGCGATTTGCCGTAGTTATCCAGGCACAGGCTGCGCGACACCCCGCCGCCAAGTGCGCCCTCGGCGACGAAGTTCAGCGCGTGCAAGCCATCCACGTCGTAGCGGGTGACCTTGCCGGTCACGACGCCGGCGTAATGCGCCTTGAATTTGTCAGCCGTCAGTTGTTCCTTCAGGTAAGGATATAACTCGGGCACGTAGGCAATCACCGAAATGTTCGACGTGTTGCCCTTGTCACCGGAGCGGCAATGGGCGAGGTGTTGGAGCATTACTTTCATGTGCGTTCTTTCTTATCCGTAAGTACGTGCCATCAGCAACGTGTCTGTTCGTGACTGACGTGACTATCGTGACTGTCGTGACTCGTAAGTTCAAATGCGAAAGCGCAGTCAACCGGCTTTTCCGACATTCACGTAGTCACGATAGTCACGTCGTCACGGCCATCGATCAGCTCTCGAAGTAGTTGATGGAAGGAACAACCTTCTCCCTCGGAACGAGGGAAGACCAGACGCCAATGATCTCCCGCGTGCGGTCCTGGTGCGGCACGCGCTTGCCGGTCATGCCGACGCCGGAAACGGCCATCCCGTCGACTTCGCGGCCGACCTTGATCGCTTCTTCGCGGGTCTTCGTGCGTGCGGCGACGCGCACCGCAATTTCGTAAGGTTCCGGCGCGTCTTTCGGCGTCATGGCGCCGTGGATGGCATTCAGGCCGAGGAAATCGACGCGGTATTCTTCCGCGACAAGGTTCACGACCTTGAAGCGCTCCTCGAGGATTTTCTTCGCCAGTTGCGCACGGCGGAGCGCCCCCGGTCCGGCGTAGAAGAATAGGTCTTCGCCGATGAAACCTTCAGTACAACCGATCGAGACTTTCAGCGTCGGCGTGCGTGGTTTTCCGGAGATGTTGGTGATGCGCACACGGTCCGGGCCGATCTGTTCGAGCTTGCTCGTGGTGAAATCGACGACGACATCGGGCGTGATGTAGTTCGCCGGATCGTGGACTTCGTAGAGCATCTGCTCCTTCACCGTCATCAGATTCACCGCGCCGCCGCTGCCCGACACTTTGGTCAGCACGGCGGAACCGTCTGCCTCGACTTCGACGATGGGGAAAGCCAGGTTCCAAGGCTCGGGCACATCCTTGAAACCGGGATCCGAAAAATAACCGCCGGTGACTTGCGCGCCGCATTCCATCAGGTGGCCGAGGCCGTTGCCGGCGCCCAGATGGACATGATCCAGCGCATCCCAGCCGAATTCGAACATCATCGGCGCCATGAATATCGACGGATCGGCCACGCGGCCGGAGACGACGATCTGCGCGCCGTGCTTCAACGCCTCGACGATCGGCTCCGCGCCGAGATAAACCTCCGCCGAAACCAGACTGTCGGTGAGTGAAGAGGTCGGTTTGCCGTTCTCGAGAATTTTATCGGTGAGCTGCAGCACCCGGTCCGTGATCAGGCTGCCGTTGACCGATGCGACCTTGATGCCTTTCGCGCCGAGTTTCTTCAGCCAGTACACGATGCGCTCAGCCGCCGCGTCGGGATTGATCCAGCCCTGGTTGGTGATGATCTTCGTGCCGCGTTTGATGCAGCCCGGCAGCACGGCCTGCATGCGATCGTCGAGATAGGTGTCGTAACCCGGAAACGAAGGGTCGCGGCGCTTGCGCACCTGTGCGGCGGAGATGGTCGCTTCCGCCATGGTTTCGAAACACAGGTAATCGAGGTCGCCACGTTCGGCGTTCCATCTGGCAGGTTCGATCCGATCGCCCCACCATGCCGATCCGGCGCCGATGCGCACGATTTTCTTCATGGCGCGCCTGTCGATTTGCTGCAGAACATGCTTCCTCCGACCTGTTTTTTTCGCCCCGCGAGCGCGGACATTTTGTCGGCGGAATACTGAGTTGTCGACGCGTTCGCGTCAATCTGAACCGATTCCGGGATCCGGAATCGGCTGTCATAAAATAACTTAACCCATTGATAGGGTTATTTAAGCGGTCCCGGATCCATTCCACCGCTCAGAACGAATTCTTGACAAAGACGCTGCCGGGCAACGAAGATTTCGCCAAAAACCGCTCTGAGCGGCATGAAATCCGGAGGAGGAATCCATGCAGAAGCTGACCCTCGCGCGCGTCGCGCGACTGTTTGTGTTGTCCCTTGCGTTCGCTGCAACCGCGGCATCCGCGCAATCCACCATTCGTATCGGCTGGCTGTCGTCGCTAACCGGCCCGCTGTCTTCCGCGGCGATCGCGGAAAATCAGGGCGTGCAGTTTGCTGTCGACGAAATCAATGCGGCGGGCGGCGTCAATGGCCGCAAGCTCGAACTCGTTACGCGCGACACCAGCGGCGAACCGACCAAGGCGGTGAACCTGGCCAAGCAACTCGCATTCGTCGACAAGGTCGACTTCATCATCGGCCCCGTGAATTCAGGCGAGTCGCTCGCCACTGTGCCGATCGTCGCCAAGGCCGGCATCCCCAACCTGATCATCGGCACCATCGACGAACTGGTCGATGCGCAGAAATTTCCGCTCGCCTTCCGCGCCATCAATACCAACAAGCAATGGATCGAAGCGGCCAACGACTACGCACTCAATGTGCTGAAGAAGAAAAAGATCGCGGTCATCGGCGATACCTCCGGTTACGGGACCGCGGCTTCGAAAGTCGCACAGGACCTGCTGCAGAAGGCCGGCGTGACGCCAGTGTACGTGGCGCTCGTCGATCCCAACAAGACCGACCTGACCGATGAACTAAACAAGGCGAAGGCGGCTGGTGCCGAAGTGATCATGCCGTGGTCGGCTGCGACCGGACTGCTTGCGCGCCTGTTCAACACGCGCGGCGACATGGGCTGGGATGTGCCGATCGTAGGTCATCCGGCGATGATGGCGCCGACCGTCCGGCCGCTGCTCAACAAACCCGACTACTGGAAGAACGCCTTTGCGGCGGGCTATCTGAGCACGACCTACGACGCAAAAGGCAAACTGCCCCCGCGTACGCAGGCGCTCATGGACAAGATCCGGTCGAAGCTCGGCAAAGGCGAGATCGACTTCATGTTCTGGTGGATCGCGCTCGGCTACGACACCGTCAAACTCGTCGAGCACGCCGTGAAGACCGCCGGTTCCACCGACGCAGCGGCGATCGGCAAGGTCTTCGAAAACACCAAAGAATTTCCTGGCGTTTACGCGACCTATACCTGGAGCAAGGAAAACCGCAACGGCTACCCTGATCACGCAATCGTCGTGAACATTGCGGGGAGCTTCAAGGACGGGAGTTTCCAGGCCGCGCCCAGATAGGGGAGAGGGGCGAGGGACGAGGGAGCAGTGTCAGATGATCGTAGAAAGTTACAGAGATTTGACTGTCTGGTAGAGGGCAATGCTACTGGTTGAGCTTGTTTACAAACTCGCTGCGAAATTGCCTCGTGAAGAAAAGTATGGATTGACCTCGCAGTTGCAGAGAGCTGCCGTTTCGATTCCATCCAATATCGCGGAAGGACATGCCCGCAAGTCGACAAGAGAGTATTTGCGTTACTTATTGATTGCCAGAGGTTCGATGGCCGAACTGGAAACGCAGCTATTGCTTTGTGTCAGATTAAGTTTGCTCACCGAAAGCGACATTGCCCAAGCATCGGAAGTGTCCGACGAAGTGGGAAAGATGATAAGAGGTTTGCAACATCGTCTTAACGAAAAGCAGCGGAATTCATAAGAACATGACTTTGTACCCTCGCCCCTCGCCCCTCGCCCCTTATGGGCGGAGCCCGGTATCCAGCGAAGTCGAGCGCCCCTAAAATGTTTGTCGCCCTCATCACCGGCCTGGCCACCGGCGCGCTGTACGCCGCGGCCGCCCTGACTTACAACGTGATGTTCTCGACGTCGAAGGTGTTGTCCGTGACCACCGGCCACATCTCGATGCTCGGCGGCATCTTCGGTGCGTGGTTCATTTCCACGCTCGGCTGGCCGATCCCGGTCGCGCTGGTCGGCGCAATGGGGATTGGCGCGGTGTTCGGGTTGCTGACCGATTTCATCGCGATCCGCCGCGTGTTGGCGCGAAGCGACGAGCATCTCTGGCTGCTCTCCACGCTGGCGCTGGCGACCATGGTCCAGCAGGCGGCGGGATTGTGGTGGGGCACGGAGCCCAAACCGTTCCCGCGCCTGATCCCGCAGGATTTCTCCGCGGGACTTGGTGACCAGAAATACTGGCTGCCGATTGTCATCGCGATCCTGCTCGCCATGGCGCTCGAATTGTTCTACCGGCGTACGCTGTACGGCAAGCTGTTCGTGGCGATGTCCGAAGATGCCTTCGCGGCGCGCGCGCGCGGCATCCCGACGGGGCGCATCCGCTCGATGTCCTATGTAATCGCCGGTGCGATGGGTGGTCTTGCGGGATTCGCGGCCGGCCAACTGACCTTTGCCTATTTCGCGCTCGGCCTGACGCTCACGCTGAATGGCTTCATCGCGCTGGCGGTCGGCGGGCTCGGCAGCAACGCCGGCGCGCTGGTCGGCGGCGCCGCGCTCGGAATTCTCAGCGCAGTGGCCACCTATTTTGTTGGCGGCGAATACCAGCAGACCATCTCGGTGGGATTGCTGATGGTCGTTCTGCTGGTCAAGCCGGCGGGCCTGTTCGGTAGCCAGAGCGTGAGGCCAGTATGAAACTTTCTAAGACAAAAAACATTCACCGCAAAGACGCAATGAACGCGAAGGAAGAGCAAGGAAGTGAACAAATGACAAGTCCTGTGAGCCCAAGCCGACAAGCACTGCGTTCTTCCGTCAGGTTTGTATTTCCCCGTTTTTCCTTCGCGCTCTTCGCGTCTTTGCGGTGAGCGCCTTTTGAATCTTACGCGCCGCCTGCCTGACTCTATTCACGGCGAATTCTGATGCACCTTCCCAAGAAATCCATATCCATCCTGGTTGTGTTGGCGGCGCTGATCGCGTTGCCGTGGTGGGCCGGGGATCTCTACAAACTGCATCTCGCCGCGTTGATCTGTGCGTACTGGGTTTTGATCGGCGGATTGAATCTCGTGGTCGGCTATTCGGGACAGCTCTCGATCGGGCACGTCGGGCTGCTCGCGATCGGCTCTTATTGTTTTGCCATTCTTGCCGGCACGCATGGCGTGCACCCGGCCCTTGCCATTGCGGCGTCCGGTGCCTTGTGTGCGTTGTGCGGACTGCTGCTTGGCCTGCCTTCGCTGCGGTTGCCCGGATTTTATTTCGCGATGGCCACGCTGGCCTTTGCGCTGATCGTCACCGAAATCACTTTGGCGCAGGGCACCCTGACCGGCGGCGGCGTCGGATTGGCGGTACCGGGGTTTGCGCCGCCTTTCGATACGCCGCGCGGCACTTACTGGCTGATCCTCGCCATCGCGGTGTTGGTGACCTGGCTCACCTGGAATGTGGCTCGGCACACCTGGGGCCGCGGACTCGTCGCGGTGCGCGATAGCGCGGTGACGGCGCAGGCGGTCGGCGTGCCGGTGTTTCGCGCGAAACTCACCGTGTTCGTTTTCAGCGGTTTTACCGCCGGCGTCGCAGGCGCGCTGTTCGCCGTGCTGCAGAGTTACATCACCCCGGACACCTTCGTATTCGACCTTGGCCTGTTCTTTTTCGTGTGCATCATCATCGGCGGCCGCGGGCATATCCTCGGTCCGGCCATCGGCACTATCGTGCTGACGGCACTGCCGGAGATGGTTGCCCCGTTGGCGAAGCTGGGCAATTTCTTTTATGGATTGCTCTTGCTGGCCGTGGTGCTGCTGGTGCCCGAAGGCATCGGCCGGGTGTTCGAACTCCTGATCGAGCGTTTCCGGCCGCGTCGCGGGGAAAGCCACGTCGTGAAGCCGGACCTGGACCGCCTGGCGAAGGCAATAGAGCAGGGAAGGGCGCAATGAGCTACCCGGCGAGGGGCCCCGTGTCCAAGGGGATCGACGGCAAAGCGAGTGGCGCCGGGCTCCGAGTCAGACGCCGTCCAATGTCTCCTCCTCATTTCCATGAGGAGGCGCAATGAGCCTTTCCGCGCGCGACGTCACCAAGCGCTTCGGCGGATTGACCGCGCTGGCGAAGGTTTCGCTGGAACTCAAGCCCGGCGAAGTGCACGGCTTGATCGGCCCGAACGGAAGCGGCAAGACCACGCTGCTGAACCTGCTGTCCGGTTACTACCGGCCGGATGGCGGCATGATCGCCATCGACGAAACCGACATATCCGATGCGACGGTGCAAAAACGCGCGGGCTTCGGCGTCGCACGTACCTTCCAGAAGCCGCGTCTGCTGCCCACACTTTCCGTGCTCGACAACGCCATGCTTGGCGGCTGGCGCGACGCCCGCGCCGGGTTCCTCTCGACCGCATTCTGTTTGCCACAGGTGAAGGCCGATGAACTCGCGCTGCGAAGCCGCGCCGAGGAATTGCTGCATGGTGTGGGTCTGTCGCACGCGATCAACCGGCGCGCGAACCTGCTCGAACATGCCGAGCAGCGCTTCCTCGAAATCGCGCGCGGCCTGGCGCAACGTCCGCGCTTCATTTTGCTCGACGAACCCGCCGGCGGCCTGACTCCGGCGGAGATCGAGCATTTGGGCGCAGTGATTCGCGTCATGCGCGAATCAGGTGTCGGCGTGCTGCTCGTCGAACACCATACTGATTTCGTGTTCCGCATTTCCGACCGCGTGACCACGCTGGATGTGGGCGCGGTAATCAAGCGCGGCACCCCGGACGAAGTGAAGCGCGACCCGGAAGTGATCCGCGTGTACCTGGGGGCATGACATGCGAACCGACAAACCGCTGCTGAAAGTTCACGACCTGCATGTCGCCTATGGCAAGGCCACGGTCGTGCATGGGATTTCGCTGGAAGTGCGCAACGGAGAATTCACCGTGATGCTCGGCCGCAACGGCGCAGGGAAGAGCACTACCTTGCATGCCATCTCGGGGCTGATCCCGAAGAAAGCCGGCCGCGTCGAATTCGACGGCCGCGACCTGACCAATGCGACGCCGCGCGACATCGTGCGCGCCGGCATCGTCCAGGTACTGGAAGGCCATCGCGTGTTCACCATGCTCACGGTCGAAGACAACCTGCTCATCGGCACGTATGCGCGCAGCCCGGGCGGCGATCGTGCCAAGCTCGCGCGCATCTACGAACTGTTCCCGGAACTCAAGGAGAAGCGCGACGACCACGCCTCGCGACTGTCGGGCGGGCAGCAGCAGATCCTCGCCGTCGCACAGGGGGTAATCGGCGAACCGCGTTTGCTGATCCTCGACGAACCGTCCGCCGGGCTGGCACCGATGGTCATCGACCGGATTCTTTCGGTGGCGTCGGAGCTGTGCAAGGGTGGCATGGCCATCCTGCTGGTCGAGCAGCTCGTGGAAAAAGCGCTGCGCCATGCGGGTTACTGTTACCTGGTGGAGACCGGGCGCATCGCCGCGGCCGGCACGCCGAGGGAAATCCAGGCAAGCGACGTTTTGCATCAGACCTACCTCGGCGGGCATGCCGCCGCGGGAACCTGATGCTACCCGTCTAGACAATTAAATTTCACCACGAAGACACGAAGGACACGAAGAGACACGAAGAAAACCGGAAGGAAAAAACGAATTGGTAGTAGTAGAGGGAATTGAAGTTTGGTGATTGGCAACTCATAAGCAGTAATAGACGGCGGCGACGCCGCGCAACGAAAACATAAGGAGGAAATATGGCGGCATCGATACGCTGGAAAAACAGACCTGAGGGCTCGACCTGGGGTGATTTCGGACCGGATGACCAGCTTGGACGGCTGAACCTGCTCACACCGGAGAAGGTGAAACAGGGCGTCGCCGAGGTCAAGGAAGGCAAGGTCTTCTGCCTGAGCCTGCCGCTGGACTATCCTGGAGGCAACCTGCTCAATCCGCGCCGCCATCCGCCAATCCTGCGCCCGACTTTGCGCAATGGCCGGCCGAACATGGTCTACGTCGTACAGCGCGATAACCCGGAAGCGACAGACGTCATCAATGACGATGCCGTGATTCTGCACCTGCAGTATTCGACGCAGTGGGACAGCCTCGCGCACGTCGGCCAGCTGTTTGACGCCGATGGCGACGGGAAGCCCGAGCCGGTGTTCTACAACGGCTTCCGCGGCGGAAAAGAAATCTCCGGTCCGACCGATCCCGACGACGCCGGTGCGATCGGCAACGTGCCGGCGAAAACGACGACCGCGGTTCACGCGCTCGGTGTCGAGAACATGGCGGTGAACTGTGTCCAGGGCCGCGGCGTGATGATCGACTTGCACGCGCACATCGGTAACGATAGCGTGGCGGTCGGTTACGATCAACTCATGCGCATCATGGAAAAGGACAAGGTTGTCGTCGAAACAGGCGACATGGTCTGCCTGCACACCGGCTTTGCCCAGATGATCCTCGAGATGAAAAAGCAGCCGGACCAGCACAAGCTGGAGCATTCCTGTGCGACGCTAGACGGCCGTGACAAGAAGCTGCTGCAGTGGATTACGGATTCCGGCCTGGTTTCGCTGATCGCGGACAACTACGCGGTGGAAGCGCATCCGGCGACGAGCCATCACGGCACCTGCGCGACCTTGCCGCTGCACGAACATTGCCTCTTCAAGCTGGGCGTCAACCTTGGCGAGATCTGGCACCTGACCCCGCTCGCCAACTGGCTGCGCGAACACAAGCGTTCGCGTTTCCTGTTGACCGCGCCACCGCTGCGCCTGCCGGGCGCCGTCGGTTCACCGGCTACCCCGGTAGCTACCGTCTAACCGACCGACAAAGGAGTTCGCCATGCCAACCCGTGCATCCGCAATCAACTCCGTACAGAAATCCTGCCGCATCCTGCGCTCGCTGACCGAACCCCGGGTCAACCGGCTGTCGGAAATCGCCGCGCAGGCCGGACTCAACAAGGTCACCACCTTGCGCATCCTCGAAGTGCTCACGCGCGAAGGATTCGTCAGGCGCGACGAGAAGACCAAGACCTACTCGCTAGGCAACGAAGTATTCATCCTCGCGGCGGCGTTGCGCGACCGTGACGACTTGCGCGCACGCGCACGGCCCTCCCTGGTCCGCCTGGCCGCGATGTCCGAGGATTCGGTGCTGCTGTCAGTGCGCAGCGGCGGCACCGAATCGGTATGCGTGGACAAGGAAGTCGGGTCGTTTCCGATCCGGGCGAATTACCTCGACATCGGCAGCCGGCGCCCGCTCGGCATAGGCGCCGGCGCGATGGCCTTGCTGGCCTGGCAATCGGAAGCCGAGATCGAAGCGATCCTGCCGCTGGTCGAGCAGCGATTGCCGCTGTCCCCCAAGGTCAGCATGTCCTGGCTGAAAAACGAGATCGATCGTTCCCGCGAGCGCGGTTATTCCGTGTTCCTGAACATGCTTGTGGACCGTATGGGCGCGATCGGTGTTCCGATCTTCGGTGCCGACGGCAGGCCCGTCGCAGCTCTCAGCATCGCCGCGCTCTCCGACCGGATTTCCTCGCGCCTGGATCAGCTGGTCGACATGCTCAAGCGGGAAGCGGAAATTATCGGGAACCCGAAAAGAACGTAAAGGCCGTGAATGACGTGAATATCGTGAATGACGTGAATATCGTAAAAGGCGGAGCCTGCCGCGCTTGGAGTCGGCTGGAGAGTTTTGCGCGACATTCACGGCATTCACGATATTCACGCTCACGGGGTTCCCCGTGAGCTACATCACCGGCGTCGGCCTGACGCCTTATGGCAAGCATCCGGGCAAAAGCACGCTTGACCTGATGAGCGTGGCGGCAACGGCGGCGCTTGCGGATGCCGAGCTGGAGCGCCGCGACATCGACGCACTGGTGTGCGGCTATTCCACGACCATGCCGCATCTGATGCTGTCGACCGTTTTCGCCGAGCATTTCGGCCTGAAGCCCTCGTACGCGCATGCGATCCAGCTCGGCGGGGCGACCGGATTCGCGATGGCGATGCTGGCGCACCATCTGGTCGAATCGGGCGTAGCGAAAAACATTCTGGTGGTTGCAGGCGAGAACCGGCTGACCGGCCAAAGCCGCGACTCCGCGATCCAGACGCTGGCGCAGGTCGGGCATCCGGTTTATGAAGTGCCGCTCGGTGCGACGATCCCCGCTTATTATGGGCTGCTCGCGTCGCGCTATATGCGCGAGTACGGCTCCACGGAGGCGGATTTCGCCGAGCTTGCCGTGCTGATGCGCAAACATGCGTGCATGCATCCCGGCGCGCAGTTCAGGGAGCCCATCACGGTCGATGCGGTGCTCGGCTCGAAACCGATCGCGTCGCCGCTGAAGCTGCTCGACTGCTGCCCCGTATCCGACGGCGGGGCGGCGTTCGTGGTGAGCCGTGCACGCACCAACGGCTTCAATGTGAAAATCCGCGGCACCGGCCAGGCGCATCCTTATCAGCACATCAGCGCCGCCCCGAGCCTCACCCAATCGGGCGCCGCCCCAGCCATGGCGAAAGCGCTCGCGGCGGCGGGCGTGAAGGCGTCCGATGGGAACTACGTGGCCATCTATGACAGCTTCACCATCACGCTCACCATCCTGCTCGAGGAACTCGGCCTCGCGCCCCGCGGCGGCGCGGGAAAGCTCGCGCGCGAGGGACATGTCAGTCACGACGGAAAAGTGCCGCTGAATACGCATGGGGGCCTGCTTTCATACGGCCATTGCGGCGTTGGCGGTGCCATGGCGCACCTGGTCGAGACGCACCGGCAGTTGACGCATCGCGCGGAAAGCCGTCAGGCGAAGAATGCCAGCCTGGCCTTGCTTCACGGCGACGGCGGGGTGCTGTCTTCCCATGTCTCCCTC
>JANXVW010000129.1 GCA_025351455.1 Betaproteobacteria bacterium | reverse complement strand
TGTTTGCCGTTTATGCCGGCTCGGGCTACGTCATGTGGGCCCGCGAACGGCTGCGCAGAAAGCCTTCCCCGCCGCCCTCTGGGCCATAAGGGCCAAAGCAGGGGCAGTATTTTCCAATCGTAAGATGAGGCTGAAACTGTCGAGGTCAGGCGGCGGATTTGGATCGACGGTTTATGGATTGGAACAGTAGTTTTCGAGCCTGCTGGACTTGCTTTGCGGCTTCATTATCGCTCATGGCGTTGGCTTGGTGGTCAAGCCCTGCGGAAGGGATGCCGGGTTTGAGGTACGTCTGGTAATCCGGTAGGGATTTCAGTCTCTGCCATGGCGTCATGATCTGGTCGCGCGGATAGGTTTTTCGGATCTTTCCTTTGGCGTCAATTTTGTCCACGGCGAAGTAACAAGGGCGGTGGAAGTTGAGGTAGGGATTGAGCGTTTCGCGATAAAAGTCGTTGATGGCGGTGGCGTGCTTTTGCGGGATATGGCTGTAGCCCATGAGCTTGCGGATGACGGCGCCGTTCTTGCACTCAGCCAGCGCGTTGTCGTTGGTCTGGCGCGGGCGCGATTTGGTGAATTCCACGCGCAGCTTCTCCAGAAGCGCGGCGATCTCGTGGTTGACGTACTCGGATCCTGAGTCCGAGTGGAAGCCGCGAATGGCGAACGGGAAACCCTCGAGCAGCAGCCCGATCACGGGAAGCAGAAAGGCTTCGCTGATGCGCTCCACCGAGGCGACCAGCTCCCACTGGGTGACGATATCCACGGCGTTGATATGGTAGAGGCCCTTGATGCCGTCCTGATCGCCCTGGTGCACAGTATCGATGCGGATATAGCCAGGTAAACCACGTGGGGCAGGCGCTCTACGAATCCCAATGGCCACCGGCGAGGGTCGGGTGCGTTGCCAGGCCACGCGCTGCTTTCGATAAAGCGCGTCTTTGCGCAAGTTGTACAGATGCGAGACCGAGATCTGCGACAGCCGGGCAAAGCGCGCATCGCCAAAAACGCTAAAGGCGCGTTGGAGCAACACCGTGGTCGCCGGGCCCGAGAGCGTATCGTGAAGACTGTCGGTCTGGGCCAGTAACGCCACATCCCCGGGGCTGTAGTGACGGGCAAAGCTGGTGCGGCTGGCCCGAGCCCGTGGCTTGAGAGATCGCGTATCGCGGTATTGTGCGAGCAGCCTGGACAGATGCGTTCGTGAGTACCCCGTCAAGCGCCGCAGATACGCAAAGAGCACACCGCGCTGAGCCTTGGCCAACCTGAAATAGCCAAATCGCCTGATCACGGTACTGACGAAGGCGCGCAGCGTGGATTCGTCGGCGGGAATGCAAAAGGTAACGTCGGTCGTGCCCGTCAAGAATTCCCGTATTTGCTCGATCGTATCGAGCTTCGATTCGTTCATATCGATCACCATTGACAGATGATCGATCCAAAATCCCTATCTCAGCCTCCTATGCCGTTGGAAACACGGAACCGGTTTCAGCCTCATATGCCATTGGAAGAGACTAGTCCTTGCCCCAGTTGCGCTGCGCTGATAAACTGCTGGCGCCTGCCCGAAAGGAAGGTTCCAATGTCCGTCTTGCTGGAAGAAGCCACCCCCAAAAGCGGCCCCAGTGGCAATGCTGGGGGAAAACATGGCGGTTCGGAAGGCGTCATGGAATTCCGGCGCCAGGAAACCCTGCTCAAGACCGGTGCGTTGCAGGATGCCATTTTCAACAGCGCGTACTTCTCCAGCATTGCCACCGACGAAAAAGGCGTGATCCAGATTTTCAACGTTGGCGCCGAGCGCATGCTCGGCTACGTCGCCACGGACGTGCTCAACAAAATCACGCCGGCCGACATCTCGGATCCGTTGGAAGTCATCGCGCGGGCCGAAGCCCTAAGCGTGGAACTGGCGACGCCGATCACGCCTGGTTTCGAAGCGCTCGTGTTCAAGGCTTCGCGCGGCATCGAGGATATCTACGAACTGACCTACATCCGCAAGGACGGCAGCCGCTTTCCCGCCATCGTCTCGGTTACAGCGTTGCGCGACGATGAGGACGCGATCATCGGCTACCTGCTGATCGGCACCGACAACACCGCGAGGAAACAAGTCGAAGCGGAGCAGATGAAGCTCGATCAGCGACTGCGTGACCAGCAGTTTTACACGCGCTCG
>JANXVW010000126.1 GCA_025351455.1 Betaproteobacteria bacterium | reverse complement strand
ACCCATGCCGCCATGAATCTGCACACCCGTCGACGCAATTTCGATGGATTGTTCGGTGCACCAGCCTTTCACCACCGGCGTCAGCAAATCGAACATGGCTTGGTTCTTCGCGCGCTCCGTCTTGTCCGGATGCAGCAATGCCTTGTCCAGATGCGCGGATGCCAGCGTAGCCAGTGCGCGCATGGCCTCCGTCTGCGCCTTCATGCTCATCAGCATGCGACGCACGTCCGGGTGATGGATGATGCTGACGCGATCTCCGTTCTTGACGCCGATTTCCCTGCCTTGCACCCGGCTGCGCGCGTAGTCGAGCGCATGCTGATAGGCGCGTTCCGCGATCGCCACGCCTTCAATGCCGACTTCGAGCCGCGCGAAATTCATCATGGTGAACATGTATTCCAGTCCGCGATTCTCTTCGCCGATGAGGTAGCCGACCGCGCCGTCGGCGTCGCCGTAGGCCATCACGCAGGTAGGGCTGCCGTGAATGCCAAGCTTGTGTTCGATGGAAACGCATTTCACATCGTTGCGTTTGCCCAGGCTGCCGTCGGCGTTGACCAGGAATTTCGGTACGACAAATAACGAGATGCCTTTCACGCCTTCCGGCGCATCCGGCGTGCGTGCAAGCACCATGTGCACGATGTTCTCCGCCATGTCGTGCTCGCCCCACGTGATAAAAATCTTGGTGCCGTGGATGCGGAAATGGTCGCTTTCAGGTATCGCCCTGGCGCGCACAGCGGAAAGATCCGACCCGGCCTGCGATTCAGTCAGATTCATGGTTCCGGTCCATTTGCCGGTCACCAGGTTCGGCAGATAGGTGTCTTTTTGCGCGTCCGAGCCATGGCGCATCAGCGACGCGACCACGCCTGCCGTGAGCATCGGGCACAGACAGAACGACATGTTCGCCGAGTTCCACATCTCCGAGGTCTGCGCGGAAAGGATGTGCGGCAAGCCCTGTCCGCCGTATTGCGGATCGCAATTCAATCCGGTCCAGCCGCCTTCGGAAAATTGTTTGAAGGCTTTGGCAAATCCGGGTGCGGCGGTCACGGCATGGTTGCTCAGCTTTGCGCCCGTCGTGTCGCCGCCGCGATTCAGCGGGTCGAGCACGCCGGTGGCGAACTTCCCCGCTTCTTCGAGTACGGCATCGACCACATCCGGCGTGAGATCCTCGCAACCCGGCAAGCCGGTAATGTCGTCGAGACCGATCAATTCCTTGACCGCGAATTTCATGTCGCGGATTGGCGCTGCGTATGTGGACATTTCCTACTCCCTCAAGCGATACGAAAAATTTCACCACAGAGCACAGATACCCTAATCGCGCAGCACGTCGGAGTACCCTCTTGGAACTCAGAGGAGAAACCAAAATTACGCCATTCGTCGCCATGACGACGATCTTGGAAACCGTATGGCCCCGTCTCATCCGAATTGTTTTGCGTTATCGTTTTCTCTGCGCCCTTTAGTGGCTCTGTGGTGACAGATCTTGGATTTTAGAGTGCGGCAGTCAATTCAGGCACCGCCTGGAACAAATCGGCGACCAGACCGTAGTCGGCGACCTGGAAAATCGGCGCTTCGGCGTCTTTGTTGATTGCAACGATTACCTTGCTGTCCTTCATGCCCGCAAGATGCTGGATCGCGCCGGAGATTCCCACCGCGATGTATAACTCCGGAGCGACGATTTTACCGGTCTGCCCGACCTGGTAATCGTTTGGCACGAAACCTGAGTCTACCGCAGCGCGTGACGCACCGACCGCGGCGCCGAGCTTGTCGGCAAGCACTTCGAGGATCTTGAAATTCTCTCCGTTGCCCATGCCACGGCCCCCCGACACGATCACGCGCGCCGAGGTGAGTTCGGGACGCGCCGATTTGGTGAGCTCCTGGCCGATCATGGAGGACAATCCGCTGTCCGCCCCCGCAGGGACATTCTCGATGGTTGCGGACCCGCCCGTCGCCGGCGCGGGGTCGAACCCCGTGGAACGCACCGTGATCAGTTTGATGGCGTCGCCAGACTGCACTGTGGCGAGCGCGTTCCCGGCATAGATCGGCCGCACGAAGGTATCGGCCGATTCGACCTTGACGATATCGGAAATCTGCGCGACGTCCAGCAACGCGGCCACACGCGGCAGCACGTTTTTGCCCGCGCTCGTGGACGGCGCAAGCACATGGCTATAACTTTTTGCAAGGGGGACAATCAACGCAGCCAGGCTTTCCGCCAGCGCGTGAGCATAGTGCGGCGCATCGGCCAACAGGATTTTCTTCACACCGGGTATCGCGGCCGCCGCCTTTGCCGCGCCGGCGCATTGGTGTCCTGCTACAAGGATGGCGATGTCGCCGCCGATTTTCTGCGCCGCTGCGACCGTGTTGAGGAGCGCCGGCTTGATTGCGGAATTGTCGTGCTCGGCAATGACCAGGATAGCCATCAGATGACCTTCGCTTCGCTTTTGAGTTTTTCGACCAGTTCCTGCACGCTCTTGACCAGCTTGCCGGCACTGCGTTTCGGCGGCTCCTGCACCTTCAGCGTCTTCAACCGGGGCGCAACGTCCACGCCCAGCGTTTCCGGCGTCAGCGTTTCCAGCGGCTTCTTTTTCGCCTTCATGATATTCGGCAATGTCACATAACGCGGCTCATTCAGTCGCAGATCAGTCGTGATCACGGCGGGTAATTTAACGGATATCGTTTCCAGGCCGCCGTCGACTTCGCGCGTGACTTCCGCGAATGCGCCGCTGACTTTGACCTTCGAGGCAAACGTGGCCTGCGACCAGCCCAGGAGCGCGGCCAGCATCTGCCCGGTCTGGTTGGAGTCGTCATCGATCGCCTGCTTGCCCAGGATCACCAGTCCGGGTTGCTCCTTCGCGACAATCGCCTTGAGCAGCTTCGCCACCGCGAGCGGCTGGATTTCAACGCCGGTCTCGACCAGGATCGCTCGATCCGCGCCAATGGCCAGTGCGGTGCGCAGCGTTTCCTGGCACTGTGCCGTGCCGATCGACACCGCGACGATCTCGGTTGCGACGCCGGCTTCCTTCAGGCGCATTGCCTCCTCCACCGCGATTTCGTCGAAGGGATTCATCGACATTTTCACGTTGGCGGTTTCCACGCCCGAGCCATCCGGCTTGACGCGCACCTTCACGTTGTAGTCCACCACCCGCTTGACCGCGACCAGGACCTTCATTTCGCGAACCCTTGGCTAGATTGGAAAGAAAACGAATTCTACCGCAGCGAAGTCAAATTCTTAACGTCCAATGATTTTCACCGCAAAGACGCAAAGGTCGCTAAGGAATACAAAACTCCACCAATTGCGACAATTCCTTCGAGACCTCTGGGCCATTCACAAGAACGTATACGACCGTGTCCCGTCATTGCGCCTTTTTGCGCTTCTTCGCGTCCTTTGCGTCTTTGCGGTGAGAACTGTTTACGATGCCCTGGCCTGTTCGCGCAGGACGTTCTTCTGGATCTTGCCCGTTGAGGTCTTGGGCAGCGGGCCGAAAATGACTTTGCGCGGGCATTTGAAATGCGCCAGCCGGCCGCGGCAGAAAGCAATGATTTCCTGTTCGGTGACCGGCGGTGCGCCGACCTTGAGCGTGACGAAGGCGCACGGCGTCTCGCCCCACTTCTCGTCGGGCCTTGCCACCACTGCCGCCTCCAGCACCTGGGGATGGCTGTAAAGGATGTCCTCGACTTCGATCGTCGAAATGTTCTCGCCGCCGGAGATGATGATGTCCTTGGAACGGTCCTTGATCTTGACGTAGCCGTGGGCATCGATCACGGCGAGGTCGCCGGTATGGAACCACCCACCGGCGAAAGCCTCTGCGGTCGCCTGCGGATTTTTCAGATAACCCTTCATGGTGATATTGCCGCGGAAGAAGATTTCTCCCATGGTCTGGCCGTCGCGCGCGACCGGCTTCATGGTTTTGGGATCGAGCACGTCCATGCCTTCCTGCATTTCGTAACGGACACCCTGCCTGCCGTTGAATTCCGCACGCTTCGCGCCCGGCAAGTCGTCCCACTCGGGATGCTTCGCGCACACGCAGGCCGGGCCATACACCTCGGTGAGGCCGTAAACGTGCGTCAGGTCCACCCCTATCCGCTCCATCCCCTCGATGACCGCCTGCGGCGGCGCCGCGCCGGCGATCATTGCTGAAACTTTGTGGTCGATGCCGGCGCGCATTTCGGCGGGCGCATTGATCAGCATGTTGTGCACCACCGGCGCGCCGCAAAAGTGCGTCACCTTGTGGCGGCGGATCAGGTCGAATACCGGTTTGGCTTCCACCCTGCGCAGACAAACGCTGGTCCAGCCAGCGCGGCAAGCGTCCACGGAAAGCACCAGCCGTTGCAATGGAACATCGGCAGGGTCCACAGATAAATCGGGAAATGCGGCATCGCCCAGGTCACGATGTTGCCGACAGCGTTCAGGTAGGCGCCGCGATGATGGGTGACCACGCCCTTCGGGTTGCCGGTCGTGCCGGACGTATAGGACAACGCTATCGCATCCCATTCATCAGCGGGCAAAGCCCACTCAAATCCGGCGTCGCCGGTCGCGAGGAAAGCCTCGTAGTCCATCTCTCCGAGCAAATCTCCGCCGCTGCCAAGCGCATCATCGATGTCGATCACCAGCACGTGACGATCCACTTGACGCAACGCGGCAGTAACGGTCGCGGAGAACTCGCGGTCGGTCAGCAAGGCCTTGGCCTCGCCGTGGTTGAGCATGAAGGCGATGGCCTCGGCATCGAGGCGGGTGTTCAGGGTATTCAGCACCGCTCCGGCCATCGGCACGCCGAAGTGGGCTTCGAACATCGCCGGCACGTTCGGCATCATGACCGCGACCGTATCGCCGGCGCCGATGCCGCGCCGGGCCAGGGCCGAGGCCAGCCTGCGCGACCTGTCGTAGATGTTGCCCCAGGTCGCGTGATGCTCCCCGTGGATCACACCGGTCCGATCCGGATAGACCTCGGCGGCTCGCGCAAGGAATGACAGGGGGGATAATGGAACGTAATTGGCCGGATTTCGGTCCAGGCCGGTGTCGTAAGGGCTGTTGCGGTTCAAGATGGCTCCGGAAAAATACGAAAAAACAGAGGAAAGAGGCCCGCTCCTGGTCCCAACGACCGGCGGTGGACCTGGTGGAATGATACGGGATTACAGTGGGCGGAACCGGCGCATCGAAGCCGTCCCCGAAAACCTAGAAAACCATGGAAGATTGCTCTGAAAGAGCTTGACGCCAGTAGAAAATTTAACAATTCTCACTAGGGGAAAATGGCCGAATGGTGATACCATTCCCTCCCCGGGAAGTGCCAAGCTCTGCCAAGGAAACCGTTTGATGCCGAAGCCGCAGGTGACGCCCAGATGATGCCCGAGCGCGCCAACCGCACGTTCATCTGCAGCGTGCTGTTCCTCGACATTGCCGAGTACTCCAAGAAGCCGGTCTCGGAACAGATACAGCTCAAAGACCGGTTTAACGCGCTCATTGCGGAATCGATTCGCGACATCGTCCCGAACGACCGCATCATCCTCGACACCGGCGACGGCGTGGCCATCAATTTCCTCGGCGATCCGGAGGATGCGCTGTTCGTGGCCATGAGCCTGCGCGAGTCCTTTGCCCCAAAAGCTGGCGCCTTGCCCGTCCTGCCGGCGCGCATCGGCATTAACCTGGGCCCAGTGCGCCTGGTCCGCGACCTCAACGGCCAGCCCAACATCATCGGTGACGGCATCAATGTCGCCCAGCGCATCATGGGCTTCGCCAAGCCCGGCCAGATCCTGGTCTCACGCTCCTATTACGAAGTGGTATCCCATATCTCCGAGGGCTACACCAAGCTGTTCAACTACGAAGGTTCGCGCACGGACAAGCACGTCCGCGAACATGAGGTCTACGGCGTGGGTTATAGCAGCTCGCGCAGCAGCGGCATCCGCTCCCCGGCCGAGCGTGCCCAGGTCTCCACGCACGAAGGCAAACTTCAGGCTTCCACATCGAAGGTTGCTTCCGGCGCGCGAGCCAGGACTCTGCCCTGGCTCGCGCGCATCGAACCCTGGCTGAACAATCGCACCATTGCATTCGGCACGGCAACCCTGTCAGTCGGCGCGTTCGCGCTCGCCGTGATGGTCAACCTGCTCGGCCACGGTGAAGTTTCCGCGCTGCCGTCGCAACCTGCGGAACGCAATGCCGCAAAGTTGGCGCAGCCGGCGGCCGCGCGGCAGGGCGAAGGAACGCGAACGGGGCCGCGCAGATCGCCGGAAAAGAAGAGCAAGACAGGGATCGCGCGTACGGACAGCGCGCAACCGGAGACCGCCCTTCAGACGCCAAACGCGGACGCGAGCGAAAAAAAAGAAGGCAAGTTGTCGCCGTTTGCCTTCTTCTCCAGGGATAAAGCCGTGCCTCAAGCCGAGGCGCCTGCCGTCGCCGTGGGCGCCGCCATGATCACGCTCGCGATTGCGCCGTGGGGCGAAGTCTTCGTCGATGGCAATCGCATCGGCGTCAGCCCACCTGTCAATGAAGTGGAAGTCGCCCCTGGAAAGCGCAAAATTGAAATCAAGAACGGCGCCTTTCCGGTCTATACCCAGATTGTCGAAATAAAAGCCGACCAAAAGGTCCGCATCAAGCACAAATTCAATTAGACAAACATGCCAAACATCCGCGCCCTGCTGCTGATACTTGCCGCCCTCGTCCTAGCGGGTTGTGAGACCGGGCCATTCAAGAGCCTCGGCGCGGCCCGCTACGCGGGCAACAGCTATCTTGCCGAAGGGGAGCAGAATTATGAGGAGGGAAATTACAAAGTCGCGAAGCGGCGCCTGCAATTCGCCCTGGAGGAAGGCCTGAGCCGGCCCGACCGGGTCAAAGCGCACAAATTCCTCGCCTTCATCGCCTGCGTCTCCAGCCAGCCGCTCACCTGCCGCGAAGAATTCGCCATCGCGCTCGAACTCGATCCGAATTTCGAACTTGATGCGGCGGAGGCCGGCCACCCCATCTGGGGGCCGATGTTCAAGAGCGTCAAGGCGAAGCAGCAAAAACAGTCATGATCAACGCAACATCCGTCACCATGCTCGGGCGTTACGAGATCCTCTCGGAACTCGGCCAGGGCGCCATGGGCACCGTCTACAAGGCGCGCGATCCGATGCTCGATCGCATCGTCGCCATCAAGACCATCAACCTGACGCTGCCGAAGGAGGAACTCGCCGAGTACGAAGCGCGCTTCTACCAGGAAGCAAAGGCCGCGGGCGGGTTGTCCCACCGCAACATCGTCACCGTCCACGATATCGGCCGCAGCGATCGCGTAGCCTACATGGCGATGGAGTTTCTCGAAGGCCAGGAATTGCGGCGGTTGATCCAGTCGCGCGTCCCCATCCAGCTTACCCACGCCCTGGATATCGCGGCGCAAGTCGCCGACGGCCTGCAGTTCGCGCACGACGGCCAGATCATCCATCGCGACATCAAGCCCGCCAACATCATGGTGCTGAATGACGGGCTGGTGAAGATCACCGATTTCGGTATCGCGCGCATGCGCAACAACGAGATCAAGACCATGACCGGCATGATCCTCGGTTCGCCCAAATATATGTCGCCGGAACAAGTCTCCGGCAAGCGCGCCGACACGCGCTCCGACATTTTCTCGCTGGGTGTGGTGCTTTATGAAATGCTGACCGGCACGTCGCCCTTCGTCGCCGACAATATCCACGGCGTGATGTACCAGACCATGAACTTCAATCCGCCGGCGCCGCGAACGCTGAACCCGGAACTGCCGGATGTGCTCAATTTCATCATTGCCAAGGCGCTGGCCAAGAATCTCGACGATCGCTACCAGAAAGCGAAGGATCTATCGCATGATCTGCGCCAGGCGCTTTCGGCGCTGTCGGGCGAGTCGGCGGCACCGAGAATATCCGTGCTAAGGCAAAACTCCACCGATGCGGCGGACGCGCCTTTTGTCGAACCCGATTCGCCGTTGACGCGCCAGGAAGACAAGGAAGCGCGAATACTCGACATGGCGGACGACCGTGCGTCTGCGCATTCCGAAACCGATTCGGCCCAGCCGGACATGTCCAACCCCGCGCTTGAGTCCTCCAACCCGGCACTCGGCCTGTCGAAGGCTTTCGACTCGTTCGACGCCACCATGCGGCTGGCCGCGTTGACCGGTATGGAAAAGGAACTGGATAAATTTTCGGAAACCCAGAAAATTGCCCGTCTGAAATCGCTGGCGGATGCAAAACGTGCCGCCGCGTCGGCGTCTGCCGCTACCTTTTCTGGCAGCGCGACCTGGCAGCAATCAGCCGGCGGCGGACCGGGCGCCATGGCATCCGGCATCAAAACCGCTCATCTGAAACTGGTCTGGATCGGCAGCGGGCTCATGGTGATCGCGGCCGCGACCCTGTTCCTGCTGCGCTGAAGGACTTCCCTGGATGCGGGCGCCACGGCGAAAGCCTTTCTGCGCCGCCCGCCGTCGTTCGCCTCAACGCACTCGCGCCACAGCCTCTTCCACACGCTCCACGCTGACCACCTCGATGCCCTCGATCGCGGTCCTGGGCGCATTCGCTTTCGGAATGATCGCCAGCTTGAAGCCCAGCTTGGCCGCTTCCCTCAGACGTTCCTGGCCGCGCTGCACCGGGCGCACCTCGCCAGCCAGGCCGATTTCGCCGAAGGCAACCAGTTTTTCCGGCAACGGCCTGTTGCGCAGCGATGACACGATCGCCAGCAACACCGGCAAATCCGCCGCGGGCTCATCGATCTTGACGCCGCCAACCGCATTCACGAAGACGTCCTGGTCGAACGCGGCAATGCCGGCATGGCGGTGCAGCACCGCAAGCAGCATCGCCAGCCGGTTTGGTTCCAGGCCCACGCTGAGCCGCCGCGGATTCGGCGCATGCGCCTCGTCCACCAACGCTTGGACTTCCACCAGCAACGGACGGCTGCCTTCCTGGGTGACCATCACGCACGAGCCCGCGACCTGCGTCTCGTGATGCGACAGAAACAACGCGGAGGGATTCGAGATGCCGCGCAAACCGCGCTCGGTCATGGCGAACACGCCGAGTTCGTTGACGGCCCCAAAGCGATTCTTGACCGCGCGCACCAGCCGGAAGCTCGAATGCGTGTCGCCCTCGAAATACAGCACGGCGTCGACCATGTGTTCGAGTACGCGCGGGCCCGCCAGCGCCCCCTCCTTGGTCACGTGGCCCACCAGCAGCAGCGACGTGCCGGAGGACTTTGCAAAGCGCGTCAGTTGCGCGGCGCATTCGCGCACTTGCGCAACGCTGCCCGGCGCGGACTGCAGCGCCTCGGAATAAACCGTCTGGATCGAGTCGATCACGGCGACGTCGGGCTTTTGCGCCGTCAGCACGGACAACACTTTTTCCAGCTGAATTTCGGCCAGCAGATTCAGCGCGGAGGCGTCGACCGCGAGCCGACGCGCCCGCAGCGCGATCTGCTGCGCGGATTCCTCCCCGCTCACATAGATCGCATTGCAGCTAGCACCAAGGATCGCCAGGGCCTGCAGCAATAGCGTCGATTTGCCGATTCCCGGATCGCCCCCGATCAGCACCACGGCGCCAGTGACCAGCCCGCCGCCGAGCACCCGATCGAGTTCGTCAATACCCGTCGGCCGGCGCGGCTCTTCGCGGGCTTCGACGTCCGCAAGCTTTTGCAGCTTGCTGGCTTCCGCGACCGACTGGTAACGCGATCCCGATGACTTTTCCGCAATGGTTTCGACCAGCGTGTTCCATGCGGTGCAATGCGGACATTGACCCTGCCATTTCAGGGTCTGACCGCCGCACTCGGTGCAGGTATGGATCGTTTTTGCCTTCGCCATCGCTTCAGTCCGTCTCGCTTACGGGCACGCGGCGGGCGAGCGCGCACATCAATTCGTAGCTGACCGTCCCCGCCGCTGCGGCCACTTCCTCGATCGGCAGGCCGTCACCCCACAGCAGCGCCGGACTGCCGACGCTTGCATGGGGCACATTGGTCAGGTCCACGCACAGCATGTCCATCGATACGCGTCCCGCCATCGGCACGCGGATTCCTTCGATCAGCACCGGCGCGCCGTTGTAGGCGTGCCGGGGATAGCCGTCGGCATAGCCGCACGCGACGATGCCGATGCGCATGTCGCGATCAGCTGAAAACAGGCTTCC
The DNA here is from genome assembly GCA_025351455.1 of Betaproteobacteria bacterium. Classification (GTDB taxonomy): domain Bacteria; phylum Pseudomonadota; class Gammaproteobacteria; order Burkholderiales; family JACQAP01; genus JACQAP01. Next base: position 13,900 of record JANXVW010000126.1, on the reverse strand, counting down.
ATAGCCGACAGTGTCGCCCGCCTTGAGTTGCTGGATGGCGATGATTTCGCTCTTCAGCGTCATGACCGGCCTCAACCCCAGCTTCAACGCGGTGGCCTCTTCCAGCGGACTCGCGCCGTACAGCATAATGCCCGGGCGCACCCAGTCGCCGCGCGCTTCGGGAAAGCGCAGCATCGCCGCCGAATTTGCCAGCGAGCGTCCAAAACCGGGACGGGCGACGTGATCGTCGAATTCGCGCATTTGCCAGTCGATGCCGCTGACCCCCTCGGCATCGGAAAAATGCGTTGCCAGCACGATTTTGTCGACGCAAGGCAGCGCCTTGACCTCTTCGATCACGTTGGCGGCGTCGCCGGCGGGGAATCCAAGCCGGTTCATGCCGGTATTGAACTTCAGGAAAACATCGATTTTCTTGCCGCCGCGCTGGGTCTTGAGCAACTGCACCTGCTCGCGGGCATGCACCATGGTGGTGAATCCATGGTGCATGATTTCCGGCAGTTCCGCCGCCGAGAAAAAACCTTCCAGCAGCAGGATGCGCTGCCGGTAGCCGGCATCGCGCAATCGCACTGCATCATCGAGTTCCAGCAGCGCGAATGCATCCGTGTCCGCGAGCGCGCGCGCCACCCGCAGCAAGCCGTGCCCGTATGCGTTGGCCTTGACCACTGCCATTGTTGAGGCTCGGCCCGATTGCCGGCGGGCAATGGCGAAATTGTTTCTCAGGGCAGCGAGGTCGAAACTAGCCTGAATCGGGCGGGCCATGTAAGGTTTGTTTTCCCAACTTTGGAATAATAAGAAGTGCCGAGTCGATATTCTATGCGTTCGCACGCGCAGTCAGGCGGCCTGATTACGCCGGACGCGCAATACCGGCACATTAATGTGGTATAAAGCCGCCGGCCAAAGACGCAATGATTGCCAACGAAAAAATCGATTCACCGCCTCTGCCCGCCCCGACACCATGAACCGCGGGTTCTATACCATCCTGGCCGCGCAGTTTTTTTCCGCGCTCGCTGACAATGCGTTGCTGTTTGCCGCCATCGCCCTGCTGGCAAGCCTCAATGCTCAGGCATGGCAAACCCCGGTGCTGCAGCAATTCTTCGTGTTCGCCTACATTGTGCTGGCGCCTTTCGTGGGCCCGTTCGCGGATTCGCTGCCCAAGGGCCGGGTGATGTTCGTGTCCAACGCCGTGAAGTTGCTCGGATGCATCGCGATGTTAATGGGCATGCATCCATTGCTGGCTTATGGACTTGTCGGCGTCGGCGCCGCGATGTATTCGCCGGCCAAATACGGCATCCTGACCGAGTACCTGCCTCACCAGAAACTGGTGCTCGCCAACGGCTGGATGGAGGGCCTGACCGTGGCCGCAATCATCCTCGGCTCCATCCTCGGCGGCATCATGGTCAGCCACAAGTTCGCCGACTATGTTTTCGCGCGCGCCGACTTCCCACTCATCGAAACCGGTATCGATACGCCTCCGGAACTGGCGATCACGGTCATCCTGGCGTTTTACTTCATTGCAGCGTTGATCAACCTCTATATTCCTAAAGTGGCCATCGACCACAAGCTGCAAAAGCGCAACCCCGTATTCATCATGCAGGACTTCTGGCACAGCTTCCGGCTGCTGTGGCGCGACCCGCTCGGCCAGGTCTCTCTCGCGGTGACCACGCTGTTCTGGGGAGTGGGGGCGACCCTGCGCCTGATCGTGTTGACCTGGGCCTCGATGGCCTTGAAGTTCAACCTGGAAAAGGCGACCCAGTTAACCGCCGTCGTCGCGGTCGGCATCGCACTCGGCTCGGTGCTGGCGGCAAAATACGTTTCATTGAAGCGCGCGGTTCGCGTATTGCCTGTGGGCATCGCAATGGGGCTCCTCGTCGTCACGATGGTTTTCGTCTCCGACTGGCGCATCGCGATTGTCCTGCTGGTCCTGATCGGCGCGATGGGAGGGTATTTCGTTGTGCCGATGAATGCGCTGCTGCAACACCGCGGGCATTTGCTGATGGGAGCCGGCCACTCGATTGCCGTGCAAAATTTCAATGAAAACTTGTCGATCCTGGTGCTGCTGGGGGTCTACGCCCTGATGATTAAAATCGACGTGCCGATCGAGGCCATCATCATCACGTTCGGCTTGTTCATCGCGGCCGCGATGGCTTATCTGACCCGCAAACACTGGCACGATCAGGATCGCAGCTAATAGGCCTCTATCCATGCGCCCCAAAGCCCCCTCTGCGTCGCTTGCGGGGGAGAGCGCGGGGGGTGAGGTGGCCTAAAGTACGACCGGCTTGTCAGACAATTCGTTTGTGCCCTGACGGCCTCCTGGGAAATGGAATTCGAGTAAACCCGAAACCCGGCCGATCCCGCGCAAAACACCCTGTTCGAAATCACCCTCGCGGAATGCGCCCTCCATTTCACGGCATGTCGCCTCCCAGCTCTGCGCGTCGACCCGCCCATGGATGCCGCGATCGGCAATGATCTCGACATCGCGATCGGCCAGCAGTAGATAGATCAGCACGCCGTTGTTGTGCTCGGTGTCCCAGACCTTGAGCGCCGAAAACACCTCCAGCGCGCGTTGGCGTGCGGCCAGTCCGCGCAACAGGGATGCCGTATCCAACGCGTGCTCGACGGCAAAACGAATCTGGCCGCCATGCCGGGTTTCAGATTGCGCAATTGCTTGTTCGATGCGCGCCAGCGCTGCTGGCGGAAAGGAACGCCGCACCCGCCAGTGCGGCGACATCAAATGGCGAAACAAGCGCGGGAGGTTCATCTCACCAGCGTCCCGAAGCGCCGCCGCCCCCGAAACCGCCCCCGCCACCGCTGAAGCCGCCACCGCCGCCGCCGAATCCGCCGCCACCGAATCCGCCACCGCCAAGGCCCCCGCCGCCAAACCGTCCACCCCCCCCGCCCAACAGCGTGACAAAGAAAGCCACAACCGCGACCAACAGTGCAACGAGTAGCGGCACTACGATGAGCCAGGCCAGCAGCCCGATTCCCGCTCCCACCAACAGCGCACCGGGGAGGGGGCCGAACAGCCTGCGCAACACCCCACCGATCGCCAGCGTTGCGACAATGAACAACACGAAATACGACTCCAGCGAGCGCGGGTCGCCACGGCCGGCCGGCGTTTGGCTGACTTCGGGCAAAGGTTCGCCGTCAATGACCTTGATCAGCCGGTCTACGCCCGCCTCCAGCCCTTCGTAGAATTTGCCTTCGCGGAATCCGGGAACGAAAACCTCATCGATGAGCCGCCTCGCGACGGCATCGGGAATGGCGCCCTCGAGGCCGTAACCGACTTCGAGGCGCATGGTGCGATCCGATTTCGCGACGACGACGAGGACGCCGTCGCTCACCCCTTTGCGTCCGATCTTCCAGGCGTCGGCAACGCGAATGCTGTAGGACTCGATCGGCTCCGGAAAAGTCGTTCCCGTGATCATGACCGCGATCTGGCTGCCCTTGCGTTGCTCGAAGGCCTGCAATTTCGCTTCGAGCGAGCGCTTCTGTTCGGCGGTCAGGGTTTCGGTTTCATCGACCACGCGCCCGCTCAGCGGTGGCACCGGGCGGTCTTCAGCGAGGACGAAGGCGCTGACGAGCAGCAGCGCAAATGTCGCTACGGCTCGTTTAAATGTGGTCATGCGCTTATTTCGCCGGCGCGGGAACAGGCTCGGGTTTGGAGAAATCCACCGTGGGCGGCTTGGCAATCGCCTGCTCGTTTTCCACAGTGAACGAAGGCTTCACCTTGTGCCCGAACACCATGGCCGTCAGGTTGCTCGGAAAGGAGCGTACCGTGATGTTGTATTCCTGCACTGACTTGATGTAACGCTGGCGCGCCACGGTAATGCGGTTTTCGGTGCCTTCGAGCTGGGCCTGCAGATCGCGGAAATTGGCGTCCGATTTCAGTTGCGGATAGTTTTCGGTGACCACCAGCAGGCGCGACAGCGCGGAAGTCATCTCTCCCTGTGCGGCGACGAACCTGGAGAAAGCCGCCGGGTCATTGACCAGTTCGGGCGTGGCCTGGATGCTGCCCACTTTCGCGCGTGCATTGGTCACACCGAGAAGGACGTCCTTCTCCTGCGCCGCAAACCCCTTTACCGTGCTCACCAGATTGGGCACCAGATCGGCGCGCCGCTGATACTGGTTGATCACTTCGCCCCAGGCCGCCTTGATGCCTTCGTCCTGCGACTGCAGCGTGTTGTAGCCGCATCCGCCCAGACCGAGCGTGGCGAGAACCAGTAACCACAGTGTAACGATTCGTTTCATGCATTCCTCCCGAGATAGACCGCAGCTTTCAATTGGGGGCGGGCTGCTGCTGTTTCAATGCATTCATGGTGTCGACAGCAAAACACAAATCCTCCCATGACTTGGCCTTGTCCGCAGGGGTACGCAACAGGTAGGCCGGGTGATAGGTCACGATAAGCGGCGTCCCGCGGTAGTGATGCAGCCGGCCGCGCATGCTCCCCAGGGTCGCATCGATGCCGAGCAGATTCAGCGCCGCCACTTTGCCTAGGGCGACGATCAGCCGCGGTCGAAGGAGTTCGATCTGGCGCGTGAGATAAGGTTCGCAGGCATGCGCCTCGCCCGGTTCCGGATTGCGATTGCCCGGGGGCCTGCACTTGACGACATTGGCGATGTAAACATTCTTCCCGCGCTGCAACGCAATCGCGGCCAGCATGTTGTCGAGCAGCTTGCCGGCCTGGCCGACGAAGGGTTCGCCGCGTTCGTCCTCCTCGGCACCCGGGCCCTCGCCGACGAACAGCCACTCGGCCTTCTCGTCCCCCACGCCGAATACGGCCTGCTTGCGCGCGTTGTGCAGAACACAGGCCGTGCACGCTGACGCCGAAGACTTCAGCTCCATCCAGTCCATCGCATGGAGCTGCGCTGCACGGTCCGCTGTGGGCCTCGAATCCGCGGAAGGTGAGAGGGGTTTGCCCCCCCCCGCTTGCGCCGCCATGCCGACGTCAGCTTGCGCCGGAACTATCGGCTGGGAGCCATGCCGTCGCACCCACACAGGCGACAAGCCCAGCTCTTTCATGACGAACTCGCGGCGGCTCACAAGCCGATGCCCATCAGGATTGCATCCTCGCGTCCGCGGCCAGACGGGTAATACCCGCGCCGCACGGTGATCTCGCGGAATCCGAATTCAACGTACAACCGCCGCGCCGCCAAATTGGACGGCCGCACTTCGAGGAACATCTGCGCCGCATCACTGCCGCGCGCGACATTCACGAAATGCCCGAGCAGCATGCGGCCAAATCCGCGGCGCTGCCAGGCCGCGGCCACGCTCAGGTTCAGCAGGTGGGCCTCGCGCACGCCGATCATGAGTACACCGTAGCCGGCCAGATTACCGCCGCACTCCACCACCCAGCAGCTGTAGCCGGCCGTCAGGGAATCGTCAAAATTGCCACGGGTCCACGGATGGGTGTACAGGTTCGGCTCGATTTGCATTACCCGGTCTAGGTCGGCCGCACGCATGGGCCGGAATTCCGGCAGGTTGTCGAGTTGGGCACTCATCGCTGTTCGTGCATTTTAAGGGCGACCTTGTCGCGCACATACATCGGCGTTGCCTGCTCCGCGGGGAGGCCGCCGCCGGCCGCAAGCACGGGCATCGCCAGACGCGCGATCGAGCGTGCATGCGGATGCAACGCCGCCGTGACGCCGGAAAGCTGTCCTGCATAGCGCTTCGCCAGTTCGTCCGCATACACGGCAAAGCCGCTCCCGCAGCCGACCCAACCATTGCCTTCGACAGCCGGGGCTGATTGCGCGAGCCCCACGCCTGGCGCGGCGATTTCCTTCCACGATGCGCCGGCGCGCAGGTACACCGCGTAGTAGATTTCGCCCATGCGCGCATCCAGGCAGGCGATGACCTTGTCCGCCCCGGCTTCCTGCGCCAAAGCAACCAGGGTACCGACGGGAACGACGGGGATGTTCACGCCGAAAGCGAGCCCCTGGGCAACGCCGCAAGCGATCCGCAGGCCGGTGAAGGAGCCCGGCCCTGCGCCGAAGGCAATGCCATCCAGTTGAGAGAGTTTTAAGTCCGCAGCGGCCAGCAAGTCCTCGATCATCGGGAGGATCAGCTCGGAATGCCGCTGGACGGCATGCGTCTCGCGATGGGTCAGGGACTCGCCGCGCAAAAGCGCGGCGGAGCAGAATTCCGTGGAAGTATCGAGGGCGAGAAGGTTCAATCCTGGTCCGCTGCCGCCGGATCGCAAATAATCAAAACCTTGCCCGGCAGCGGATTTTAGCCGAACCGGGGCAGCCCACGTTAGTTAGTTAGTTATAATCCGCGTCAGCCGCGGCCCGACGCAAGGCGTTAACGCCTGGGCCGGTTTTCGCAAGGTCAAGTAGTCCATAACTATAACGATCCACCGGAGGAGTCCACATGGCCCGCACCCTGCGCTATTTCGGCGCAATCGCCTTTCTTTTCGCCGCGTTGCTCGGCCAAACCGTGTCGGCAGAGGACGCGCCGCTTCGCATCGGCGTCATTACCTTCCTGTCAGGCCCTGCAGCCGGGCCGTTCGGCGTACCGGCCAAGAATGCGGCCGATCTGCTGGCCGAGGCGTTCAACAAAGGGCAGGTTCCGGGTTACGACAAAAAAGGCTTCGGCGGACGCCAGATCGAACTGGTCTATGTCGACGAAGCGGGTGGACCGACCAAGGTGGTGACCGAGTACCGCAACCTAATCACGCGCCAGAATGTCGACATGGTGATCGGTGTCATCTCGAGCGGCGACTGCCTGGCCGTGGCGCCGGTGGCCGAGGAAATGCAGAAACTCACCGTGCTGTTCGATTGCGCTACCAATCGCGTGTTCGAGGAAGCCAGCTACAAGTACGTGTTCCGCACCACGACCATGGCGACCCAGGAAAACGTCGCCGCGGCCCGCTACATCGCCGAAGCCTTTCCGAATCTGAAAACCTTCTCCGGCGTGAACCCGAACTACGCCTGGGGCCAGGATGCCTGGTCGGACTTCACGGAATCCCTGAAGATCCTGAAACCCGATGCGCAGATCGCCACCAACGTCACGCCGAAGCTCGGCGCCGGCCAGTACAACACCGAAGTGTCGGCCCTGCTCAGCAGTGGTGCGGAGATGATGCAGAACTCATTGTGGGGCGGCGACCTTGAAGCTTTCCTGCTGCAAGCCGCGCCGCGCAGCCTGCTGGAGACGATGCCAAACGTCATCATTTGCGGCGACACCGTGCTCGAACGGCTGGCCGACCAGATTCCGGACGGCACGATCATCGGCGCGCGCGGGCCCAACGGACCGTACGCCCCGCCTACCGCGCTCAACAAGTGGTTCCGCAAGAAATTCGAGGAAACCAGCAAGGCCCAACCGGTCTATGCCTCCTACCACATGGCCACAGCATTTTTCGGAGCAAAAGCCGCCTATGAGAAGGCGCAGGCAACGAACAAGGCCAAGGACCCGAGCGTCGAACAAATCATCGCCGCGTTCGAGAACATGAAATTCGAATCGGTTTCGGGCACCGTGGACATGGCACTCGGCAAGGGCCACCAAGCGGTGCAGCCGGTGCCCTACGGTACTGTCAGGAAAGTCAACGGCAAGATCACGCTGGTCAACATCCGGTCGTATTCGCCGGACAAGATCAGCCCGCCGGACGGGATGAAGAGCCTGGACTGGATCCGGTCGGGCTTCAAGCGCTGACTGGAACACGCGATTAATGCGCATCGAAAATGAGGCCGGGAAGCGCCCGGCCTCATTTCATTTGCGCGCCTTCGCGACATTCGCATTGCATCGTAACCGCTGACGGGGATCCATCGAGATGGAAATAGCTGCTAAGGGAAAGCGTGTCCTGATCACCGCCGGCGCCGGCGGCATCGGCCGCGCAATGACCGATGTTTTTCACAAAGCCGGCGCCCGCATCCACATTTGCGACGTCGCCAAAGAGGCCATCACCGACACGCTCAAGACATTTCCGGGCGTCACTGCAACGCTCACGGATGTGTCGAAGCTCACGGACATCGACCAGTTGTTCGCCGACGTCAAGCGACAACTCGGCGGCCTCGACTGCCTGATCAACAACGCCGGCATCGCCGGACCGACCGGCAAAGTCGAGGACATCCCGATCGAGGAATGGGAACGCTGCATAGCGGTCGACCTGAACGGAATGTATTACGTCACACGGCTGGCCATGCCCCTGCTCAAAGCCGCGGGAGGGGGGTCGATCGTCAATCTTTCCTCTGCGGCCGGACGCCTCGCCTTTCCGTTCCGCACGCCCTACGCCGCGGCCAAATGGGGCGTGGTCGGTTTCACCAGGAGCCTGTCGATGGAAGTCGGACCGGACAACATCCGCGTCAATGCCATCCAGCCAGGCGTGGTCGAGGGCGAACGCATCGATCGCGTGATCCGCGCCAAGGCCCAAGCCGTGGGCATCAGCTTCGAGGAACAGAAGAAAATATCTTTGGAGCGCGTGTCGATGCACCGCATGGTCAGCCCATACGACATCGCCAACATGGCCTTGTATCTTGCCAGCGATGTCGGCAGGAACATCACCGGCCAGGCGATTTCCGTCTGCGCCGGCGTCGAGATGCTTGGTTAAGTCCTGGTTCAACATTTCACCGTAGAGGCGCGGAGGCGCAGAGCAAACGCAAAGGGAAGGCATGAAAATGCGGTGAGGAATTCGTTTCGCTTTGAGGGATAACAAAAATGGAGAAGGTCGCAATCATAGGATCGGGCTTGATCGGTCGTGCATGGGCGATGGTGTTCGCGCGCGCCGGCCATCCGGTCAAGTTGTACGACGCCGCACCTGGCGCGGCGGAGAAAGCACTCGCGCTGATCAAGGAAGGCCTCGAAGAGCTGCACGAATTCGGCCTGATCGGTGAATCCGCCGATGTTGTCGTGCAGCGCGTGACCACCGCAGGCACCCTGGCCGATGCCGTCAAGGATGCGGACTACGTACAGGAAAACACCTCGGAAAAACTGGACGTGAAGCGCGAGGTCTATCGGCAGATGGATGAAGCGGCACCAGCGCATTGCATTCTCGCCAGTTCGACTTCGACGATTCCTGCGTCGCGCTTCAGCGAAGGCCTCAAGGGTCGCCATCGTTGCATTGTTGCCCATCCGGTCAATCCGCCACACATCGTGCCCATCGTGGAAATCTCCCCTGCGCCATGGACCAGCCCGGACGTCGTGGCGAAAACCCGTGCGCTGCACGACAAGGTCGGCCAGGTCGCCATCACGGTCAAGAAGGAAATCGAAGGTTTCATCCTGAACCGTTTGCAGGCCGCCCTGCTCCTGGAATCCTGGAGGCTGGTGAAAGAGGACTATGTTTCCGTGGAAGACCTCGACAAATGCATCAAGGACGGACTCGGCTTGCGCTGGTCGTTCATGGGGCCGTTCGAGACTATCGACCTCAACGCGCCTGGCGGCGTCCCGGATTATGCGAAACGCTACGGCCCGGTTCTGCACGGCATGATGAGCAATACGAAGAACGATCCGTGGGACGACGCTCTGGTGGCCAAGGTGGACGGTGAGCGCCGCAAGATCATGCCGCAAGGCAAACACGCCGAACGCGAAGCTTGGCGCGATCGCCGGCTCATGGCGCTGATCGCGCACAAGCGTTTAATGCAAATCAAAGACTGAAATTTTCACCGCAAAGACGCAAAGAAAAACGAAATGATAATTGTGCCCTTAATTCAGGACGTGGACGCATCGGATCAGGTCAAAATACGTGATCGAAACGCCTATGTCTTTCCTTTGCGTCTTTGCGGTGAACGATCTTGATCTGGACTGGAGAAATTAGAAAATGGCAAACAAAGTCATCATCACCTGCGCCGTGACCGGCGCGATCCATACGCCTTCGATGTCGCCCTACCTGCCGATATCGCCCGACGAGATTGCGGAAGCCGCAATTGGCGCGGCAAAAGCCGGCGCCGCGGTTGTGCATTTGCATGCGCGCGAACCGAAGGACGGTCGCCCGACGCAGGATCCGAAGATGTTCCTGCAGTTCCTGCCGAAGATCAAAGCAGCGTCCGATGTGGTGATCAACCTCACCACCGGCGGTGCGCCGACGATGAGCATCGAAGATCGCCTGCAACCGGCGCTGCAGCTCAAACCGGAAGTGGCCTCGCTGAACATGGGATCGATGAACTTCGGCCTGTACGAAATGATTCCCCGCGTCACAGAATGGAAGTACGACTGGGAAAAGCCCTACCTCGCCGGGTCCGACGACCGCATCTTCAAGAATACGTTCAAGGACATCGCCCATATCCTGCAATCCTGCAGCGAGAACAACACCCGCTTCGAAATCGAGTGCTACGACATCGGCCACCTCTATACCGCGGCGCACTTCCTCGACCGCGGCCTGGTCAAGGCACCGTTGTTCATCCAGTCCGTATTCGGCATCCGCGGCGGCATCGGGCCGCATCCCGAAGACGTGATGCACATGCGGCGCACGGCGGACCGGCTGTTCGGCGACCAGTACCAGTGGTCGGTACTCGGCGGCGGCCGCAACCAGATGTACATCGCCACGCAATCCGCAGTGATGGGCGGGAACGTGCGCGTCGGCCTGGAAGACAGCCTGTGGATCGGCAAGGGTCAATTGGCCAAGGCCAATGCCGACCAGGTGTCCAAGATCCGCCGCATCATCGAGGAAGTCGGCCTGGAGATTGCGACGCCCGACGATGCGCGTAAGATCCTCAAGCTCAAGGGCAAGGACAACGTCAATTTCTAGTAAAGGCACCCTCATTGACACGAAGGGTCACGAAGAAAACACGAAGGGACTCGAAGGAAAATCGGAAACTATTGTGAAGGAACTTCTGGAAGCTCGGCGCTCATATGCGATCCATTGATAATGGGGAAATTCACACGTTTGCTCATTTGCCGATCGCGGAATAATCGCTCTCCTTCGTGCGCCTTCGTATTTCCTTCGTCCTCCTTCGTGTTAACCGATCGTCGCTTCAAAGGGTGTAAATGAAAACTCACAAAATTGCAGTCATCGCCGGCGACGGCATCGGCAAGGAAGTCATGCCCGAAGGCGTGCGCGTGCTGGAAGCTGCTGCACGGAAATTCGGCATCGGATTGTCCTTCGATCACTTCGACTGGAGCTGCGACAACTACGACAAGCACGGCTGGTGGATGCCGCCCGACTGGCGCCCAAAGATCGAAAACCACGACTGCATTTACTTCGGCGCCACCGGCTGGCCGGCGAAAGTGCCGGACCACAAGTCGCTGTGGGATTCTCTGCTCCTGTTCCGGCGCGGTTTCGACCAGTACGTCAACTTGCGTCCGGTGCGCTTGATGCCGGGCATCACGCCACCGCTGGCCGGGCGCAAGGTCGGCGACATCGACTATTACGTGGTGCGCGAAAATACCGAAGGCGAATATTCCGCGGTCGGTGGCCGGCTGTTCGAAGGCACCGACCGCGAAATGGCCATGCAACAGTCGATTTTTACGCGCAAGGGCGTGGACCGCATCATGAAATACGCCTTCGAGCTGGCCATGCAGCGTCCGCGCAAACTGCTGACATCAGCGACCAAATCGAACGGCATTTCGATCACGATGCCCTACTGGGACGAGCGCTTCGCAGCGATGGCGAAGAATTACCCGCAGGTGAAGACCAACCAGTACCATATCGATGGGCTGACGATCCAGATGGTGCTGAACCCACAGCGCTTCGATGTCATGGTTGCCTCGAACCTGTTCGGCGATATCCTCTCCGATCTCGGACCAGCGACCGCGGGGACCATCGGCATCGCGCCTTCTGGCAACATTAATCCCGAAAGGCTTTTTCCATCGTTGTTCGAGCCCGTGCACGGCTCCGCGCCAGACATTTACGGCAAAAAAATCGCCAATCCGGTGGGCCAGATCTGGTCGGGTGCCATGATGCTCGATCACCTGGGTTATCCTCAGGCTGGCGCAGCCATTCTCCAGGCCATTGAGCAGTGCCTGCAAGACGGACCGCGCACGCCAGACGTCGGCGGCAAGGCGAACACCGAAGACGTGGGCAAGGCCATCGCTTCTTCAATCTAAAGAGCCACACTTTCACCGCAAAGACGCGAAGGAACGCAAAGTAAAGACAGGAGGGACGCGACTGATATCGACGAGGATTCCGTGGGGTCACAAGCATTTCGCCCGTCTCATCCTTTTTTCGTGCTTACTTTGCGTTCCTTCGCGTCTTTGAGGTGAGAATTTCGGCTTTGGGAAAGTTTTATGAAAACGTACAAAATTGCAGCAATCCCCGGTGACGGCATCGGCACCGAAGTCATCGCGGCCGGCATCGAAGTGCTCGAATCGCTTGCGAAGAAAGACGGCGGCTTCGCCCTGCGCTTCGAGCATTTCGACTGGGGCAGCAACTATTACCTGAAGCATGGCGCCATGATGCCGGCCGACGGACTCGACCAGCTCAAGCCATTCGATGCAATCTATTTCGGCGCGGTCGGCTCGAAAGAAGTGCCGGACCATATTTCGCTTTGGGGCTTGCGGCTGAACATCTGCCAGAGCTTCGACCAGTACGCTAACGTGCGCCCCGCCCGCGTGCTGCCGGGCATCGACCCGCCGCTGAAACTCGCTGCCCCGGCAGACCTCGACTGGGTCATCGTGCGCGAGAATTCCGAGGGTGAATATTCCGGACAAGGCGGCCGCACCCATCGCGGATTGCCCGAGGAAGTGGCGACGGAAATTGCCGTGTTCACGCGCCACGGCGTCGAGCGCATTCAGCGCTTCGCCTTCGAGCTGGCACGCAAACGTCCGCAACGGCGACTGACCCTGATCACCAAATCCAACGCACAGCGCCACGGCATGGTGATGTGGGACGAAATTTTCGCGCGCATCGCAACGGATTATCCGGACGTACAGACCGACAAGATGCTGGTGGATGCCGCCACCATGCGCATGGTCCTGAAACCCCGCTCGCTGGACGTCATGGTGGCAACGAATCTGCACGCCGACATCCTGTCGGACCTTGCTGCCGCGCTATCGGGGAGCCTGGGCATCGCGCCCACGGCCAACCTCAATCCCGAACGCAAATTCCCCTCCATGTTCGAGCCGATTCACGGCTCTGCCCTCGATATCGCCGGGCAAGGCATCGCCAATCCGATTGGCACTTTTTGGACAGCGGTGATGATGCTTCAACACCTGGGCGAGTTCAGCGCCGCCGCCCGGCTCATGGGCGCCATCGAGCAGGTGACCAGTTCCCGCGTATTTACGCCGGATTTGGGCGGTCGCGCTACCACGGCAAAAGTGACCGCGGCGTTATGCCACGCCATCGAGGCGTCGCGGGGCCACGCCTGACGACGGGCGTATCGTTCGCGCGGGCGATCCCGTCACCCGTGCCCGGGTGGTTGCCTGCCGCCCGGGTTTCGCTCAGAATCCCCTTGGCATGATGCTTGCAAAATAGCCGCAGTGTCTTCCCCCCATATTAATAATAAGGGGTTGCCTCACCCGTGAATTTTCTCCGGACTTAACCACCGATTCTTGCGGTCGAATTCGTGAATTCTCCCAAAAAAATCCGTTCCGCCAGCAACGTGAATGCCGAACCGGCAGCGGACGACAAGCAGCGCGCGGCCGAACGGCGCGTGGCCGAGCTGGAATACCAGCTCGCGGAAATTCATCTGCACCTGGCCGCGGCAAACCGAAAGCTCGAGAGCGCCAGTTCCGAGCTGCAGACTTCGACCGCGAAACTGCGCGATTCCGAGGAAATCACCCGCAGCACCCTCGATGCGCTGAAAGCCAGCCTGGACCGCGAAAAACTGGCGATGGCGTTTGCCGAAATCGGCACCTGCGAATTCGACGTCAAGAGTTCGATGGTGCGCTCTTCGGACATGAGCCTGCGCCTGTTCGGCATGCGCAGCGACCAGGCGATATTGCCCTATGACAAGCTGGTGGAGTGCCTGCACCCGGAAGACCGGACCAAGTTCAACCATGCGCTCGAGCAATGCCTGAGCGGCACGGGAAACCTCGACA
>JANXVW010000107.1 GCA_025351455.1 Betaproteobacteria bacterium | reverse complement strand
TGCGACCGCGTCGTTCTCGGCATTCTTAAAGGCCAACGCGTCAAGGTTTGCGCAGTGTCACATTCGGCGCAGTTTGATCGGCGCGCGAATCTCCTGCGGGCAGTCGAAGGCGCGATGGAGGAGGCGATCGATCAGGCCGAGGCGGTCGTTTTCCCGCCGGAGCGCGATTCGCGCGCCGTCGTGGCGCATGCACACGAGGCCTTGCTACGGGAGTCGGAAGGCGGCAGCGCTGCGACGTTTCCGTTAATCAGTGCAGATCAGATCGTCGGTGCGCTGACCCTGGAACGCGCGCCCGGTTACCGCTTCGATGTGCCCTCGCTCGACATTTGCGAGGCGGTGGTCGCGATTGCCGGACCGATCATCGAACTGAAAAGGCAAAGCGAGGAAGGGCTGTCGCTGCACGCCGCCAAGTCGGCCGAGAGTGTCTGGAAGAAGCTGGTGGGCCCCGGGCATGCCGGTCTCAAACTCGGTGTCGTCGCGCTTGCGGCGGTGGCGGTTTTTATGGCGCTTGCAACGGGCGATTTCAGAGTATCGGCGAATTCAACCGTGGAAGGCACGGTGCAGCGCGCGGTAACCGCTCCCTTCAACGGCTATGTCAAGGAGGCGCCTTACCGGGCAGGAGATACGGTCAAGGCGGGGCTTGTCATCGGCAAGTTCGAGGACCGCGACCTTGTTCTGGAGCGCGTCAAACTGAGCAGCCAGCGCGACCAATACATCAAGCAATATCGCGAGGCGATGGCCTCCCATGATCGCGCGCAGGCGGAAATGGTCGGTGCGCAAGTAACGCAGAGCCAGGCACAGCTTGCCTTGGTCGAGGAGCAACTTGCGCGTTCGGAGATGGTGGCGCCTTTTGATGGCTTTATTGTAAGCGGTGATTTGTCGCAGAGCCTGGGTTCCCCGGTCGAACGCGGACAAGTGCTCTTCGAGATTGCACCGCTCGATGGATTTCGTCTCGCACTGCAAGTTGATGAGCGCGACATCGCCCATGTTGCATTGGGCCAGGGCGGCGAATTGACCGTCTCGTCGATTCCGGGCGAGCGCTTTGCTTTCAAGGTAACCAAGATCACGCCGGTCAACACCGCCAAAGAAGGGCGCAACTTCTTCCGGGTAGAGGGGCAGCTCGAGGGAGCGACCGGTCGTCTTCGTCCGGGCATGGAAGGCATCGGCAAGATTTATATCGATGACCGGCATTTATTCTGGATCTGGACTCATAGCCTGACCGATTGGGTGCGCCTGTGGCTGTGGTCGTGGATGCCGTGAACCGCTAGCACTTCAATCGCATGTCGGATCTGCACAGCCCTTCCTGGTACCGTATCGCCGAATTGAGGCCCCGGCTCAGAAGCCATGTGCGCATACATCGCCATCATTACCGTGGCGAGCTCTGGTATGTCCTCGAAGACCGCATTTCCCGGCGCATGCACCGCTTTAACCCCACCGCGCATTACGTCATCGGCCTGATGAACGGTTATCGCACGGTCAACGCGATCTGGGAAAGCGCGATCGCAAAATTCGCCGATGATGCGCCGACTCAGGAAGAAGTCATCCGACTTCTTGGCCAGCTGCATTCGGCAGAGGTACTGCAATCCGAAGTGACGCCGGATATCGCGGAACTGTTGCGGCGCGCGAGTAAGAGCCAGCGCAAGACCTGGTATCAGAATCTGCTGTCCCCGCTGGCGATTCGCATTCCGTTGTTCGATCCGGATCGCTGGCTGGAGCGCTGGCTGCCCTGGTTCCGCCCTTATTTCGGCGTCATGGGCGCCATAGTCTGGCTGCTAGTAGTGGGCTTTGCGTTATTTACCGCGGCGGCGCATTGGCAGGAATTGAGCCAGGATCTCGGCGATCGCGTTCTTGCGCCGCAAAACCTGGTGCTGTTGTGGTTGACGTTTCCGGTGCTCAAGTTGTTCCACGAATTCGGTCATGCCTGCGCGACCAAGGCGTGGGGCGGGGAAGTGCACGAAATGGGCATCATGCTGCTGGTGCTAATGCCCGTACCTTATGTGGACGCATCGTCGGCATCGGCATTCCGGGAGACCCACCGCCGCGCCATCGTGGGGGCGGCCGGGATGATTGTCGAGGTTTTCATTGCTTCGCTGGCTTTGTTCCTGTGGCTGGAAGTCGAACCCGGCATCATTCGCGCGGTGCTCTACAACATCATGTTGATAGCGGGCGTGTCGACCGTGATATTCAATGGCAACCCATTGCTGCGATATGACGGTTACTACATCCTTGCCGATATCACGCAGATCCCGAATCTTCGGACTCGGGCGCAGCAATACCTGGGATATCTGCTGGAGACACGGTTCTTCGGCCTGAAGCTGCCGCCATTCGAGGCTACCCCGAGCGAACGCTGGTGGTTCGTGTTTTTCGCGATTGCATCCTTCCTTTATCGCACTTTCGTCATGGTGGCGATTGCAATTTTCATCGCCAGCACTTACATGGTCGTAGGCGTGCTGCTTGCGCTATGGGCGATGGTTACCGCCCTGATCTTCCCCCTCGTGAAGGCGATGTTTTATCTGGTGCATCACCCGCGGCTGCGTCGTCACCGCGTTCGCGCGCTGTTTGCTTCTGGTACGGTTGCTGTCACGCTGGTAGTACTGCTGTGTTTTTTGCCGCTTCCGCTATGGACTCGTGCGGAAGGCGTCATTTGGGTTCCCGATGATGCACAGGTGCGTGCGGGCGCAGACGGATTTGTCCGGACAATTGCTGCGGACCCAGGCTCATTGGTCAGACAGGGTAGCGTGCTGATAGTCGCGGACGATCCGACCTTGCTGCCAAAAATGCGCGTCCTCGAGGCGCAACTTCACCTGCTTGAGGTCCGGGCGCAGGCAGAATCAATCGCAGACCGGTCGCGCTGGCAACGTACACAAGACGAGATGAGGGCGACGGCCGTGGAATTGGAGCAGGCCAGAACTCTTGTCAGGGAATTGACGGTGCTAAGTCCGACCAGCGGCACGTTTGTATTGCCGGGGGCCCGGGATCTCCCCGACCGATTTGTACGCAAGGGGCAACAGATCGGCTACGTGGTTCCGGCAGCCGTGGTGACGGCCCGGGTACTGGTTTCGCAAGATCAGGTGGATCTGGTGAGAACGCGTACGGAGCGGGTGGAAGTCAAGCTTGCGGGCCGCGTTTACGAAACGTTCAGCGCGTCGATTCGCAGGGAATCTCCCGCGGCGACGAACAAGCTCGCCAATCTCGCGATGTCGAGCATCGGTGGCGGGCAAGCCGTAGTGGATCCTCACGATTCAAAAGAGCCGAAGACGCTCAACACCTGGTTTGAATTCGAACTGGAATTGCCCGCCACGCAGGCCTTTGTTCTCGGCGAACACGTGTACGTGCGCTTCGAGCACGGATCGGAACCAGCCGCATGGCGCCTTTACCGTTCCGTCCGGCAGCTTTTCATGAAGCGTTTCTCGGTCTGATGGCTTCGATCTCCGCAGCAATGGCCGCCAGCGCCTATCCGGAGCGCGACGAGCCACGCGAGGGCAGGCTTGACCGGATCATTATTGCCGCGAGATATCTTGGCGGGAACATCGCCGGCAAAACGAGGCCGCTGACGCGCATCGTCCAGGCGGTCAATGCAGCGGCCTCAGATCTTGGGAATCTTCCGGATCAGGCTATTGGCGCGCGCGCGGTTGCGCTTCGGCTGCGCTTGCGGCGCGACGGTTTTACAACTATTGCCCTGGCCGGCGAGGCATTCGCGCTGGTTCGCGAGGCCGCGACGCGAACCATTGGCCTGCGTCATTTCGACGTGCAGCTCGTCGGAGCCTGGGCCATGCTGGGCGGAATGCTCGCCGAAATGGAGACCGGCGAGGGCAAGACGCTGACCGCAACGCTGGCGGCCGCAACTGCGGCATTCGCCGGGCGCGCCGTACACATCATTACGGTGAACGATTACCTGGCGGAGCGCGATGCCAGTTCCATGCGCCCCGTCTACGAAATGCTGGGGCTCACCGTGGGATACGTCCGTCAGGGCATGGACCCGCAGGCCAGGCGCACAGCTTATGCGTGCGATGTGACGTATTGTAGTAACAAGGAAATCGCATTCGACTACTTGCGCGATCGCATGGTGCTGGGCGGCAAGCCGCGGTCCATAGCCATGAAGATAGACGCGCTCGAAGGCGCCGGCGCCGGCCGGCGCCTGTTGTTGCGCGGGCTGCAATTTGCCATTGTCGACGAGGCCGACAGCGTCCTCGTGGATGAGGCAAGGACGCCCTTGATTCTTTCATCGGAGGCCAAGAACAGCCAGGAAGAACTGCTGCATGAGCAGGCGCTGTTCCTCGCGAAACAATTGGATGAGACTGACTACGCCATCGAGAACGGCTCCATCGAACTGACCGGCGACGGAGAAAGGAAGCTGGAAGATTTGACAAGTTCTCACTCGGGGATCTGGAGAGGCCCGCATCGCCGCGAACAACTGATACGCCAGGGGCTGACCGCCTTGCACATCTTTCAGCGCGACAAGCATTACCTGGTGCGCGACGGCAAGGTCGTCATCATCGACGAACATACCGGCCGCCTGATGCCCGACCGGTCATGGGAGCAGGGACTGCACCAATTGATCGAGATCAAGGAAGAATGTGAGCTGACCGGCCGCCGGGATACGCTGGCGCGCATCAGTTACCAGCGATTTTTCCGGCGCTACCTTCATCTGGCGGGCATGACGGGGACCGCGAGCGAAGTGGCAGGCGAACTTTGGGCAATCTATCGCCTGCGTGTGGCGAGAATTCCCACTAACAAGCCAGTGCGAAGAGTGCGCTACGCGGACCAGATCTACGGCAGTTCCGAATTAAAATGGAAAGCCGTAATTGCAAGCATCGAAACCCATCTCGGGGCCGGCCGGCCGGTGCTGGTCGGCACGCGTTCGGTTGCGTCTTCCGAGCAGTTGGCGGCCCTGCTGGATGAGGCCGGCATAACTTACCGCCTGCTGAATGCCCGGCAGGACCAACATGAGGCGGAAATCGTTGCGCAGGCGGGTATTCCCCGTTGCGTCACGGTCGCTACAAACATGGCGGGGCGCGGCACCGACATAAAGCTTGCTCCAGGTGTTGCCGAGGCGGGAGGCCTGCATGTCATTGCAACCGAACTCAATGATTCGGGCCGCATTGATCGCCAGTTATTCGGCCGCTGCGGACGGCAAGGCGATCACGGGAGCTGCGAAGCCATACTCGCAGTGGAAGAGGATTTGGTGAAAACTTATTTTCCGATCGCTGCGGCGCGCTTCCGCCACATGCGCACTTTACCCACGGAACTCGGAAAGACGCTGTTCCGAATAGCCCAATGGCGTGCGGAATTCGCGCATTCGCGTGCACGGAGGGAACTGCTGGACCTCGACGATTATCTGGGGGACGTACTCGCTTTTTCCGGTCGCGGCGAGTGAATGCGCAAATCGAGTCTGTGTATCTGTTTGGCCCACTGAATTTCAGCGATCAGCATGGGGCCTGCCCGGTGTCGGCCATCGGCTAGCCTGAAAGTCGGATAAGAACGGACTGGATGGCGGCCAATGTCGGCGCATGCGGCAGGCATGGGCTTATTTAAATCGCACCCGGCACCTTACGCCCGCGGGTATCTTTCGATCCCGATTCGACATTTCAAGGCGTACACCAAAGGTTCCGCTGGCCGCGTCGACGACACGATCCACCACCGACACCTGCGCATTGTATTTCCCCCCGATCGGCGCCTCGGGCATCACTTCGCCATGGGCACCGACCTTGATTTGGCCATATAGGCTCACAGGGAGTACAACCTCCACGTTCAGCGGGTCGATTTCGGCAAGTTTCATGATCGGATCCTTGATATTGCTCGCCGAGAATTCGCCGGGCTTCTGCATGATCTCGACCACCACCCCGGTAAACGGACTCTTTATGGTTCGCATGGCCAGTACTTCGCTGGCGCGATTGACTTCCAGTTCCGCGAGCTTCTGGTTTTCTTGAGCTTGTCGGAACTGTTCGGCCGCGAGCCGGTAGTCTGCTCGTGCTTCATCCAGAGCATTGACCGAAACGAAGTTTTGTTTGTACAGCTCTTCCGCCCGCACCAGTTTTTTTTGGGTCAGGTCAACTCGCGCTTCCGCGGCCTTCAATTCACCCAGCATGGTCGCCCGTGACTTTGCCAGGCTCAAGGCCGCGCGTTCGGGTCCGGATTCCAGCGTGATAATTATCTGTCCTTTCTTGACCAGATCCCCGCGCTGTACCTGTACCGATTCGATGACCGCCTCAACGGGACTGCGAATATCGACCCTTTGCTTCGCTTCAATCATGCAATCGTGTTCGGCAGCCGCGGCGGTCAACGGCAACAGGGCGCACACCCAGAAAGATCTTAATTTCGAGGCCATGAAGATTGAACTTGGGGTTATTGGGACGGGCACGGACTTGGTGTCACGTCCGGATTGTAGCGAAATGCTCTCTGGGACGTAACGTAGCGCGATACCCAGCACAGCGCACGGTTGAGTCCCTCTGGCTTTCTGATCGGACAGCGTGACCCGGAACATGCAACCCCGTACCCGGCTAATGGCCTGACCCCATTTCGCACTGGAATTGTTCCAAAAAATGCAGTATAAACAATTCATAATACTGCGTAGTTCATAATTATTGTAACTCGCCAGGGCTTGCGCGTTCGCTGGAAGCCGGGCTTTGAAGGGGGCAGTTCTTGAATACTGGACAACATAGCGGTCACCGGTGCACAGCGGTGAGGCGGGGGTAGTCATGCGCGCCGGCCCATTCGAGCGTTCGCCTCGCGATCGACGCAAGACGGACATCCTGCAGGAAGGCGAAGCCCGTTTCCGCGCGCTGGTGCAGAACTCCTTCGACATCATCACCATTCATGACTCGAATGGGGTGACGATCTACGAATCGCCGGCGGCTTCGCGCGTCCTCGGCTACCCGCCGGGCACGCTGATCGGCAAGACGCCGTTCGAGACCCTGCATCCCAAGGATGTCGCGCGCGCGCGCGAGGCGTTCGATGCGCTGCTCAGAGGCGAGGTCTCGGCGGCGCCGGTCCTGATGCGCTTTCGGCACGCCGACGGTTCCTGGATCCATCTGGAGGCGCTGGGCAACAACCTGTTGGAACATCCGGGAATACGCGGCATCGTGCTTACGTCGCGCGATGTCACAGAGCGCAAGCGTGCCGAAGAGCGTGTGCAGTACCTCGCCAACTATGACGTGCTCACCGGCCTGCCGAACCGTTTCCTGATGCAGGACCGGCTCACGCAGGTGATTGCCCATGCGCATCGCAACCGGCTGCGCGTCGCCCTCATGCACATCGACCTGGATCGCTTCAAGGTGGTCAACGAAACGCTGGGCCACTACGTCGGCGACGCGCTGCTGAAGCAGGCTGCAGAACGGGTCCGCAAGGCTACCCGGGAGGCCGACACCGTCGCCCGCGTCGGGGGGGACGAGTTCACCATCGTGTTCCCGAACGTGACCAGCTTGCAGGCGTTGTCGGCGGCCGCGGAAGTGATGCTCGACGACCTCTCCAGGGCGTTTCCCGGCGAGGGTCAGGAATTATTCGTTTCCGCATCGGTGGGAATCAGCCTGTATCCCGAGGACGCGGGCAGCGTCGACGAGCTCATCAAGCACGCCGATGCAGCAATGTCGACCGCCAAACATCTCGGGCGCAACAATTTCCAGTTTTTCACCGCCGACATGAATCAGGAGGTGCAGGAGCGCATGCTGATCGAGGCGGGGCTGCGCACGGCAATCCAGCGCGACGAGCTGAGCCTGCTGTACCAGCCGAAGATCGATCTGGCGACACGCCGCATATTCGGCGCGGAGGCGTTGCTGCGCTGGAAGCACCCGAAGCTCGGCATGATTTCGCCGTCGCGCTTCGTGCCGGTCGCGGAAGAGGCGGGGCTGGTCGGACAGATCGGCGAGTGGGTGCTGCATGCGGCCTGCCGGCAGATCCGTGAGTGGCAGGACGCCGGGTACTCCCTGCAGGTCGCGGTGAACGTTTCGGCGCGCCAGTTCCAAGAGTACGACGTCGCGGAACTCGTCATGGACATCATGCGCGACACCGGCGTGCTGGCGAAGAACCTGGAATTAGAGCTGACTGAGAGCGCGGTCATGAACGACGCGGAAGCCTCGATCATCACGCTCGAGAGGCTGGCCGCGCTCGGCGTGCAGATCGCCATCGACGATTTCGGAACCGGTTATTCCAGCCTGTCCTATCTCAAGCGGCTGCCGCTGGACTTGCTGAAGATCGACCAGTCCTTCGTGCGCGACATTTCCTCTGACCCCAACGATGCGGCGATCGTCCGCGCCATCATTACGCTGGCGCGCAGCCTCGGCATCAAGGTGATAGCCGAGGGCGTGGAGAACGAAGCCCAACTGGCCTTCCTGAATGCCTACGGTTGCCAGTACGCACAGGGTTACCTGTTCGGCCGGCCTCTGACTAATCTGCAATTCGTCAAGCTTGTCACCACGGGCGAGCTCGAGCAAAACATCGCCTGAACAATTTACCTCCGGTGGCCGTACAGGGCGCCGGCTTGAACGCAACCCCGGGCGGCTGAAGGTCATGGAACATAGAATCCTCGCGTTTGCAGGCAGCCTGCGCGGCGCTTCCTTCAATAAAAAATTGGTCCGCATTGCGGCGCAAGGCGCACGTGCAGCCGGCGCGGAAGTCACCGAGATCGACCTGCGCGACATTCCGATGCCGTTGTACGACGGCGATATCGAACGGGACCAGGGGTTGCCGCCGAACGCAAAATTGTTCAAGCGGCTGCTGATCGAGCACAAGGGCTGGCTGGTTAGCTCACCGGAATACAACACCGCCATAACCGCAGTTCTCAAGAATGCGATCGACTGGGCTTCGCGCCCGGAACCCGGGGAAGCGCCGCAGATGGCATTTCGCGGCAAGGTGGCCGGACTCATGTCCGCCTCCCCGGGCAGTTTCGCCGCCGTGCGCAGCCTGGCCATGCTGCGCGCGATACTCTCTCATCTCGGTGTGATCATCGTTCCCACCCACCTTGGCATCCCGCGCGCCAACGAGGCATTCGACGCCGACGACAATCTTCGGGACGAGCGGCAACGGGAAACGATCCGTTCGATAGGCGCGGAAGTTGTAAGCTTTGTCGCCAGGCTTGGCTGACACAAGCCGCGCACCCAAACCGGTGCACTTCGCAGTGACGACGCCTTGGCGCGGTGCATGGCGTTGCAGCCGAAGGTTCTTGCGCTGCCACCAGAGGCGGGAATGGCTATTTTGTTCATGAGGTTAGTTCTTCCAGGGGGCGATTCAATGGCGGTGGCACAGCGGTTGCTGAAGCGACTTGGGGTTTAAGCCATGTCTTTCGATTCTTACTACAACGAAATGTATCTGGCTGACGGCAGTGTGCGCAGCCATTACCAGCCGCTCGCGGAATGGATAGCCGGGACCCCGCCGGAGCACATCGTGAAGATGCGCCAGGCCGCGCACCTGCTGTTCCATCGCGTGGGCATTACCTTTGCCGTTTACGGCGAAGAGGCCGGCTCCGAGCGGCTGATTCCGTTTGACATGCTTCCGCACATCATTCCCGCGGCGGAATGGCGCGCGATCGCCAAGGGATTGCGCCAGCGGGCCAAGGCATTGAATGCCTTTTTGCACGACATCTACCATGGCCAGGAAATACTGCGCGCCGGCCACATTCCGAAGGAACGCGTAACCGAGAACAAGCAGTTCCGCCCGGAAATGGTCGGCCTCGA
>JANXVW010000010.1 GCA_025351455.1 Betaproteobacteria bacterium | reverse complement strand
TCAAGCGCCAGGGCAGCCAGGTGCAGCTGCTACCGGAGAACCCGGATTTCGAACCCATATACATAGACCTGAAAAACGACCCGTTCGCCATCGAAGGCCTCGCGGTCGGCATCATCAGGAACGGCAAGCTGGGATAAAAATACGTGACGACGTGACTATCGTGACGGCGTGACTCAGTGGAATGTAGTTTGACGTAACGTCGGCTACGCAGACGTTAGTCTCCACTGAAACACCCAAACTACCGGGTGTTTTCACGACAGTCACGATAGTCACGACAGTTACGGTTCTTGGCAAATCGCACAGGTGGACAAACCGCATTTCAACCCACTTGAGGAGAAGTTCATGGAAACGCAAAAGACCTTGCAAATTCTCAAAACCCTGGCAGATGGCATCGACCCCGCGACCGGCGAACAATTTGCTACCGGCAGCGCCTACCAGCACCCGGATACCGTGCGCGCGCTTTTTTCGGCGGTGCGCATGCTGGAAAGCCCCGCAGCGTCGGCCTCCGCGCCAGCGCCAGCGAAACAGGCCGGTGCGGCGCCAGGGAAACAGGCCAGTGCACCGGCAAAGCCCGGCCTCGAAAATTCAGGCCGTCCGTGGTCGGAAGAAGAAGATGCACGCCTGGGCAGCAGTTACGACGCCGGCAGGTCCATCGAGGAACTGGCGGGCATTCACAAGAGAAGCAAGTGGGCGATCGAAGCCAGGCTCGCCCGGCTCGGCAAGATCCCCGAGCCGCCATCCAGGTTCCCCGCCCGCAACGCATCGGGAAATTCTGCGACGGCGTGATGGAACAGCCGTGAATGTCGTGATGATCGTGCGCCGCAAGCGGCACACACCCCTACGGGTGCATATGAGTGTTCCCTTGATGTCGTGAATATCGCGAGCTGATAGCAAACAAGGCAGCACGGTCTTCACGGTTTCAGATTTTTGCATTCACGAATCGCGACATTCTGCACTTACGACATTCACGTATTCACGACATTCACGCATTCACGGCCCTTATGCCTTCCGCCCTTCACTCCCTTTTGCAAAATCCCGCCATCTGGCGCGGGAACGAACAGGCGCGCGTGGCGCTGCCCAGCATTCCCACCGGTTTTTCCGAATTGGATCGTGAATTGCCGGGCGGGGGCTGGCCGCGCGGCGTGATCAGTGAACTGCTCGCCGAGCGCAGCGGCATCGGCGAGCTGTCGCTGCTGATCCCGGCGCTGGCGCAGCTTTCGCAGCAAGATGGCTGGCTGATGCTGATCGCGCCGCCGTGGATCCCCTACGCGCCCGCGCTCGCCGCACGCGGCATCCGGCTCTCGCGGGTAATCGTGGCGAATACCGTTTCCGACAAGGACACGCTGTGGGCCGCGGAACAAAGCCTGCGCGCCGGCAACTGCTCAGCAATGCTGGCATGGCCCGCTGCATTCAACGAGCACGGCCTGCGGCGGCTGCAGTTTGCCGCCGAGGAAGGCGGCAGCTTCGGCGTGGTGTTCGGTGAAACATCACGCGCCGCACTTTCCTCCCCGGCACCGCTGCGGCTGCGCCTGGGTATGCGCCAGGACAAGCTGTCGGTGAAAATCCTTAAGCGCCGCGGCAGCGGCGTCATGCCCACACTCTGGCTGGATACGGACAAACCGCATGGGGCGATGCTGCAACACACGGCCAAGATCTTGAACCACGGAGGACACGGAGGAAAAGCGGGGAAAGCAGATTTGTCGATATCTATGGGAGTTGCATGACGGTTTTAACGGGGACACATGGAAGGCCGTTTTTTCAGTCGACCGCTTACTTTTTCTAGTTCGTAAAAACGACCGGTTCTACCACTCCCTATTTTTTTCTCCGTGTTCTAAAAGGGTACTCCGACGTGCTGCGCACTTAGGGTATCCGTGGTCCACGGATTTGATCTACATCTTATAAGGACAGTACGCCATGCTGTGGGCTGCGCTGCGTTTTCCCGACCTCTCGCTGCAACTGCATTTGCGCGGCGGCGCTTCCTGCGGACCCATGGTCGTGCAGGAAGCGAGCCATCGCCCGCGTGTGTTGTCGTGCAACGAAGCGGCGCAAAAGGCAGGCATCAAACCCGGCATGCTGGTGTCCGCTGCACATGCAGTGACGCCGCAACTGCATATCCGCACCCGGGACCCCGCAAGGGAAGCGACAGCGCTGACCGGCATTGCAACGTGGGTGACTCAATTCACGCCGACCGTCAGCCTCGCTTCACCGAATGAAATACTGATCGAAATCAGCGGCTGCCTGCGCCTGTTCGGCGGGTTGCGTCCGCTGAGCGGGCGCCTCCGTGCCGGGCTTGCGGAATTGGGCTATCGCGCCAGCGTCGTGCTTGCGCCTAATCCGACTGCCGCACTGTTGCTGGCTCGCGACGGGATCGACACCTCGATCGGCGATCGCCATGAATTGCGGCGAACGCTGGCGCGGCTGCGGCTGACCCGGCTCGATCAGCCGGCGCAAACCGTTGCCATGCTTGCGCACCTTGGCGTGCATACCATCGGCGACTGGCTATCCCTGCCGCGGGATGGCCTCGCCCGCCGCTTCGGCCAGGGCATGCTCGACGAGATCGACCGCGCGCTGGGTTTGCTGCCCGATCCGCGCCCGCCCTTCTCTGCACCCGCCCGCTATTCGGCCTCCCTGGAATTGCCCGCTCCCGTACGGGAAACCGAACCGCTGCTGTTCGCGGCCAAGCGCCTGGTGCTGGAACTCACCGGCCATCTGGCGATGAGGCAGATCGGTGTCATGCGCCTGAAGCTGGAACTCGGGCACGCCCATCACGCCGCCACGCCAGTTGTGCTCGGATTGTCCGCGCCGAGCCGCGACGCCGGGCATCTGGTCACCCTGCTGCGCGAGAAACTCTGCACGGTCCAGTTGCCGGAAGCCGTGGAAACGCTGACTCTGGTCGCCGGAGAAACCCGTCCGCTCGGCTCGCATAACCAGACTCTGTTCGCCGATGGCCGGCCGTCGCGCGAGGCGCGCTGGCGCATCATCGAGCATCTGCGCGCGCGACTGGGCGTGGAAGCGGTGCATGGCCTGGAAACCTTTCCCGACCACCGCCCGGAGCGGGCTTTCCGCAAAACACTGCCGGGTCACGCCAGGGACACCAGCAGCGACCTGCATCGCCCGCTGTGGCTGCTTGCGCGACCGGCGAAATTACGCCCGGACGAATCCCTGCCGGGAACGCAGAGGCCGATGCGATTGATGGAAGGGCCGGAACGTGTCGAATCCGGCTGGTGGGATGACTTCGACGTGAAGCGCGACTACTTCGTCGCACGCGATGGCGCAGGCACGAAGGTCTGGCTTTTCAGGGAACGGCCCGACGGGCAGGACTGGTTCGTCCACGGCATCTTTGCATGACGGCACGCCCCTCCCCGTGGAGTATGCCGAGCTTCACTGCCTGACCAATTTCAGTTTCCTGCGCGGCGCTTCGCATGCGCAGGAACTGGTCGAGACCGCGATCAGGCGCGGTTACAAGGCGCTGGCCATCACCGACGAATGCTCGCTCGCCGGCGTCGTGCGCGCGCACGCGGCAGCCAAAACACATAAAAACATATTCAAGCTGATCATCGGCGCCGAGTTCCGGCTCGAGGATGGACTGCGCTTCGTTGTGCTCGCAACGAACCGTGAAGGCTATGGCAACCTGTCCGAACTGATCACGCAAGGCCGGCGCAATGCTCCCAAGGGCGAATATCGCCTCTCGCGCAGCCATCTCGAATCCGGCGTCCCCCATTGCCTCGCGCTCTGGCTGCCGCCTGCACAGCCGCAAGCTGAAGACGCGCTGTGGCTCGCGCAATGCTTTCCTGCACGGCTCTGGATAGCGGTTGAACTGCTGGCACGAGGCGGCGACCGCGAACGCCTTGCCGAACTCCGGGAACTCGGCCGGCAGACGGGGCTGCCCTGTGCAGCCAGCGGGGACGTGCACATGCACGCGCGCGGACGCCGCGCGCTGCAGGACACGCTGACTGCGATCCGGCTCGGCGTGCCGGTTGCAAAAGCCGGGCTCGCCCTGCAGGCCAGCGGAGAGCGCCACCTGCGCCCGGTTGCGCGGCTGGAAAAAATTTATCCGCCGGAATTGCTGGACGAAACCATGCGCATTGCCGGGTTGTGCGATTTCTCCCTGGACGAACTGAAATACGAATACCCGGAGGAAATCGTTCCGGACGGCAAGACCGCGCCACAGTATCTGGCGGAACTGACCGAAGCCGGATTGAACTGGCGCTATCCCGAAGGCATTCCGCAGATCGTGCGTGAAAACGCCGGCAAAGAACTCGCGCTGATCGCAGAACTGCGTCACGAAGCTTTTTTCCTGACTGTCTACGACATTGTCCAGTATGCGCGCGGACAGGAAATCCTCTGCCAGGGGCGCGGGTCGGCTGCGAATTCAGTGGTGTGCTTCGCCCTCGGCATCACCTCCGTGGATCCGAACCACACGCGGATGCTGTTCGGGCGCTTCCTCTCGAGGGAGCGCAATGAACCGCCGGACATCGACGTGGATTTCGAGCACGAGCGCCGTGAAGAAGTCATCCAGTACATCTACCGCAAATACGGCAGGCATCGCACCGCGCTGGCCGCCACCGTGATTTGCTACCGCACGCGCAGCGCTTTCCGCGACGTCGGCAAGGCTCTGGGACTGGACGCGGTCCAACTGGATCGTATCGCCGGCAGCTTTGTCTGGTGGGACCAGCCGGAAGAAAGGGCAGCACGCTTGAGCGAAGCCGGATTCGAGCCCGACTCGCCGGTGATCCACAAGCTGATCACGCTGACCTCTGAATTATCGGGATTCCCGCGCCACCTGTCGCAGCATGTGGGCGGTTTCGTCATTTCGCGCGGGCTGCTGTCGCAACTGGTCCCCACCGAGAACGCCGCCATGGAAGACCGCACCGTCATCCAGTGGGACAAGGACGACCTCGATGAACTCGGCCTGCT
>JANXVW010000004.1 GCA_025351455.1 Betaproteobacteria bacterium | reverse complement strand
TGAGCTGGCGTTCAACCTGTCTGGCGGCCAGCAACAGCGCATGTGCATCGCGCGCGCACTGGCAACCGAGCCAGAGATCCTGCTGTTCGACGAACCGACTTCTGCGCTGGACCCGATCGCCACCGCCAACATCGAGGAACTGATTGCCGACCTGAAGCACAAGGTCACCATCCTGATCGTGACCCACAACATGCAGCAGGCCGCGCGCGTGTCGGATTTCACGGCTTACATGTACCTTGGTGAAATGCTCGAATTCGACGCCACCGACACCATTTTCATCAAGCCCAAGAACAAAGCCACCGAGGATTACATTACTGGTCGCTTCGGGTAACGGAAGCGGCCAGTAATGTAAGGGTGGAGGCTAACTTCGCTGCGGCGAAGTTAAGTTTCTCCGTTTCATGGAGAGACGGCCGGAGCCACTACATCACGGGAAGGTTCGGCTGACCGGATCGACCGCTGCCGCCAGGCGGATGGCGTCAGGCTGTTGTGGCCATTACCCTCGTTTCTCGCCGCAATGCGGCGAACATTGACCCCCCCTTGCCCGGACGGGTAAAATTCGCCTGTTTTTTCGGTGGGATAGCGCATGCGGCAGCGGCTGGTGATGGGCAACTGGAAGATGCATGGCAGCCTTCCGGAAAATAAGGCCCTCCTCGACAAGGTCGCGGCGGCGGCGGGGGGGCTCAACCGGGCAATCGCAGCGGTTTGCGTCCCTTATCCCTACCTGGCCCAGGCTCAATCGGCGTTGGCCGGATCGAAAGCGGCTTGGGGCGGTCAGAATGTCAGCCACTATCCCAAAGGAGCGTTTACCGGCGAAGTGTCGGCCGGGATGCTGCGTGAATTTGGCTGCCGCTACGCAATTGTCGGGCATTCCGAGCGCCGGCAGTTGTTTGGCGAGGATGACGCCACCATTGCGCTAAAGGCCGGGGCGGTTTTGGCCGAAGGCATGGTTCCGGTTATTTGTGTCGGTGAAACCCTGGCGGAGCGTGAGCGGGGCATTACAGAAGAAGTGGTCGGACGCCAACTCAATGTCGTGGCGGATCGGATCGGACCGGAAGGATTGAAGGCGTCGGTCTTGGCCTACGAACCGGTCTGGGCGATCGGCACGGGCAAGACGGCGACGCCGGATCAGGCGCAGGCGGTGCATGCTTACGTGCGAGGGGTGCTGGCCGGGCGGGACAAGGGCATCGCCGCGACAATGCCGATCCTTTATGGCGGCAGTGTCAAAGCTGCCAATGCGGCGGAATTGTTCGGCATGCAGGATGTGGACGGTGGTTTGGTCGGCGGCGCTTCTCTGGTGGCCGAAGAATTTCTGGCCATCTGCCGGGCGGCAGAGGGTTGAAACGACGGGATACGCAAAAAATGGAAACCTTGATTCTTATTTTTCATGTACTGGCCGCGTTGTGCGTCATCGGCCTGGTCCTGCTGCAACATGGCAAAGGCGCGGACATGGGCGCCGCCTTCGGCAGCGGTTCCGCCGGCAGCCTGTTCGGCTCCAGCGGATCGGCCAACTTTCTAAGCCGGACGACGGGCATCCTGGCGGCCGTGTTCTTTGTAACCAGCCTCGGGCTTACCTACGTGTCCAGCCACAAAGGCCGTTCCGAAGGCGTGATGTCCACGCACCAGGAATTGCCGGTCGATCCGGCCAAGAGCGTGCCGGTGCCAAGCGCGCCGGTAGCGCCGGGCACGCCGGCGTCGCAGCCCGGCGATTCGAAGGCGAACGAAATACCGAAGTAAGGGCAAGACGCGGGGAGTGAGGCGCAAGTCCCTCGAGCTTGCAAAAGATCGGCCTCACGCCCGGCGCCTGAAGGGCAATGCCGACGTGGTGAAATTGGTAGACACGCCATCTTGAGGGGGTGGTGGGGAAACCCGTGGGAGTTCGAGTCTCCCCGTCGGCACCAGTTTGTTGGGTACCAGGCATTTGATGGACGGGCAATGCGTGGCGTACGAGAACGCACGCAGCCTGGCGAACATGGCAATTGGGTCCCGCCTTGTGGCGGAATGAGAGCGGGCAATGCTTGAGCAGTACTTTCCGATTCTGCTGTTCATTTTCGTCGGTCTGGCCGTCGGGGTAGCGCTACCCCTGGCCGGCGGCATCCTGAGCCGGCTGCTCGGTGTGCACCGGCCCGATCCGGAAAAGCTTTCTCCCTACGAATGCGGCTTCGAAGCCTTCGAAGACGCGCGTATGAAGTTCGACGTGCGCTACTACCTCGTGGCGATCCTGTTCATCCTGTTCGACCTGGAAATCGCGTTTCTTTTTCCCTGGGCGGTGGTGCTGCACGAAATCGGCACCTTCGGTTTCCTGGCGATGGTCCTGTTCCTTGCAATCCTCGTGGTTGGGTTTGTCTACGAGTGGAAGAAGGGGGCGCTGGAATGGGAGTGAGCATCGAAGGCGTCACCGAAAAAGGCTTCGTCACCACCACGATCGACAACGTCATCAACTGGACGCGCACCGGCTCGATGTGGCCGATGACGTTCGGCCTGGCCTGTTGCGCCGTGGAAATGATGCACGCCGGCGCGGCGCGCTATGACCTCGACCGCTTCGGCGTCGTGTTCCGGCCGAGCCCGCGCCAGTCCGATGTGATGATCGTGGCCGGCACGCTGTGCAACAAGATGGCGCCGGCGTTGCGCAAAGTCTACGACCAGATGTCCGAGCCGCGATGGGTCATTTCCATGGGTTCCTGTGCCAACGGCGGTGGTTATTACCATTATTCCTATTCGGTGGTTCGGGGCTGCGACCGCATCGTGCCGGTCGACGTGTATGTGCCTGGTTGTCCGCCGACCGCGGAGGCGCTGCTCTACGGCATCATCCAGCTGCAGAACAAGATCCGCCGCACCAACACCATCGCGCGCTGACTTCCGACATGGCCAGCCTCGCGACAATCGCCGCAAGCGTCAAATCCATTTTTGCCGACAAGGTCGTGGAACTTGTCGATACCGGCAGCGAACTGACGCTCGTCATCCGTGCCGCCGACCTGTTGGTTGTGGCCGATACGTTGCGCGACCATCCGCAACTCAAGTTCGAACAGCTGATCGATCTGTGCGGCATGGATTACCTGCACTATGGCAACGGTCGCCATGAAGGCTTGCGCTATGCCGTGGTCTACCACCTGTTGTCCGTCTCGTCGAACCACCGCCTGCGGCTGAAGGTATTCGCGACCGATGATGAATTTCCGGTCGTTGATTCAGTGGTCGGCATCTGGCCGTCCGCCAACTGGTTCGAGCGCGAAGCCTTCGACCTGTTCGGCATCATGTTCCCCGGTCATCCGGACTTGCGCCGCATCCTGACCGACTACGGATTCATCGGCCATCCGTTCCGCAAGGATTTTCCCTTGTCCGGTTTCGTCGAAGTCCGTTACGACCCGGACCAGAAGCGCGTGGTCTACCAGCCCGTCAGTATCGAGCCGCGCGAGACCGTGCCGCGCGTCGTGCGCGAAGCGCATTACGGGGACGTTGAATGAGACCCGTAACCGCAGAGGCACAGAGGCACGGAGAAAATAAAAGAGAACAAAATATTCTCTTTATGTCCTTGTGTTCCGTCGCTTCGTTTTTCTCCGTGTCTCTGTGCCTCGGTGGTGCATTCTGATGGCGGAAATCAGAAATTACACAATGAACTTTAGCTTCGACGTAACTTTGGCTTCGCAAAAGTTAGTCTCCACTGAAATGCATGGTGTCGTGACTATCGTTGATCATTCTGTTACGCGAGCAATGTGCCGTGGCTGAAATACGTAACTACACCATGAATTTTGGCCCGCAGCATCCCGCAGCGCACGGGGTGCTGCGACTCGTGCTGGAGCTCGACGGCGAGGTGATCCAGCGCGCGGATCCCCACATCGGGCTGTTGCATCGCGCGACCGAGAAGCTCGCGGAATCCAAGACGTTCCTGCAGTCGGTGCCCTACATGGACCGGCTCGATTACGTCTCGATGATGTGCAACGAGCACGCCTACGTGATGGCCATCGAGAAGCTGCTCAAAATCGACGTGCCGTTGCGCGCACAGTACATCCGCGTGATGTTCGACGAGATCACCCGCATCCTGAACCACCTGCTGTGGCTGGGCGCGCATGCACTCGACATCGGCGCGATGACCGTGTTCCTGTACTGCTTCCGCGAGCGCGAAGACCTGATGGACGTTTACGAAGCGGTCTCGGGTGCGCGGCTGCATGCCGCTTACTATCGCCCGGGTGGTGTCTATCGCGACCTGCCCGAAACGATGCCGCAATACCTCGCTTCGAAAATTCACAACGACGCGGCTGTGCGCGAGCTGAACGACAATCGCCAGGGTTCGCTGCTCGATTTCATCGAGGATTTCACCAACCGTTTCCCGCGCTATGTCGACGAGTACGAAACGCTGCTGACCGACAACCGCATCTGGAAGCAGCGCACGGTGGGCATCGGCGTGGTCTCGCCAGAGCGCGCGCTGGCGCTGGGCTTCACCGGGCCGATGCTGCGCGGTTCCGGCGTGGAATGGGATTTGCGCAAGAAGCAGCCCTACGAGGTCTACGACCGCCTCGATTTCGACATTCCGATCGGTACCGGCGGCGATTGCTACGACCGCTACCTGGTGCGCGTGGAAGAGTTCCGCCAATCCAACCGCATCGTCAGGCAATGCATCGAATGGCTGCGCAAGAATCCGGGGCCCGTCATCACCGATGACCACAAGATTGCGCCACCTTCGCGCGTGGACATGAAGATGAACATGGAAGAGCTGATCCACCATTTCAAGCTCTTTACCGAAGGCATGCACGTGCCGGAGGGCGAGACCTACGCCGCCGTCGAGGCGCCGAAAGGCGAGTTCGGCATCTATCTGGTGTCCGACGGCGCCAATAAGCCGTATCGCGTGAAAATCCGCGCGCCCGGTTTCGCGCACCTGGCGGCGCTGGACGAAATGGCGCGTGGGCACATGATTTCGGACGTGGTGGCGATCATCGGCACGCAGGACATCGTGTTCGGCGAGGTGGATCGATGAACGCGGCCGACCTCCAAAACGGATCCGCAGTGCTTTCGCCGGAATCGCTGGCCCGCATGGACAAGGCCATTGCCAAGTATCCCGCCGACCAGCGCCAGTCGGCGGTCATGGCCGCGCTGACCATTGCGCAAACCGAGAAGGGCTGGCTCTCGGCAGAGACCCTGGATTTCGTCGCGCGATATCTCGGCATGCCGGCCATCGCCGTGTTTGAGGCGGCCAGTTTCTACGGGATGTACGACCTGCAACCGGTCGGACGCCACAAGATCACGATCTGCACCAATCTGCCCTGCGCGCTGTCGGGCGCGACCATTGCCGCGGAGCATCTGAAAAAGAAACTTGGCGTCGGCTTCAATGAGACCACGCCCGACGGGCAGTTCACGCTGAAGGAAGGTGAATGCCTGGGCGCGTGCGGCGATGCGCCCGTGTGCCTGCACAACGACAAGAGCATGGTGTCCTTCATGAGCCCCGACAAGCTCGATACGTGGATAGAGGAGTTGCGCAAGTGAACGCGCCGCTGCCGCCGTTTCCCCCGGAAATCTATGGACCCGATGCGGTCATCCTCAAGGGGTTGACCGGGCTCAACTGGCGCCTGAAGGACTATGAATCGCGCGGCGGCTACCAGGCGTTGCGCAAGATCCTCGGGGAAAAAATAACGCCGGAGCAGGTCATCGCCGAAATGAAGAAATCTTCGCTGCGCGGCCGCGGTGGCGCCGGATTTCCCACCGGGCTCAAGTGGAGCTTCATGCCGCGCGCGTTTCCCGGGCAGAAATACCTCGTCTGCAATTCGGATGAAGGCGAACCGGGCACGTTCAAGGACCGCGACATCATGCGTTACAACCCGCATATCGTCATCGAGGGCATGGCGATCGCGGCGTATTCGATGGGCATCACCGTCGGCTATAACTACATCCACGGGGAAATCTGGGACGTGTACGAGCGTTTCGAGGAAGCCCTGGAGGAAGCGCGTGCCGCGGGCCTGCTCGGCAAGAACATCCTCGGTTCGGAATTCAGCTTCGAATTGCATGCGCACCACGGCTGGGGCGCCTACATCTGCGGCGAGGAAACCGCGCTGCTGGAATCCCTGGAAGGCAAGAAAGGCCAGCCGCGCTTCAAGCCGCCGTTCCCGGCGAGCTATGGCCTGTACGGCAAGCCCACCACGATCAACAACACCGAGACGTTCGCCGCCGTGCCGTGGATCATCAACAACGGCGGGGAGGCTTTCCTCAATTTGGGTCGCCCGAACAACGGCGGCACCAAGGTATTTTCGGTATCCGGCCATGTCGCGCGCCCCGGCAACTATGAGGTCAAACTCGGCACGCCATTCGCAAAACTGTTGGAGATGGCAGGCGGCATGCCCGACGGCCGCAAGCTCAAAGCCTGCATCCCGGGTGGTTCATCGATGCCGGTGCTGCCTGCCGAAGTCATGATGGCGACGGACATGGACTACGACTCGATCGCCAAGGCGGGTTCGATGCTTGGCTCCGGCGCGGTCATCGTCATGGACGAAACAACATGCATGGTTCGCGCCCTGCAGCGGCTGTCGTATTTCTATTTCGAGGAATCCTGCGGCCAGTGCACGCCGTGCCGCGAAGGCACCGGATGGCTGTACCGCATGGTCCATCGCATCGAGCATGGCCAGGGCCGGCCGGAAGACCTCGACAAGCTGAATTCGGTCGCGGACAACATAGCCGGCCGCACGATCTGCGCGTTGGGCGATGCCGCGGCGCTGCCGGTGAAGAGCTTCATCAAGCATTTCCGCGATGAGTTCCAGTATCACATCGATAACGGCAAATGCCTGGCCCACGGACAACACTGACCCCACGCACATGGCGAAGCTCGAAATAGACGGCCGCACAGTGGAAGTTGCCGACAACAGCATGATCATGGATGCCACGAACAAGCTTGGCATCTATGTTCCGCATTTCTGTTACCACAAGAAGCTGTCGATCGCCGCCAATTGCCGCATGTGCCTGGTGCAGGTGGAAAAGGCGCCGAAGCCGTTGCCGGCCTGCGCCACGCCGGTGACCGAGGGCATGAAGGTGTACACGCATTCCGATGCCGCCATCAAAGCGCAGAAAGGCGTGATGGAATTCCTGCTGATTAATCACCCGCTCGATTGCCCGATCTGCGACCAGGGCGGCGAATGCCAGCTGCAGGATCTTGCGGTCGGATACGGCGGGTCGAGCTCGCGTTACGACGAGCCGAAGAGAGTGGTGGCGAACAAGGAACTCGGCCCGCTGGTCTCGGCCGAGGAAATGACCCGCTGCATCCATTGCACGCGTTGTGTGCGCTTCGGTCAGGAAATCGCCGGCATCATGGAACTCGGCATGGGCGGACGCGGCGAGCATTCGGAAATCATGCCCTTCGTCGCACGCACGGTGGATTCCGAGCTGTCCGGCAACATGATCGACGTATGTCCGGTCGGCGCGCTGACTTCCAAGCCGTTTCGCTATAGCGCGCGTACGTGGGAACTGGCGCGGCGCAAATCGATTGCGCCGCACGACGGCCTCGGCTCCAACCTCGTGGTGCAGGTCAAGGGCGACCGCGTCATGCGCGTGCTGCCGCTGGAAAATGAAGAAATCAATGAATGCTGGCTGTCGGATCGCGACCGCTTTTCCTACGAGGCGCTGAACAGCGCCGAGCGTCTGACGTCGCCGATGCTCAAGCGCGATGGAAAGTGGGAACAAGTCGACTGGAGCACGGCACTCGAATTCATCGCCGGCGAACTCGGCCGCATCCGCGCCACCCATGGCGCCGAAGCCATCGGTGCGCTGGCAACGCCGCAAGCCACGCTCGAGGAACTCTATCTGCTGGGCAAACTGGCGCGCGGACTGGGTGGCGGCAACGTCGATTTCCGCCTGCGCCAGGCGGATTTCGCCGCCGACGGACACCTGCGCGGCGTGCCGTGGCTGGGCGTGAAAGTCGCAGACGTATCCGCGCTCGACAGCATCCTGGTGGTGGGCTCGATTCTTCGCAAGGAACAGCCGCTGCTCGCGCAGCGCTTTCGACTGGCGGTCAAGAGACGCGCCCAGTTCAACCTGATCAATCCGGTCGACGATGACCTGCTGATGCGCGTGGCCAACAAGGCCATTGTCGCGCCAAGCGCGATGGCCGGCGTCCTCGCGCAGGTCGTCAAGGCAGCCGCCGAGACCACCGGGGTTGCGGTGCCCGCGGCTGTCGCCGGTGCCAACGTCGAACCGGCCGTGCGCAAGATCGCGGAAAGCCTGGCGGCGGGACACAAGCGCGCGATCTTCCTCGGCAACCTCGCCCAGCATCATCCGCAAGCCGTCGAATTGCATCGGCTGGCGCAGGAACTGGCACGCATCGTCGACGCAAAAATCGGATTCCTCGGCGAAGCCGCCAACAGCGTCGGTGGTTATCTCGCCGGTGCCGCGCCGGAGGCCGGGGCGGGCATGAACGCCATGCAAATGCTGGCGCAGCCGCGCAAGGCTTACCTGTTGTTGCATGCCGAAATGGATCTCGACACGGTCGATCCGCGTGCGGCGCGCGCGGCGATGCGGGCCGCGGAACTGGTCGTAGCGATGTCGCCGTTCTCGCATGCACTGGAATACGCGCAAGTCCTGCTGCCGGTATCGCCGTTCTCGGAAACCGGCGGCAGCTTCGTCAATTCCGAAGGCCGCGTGCAGAGTTTCCAGGGTGTCGTCAAACCGCTGGGCGAGACGCGGCCTGCATGGAAAGTGTTGCGCGTGCTCGGCACCTTGCTGGAACTGGCGGGCTTCGACTACGACAGCGTGGAAGGCGTTCGCGCCGAGTGCCTCGCCGTCGTCGGTGACCTGGCAACGCGGCTGGACAATGCGATCCAGGGCGAACTCAAGCCATCGGATGCGGGCGGCGGACGCCATCGCATCGATAGGAGCAATGGCACCGAAAGAATCGGCGAAGTGCCGATCTATCACGGCGACGGGATCGTGCGCCGTGCCGAATCGCTGCAGCTCACCCGCGACGCGCAGATTGCGGTATCCCTGCCCGGCGCGCTGGTCGAGAAACTCGGCCTGCGCCAGGGCGATCGCGTGCGCATTCGTCAGCATGGCGGCGAAGCCGTTCTGCCTTTCCTGCGCGACGACCGCCTTCCGGCGAATTGCGCACGCGTACCAGCCGGATGTCATGAGACCAGCGCGCTGGGTCCGTCGCACGGTGACATCGAACTCGAGCGCGTAGCCACCCAGGAAAGGGTGAGCGCATGAACCTCGCCTTCGTCGAAGGCCTGATTGGCGTCGACGGCGTTACCGCGCTGTGGACGCTGGCGAAAATCGTCGGCATCACAGTGCCGATCATCCTCTCGGTGGCCTACCTGACGTACTTCGAACGCAAGGTGATCGGCTACATGCAGGTGCGCATCGGGCCGAACCGGGTTGGCTACAAAGGCCTGCTGCAGCCGTTCGCGGACGTCCTCAAGCTGCTTGCGAAGGAGATCATCATCCCTTCGGGATCGAACAAATTCCTGTTCATCCTCGCTCCCGTATTGTCGATTATGCCCGCGCTTGCGGCCTGGGCGGTCATCCCGTTCACCCCCGACTTGGTGCTTGCCAAAGCCGACGCCGGATTGTTGTACGTCATGGCGATCACCTCGATGGGCGTCTATGGCGTCATCGTCGCCGGCTGGGCATCGAATTCGAAATATGCGTTCATCGGCGGCCTGCGCTCAGCAGCGCAAATCGTCTCTTATGAGATCGCCATGGGCTTCGCGCTGGTATGCGTGCTCATGATGTCGGGCAGTCTGAATCTTTCCACCATCGTCACGGAACAGAGCACGGCGTGGGGCCTGCTGGGCTGGAATCTGATTCCGCTGTTCCCGATGTTCCTGGTGTATTTCATCGCCGGCGTGGCGGAAACCAACCGGGCGCCTTTCGATGTGGCCGAGGGCGAATCAGAAATCGTGGCCGGTTTCCACGTGGAATATTCAGGAACGGCGTTTGCCGTGTTCTTCCTTGCGGAATATGCAAACATGATCCTGGTTGCCGCACTGGCGTCGCTCATGTTCCTGGGCGGCTGGTTGTCGCCGCTGCCAAGCGCGCTGGCGGATTCGATTGGCGCACCCTGGCTGGCGGCCAGCGGCTTGCCCTGGCTGCTGCTGAAAATCGCCTTCCTGCTGTTCTGCTTCCTTTGGTTCCGCGCGACCTTCCCGCGTTACCGCTACGACCAGATCATGCGCCTGGGCTGGAAGGTTTTCATTCCGCTGACGATCGTCTGGCTGGTGCTGATTGGCGGGCTGATGCAATTCTCGTGGTGGCCCTGGTGAATATGACCCTGGTGAATACGAAAACCTCAGCGGGGATTCGGCCGTGATCGAAGCCATTCGCGAATTCTTCCGTACCTTCCTGCTCATCGAGATGGTCAAGGGCATGGCCCTGACCGGGCGCTACTTCTTCGCGCGCAAAATCACCGTGCAGTTTCCGGAAGAGAAGACGCCGCAATCCGGCCGGTTCCGCGGCCTGCATGCCCTGCGCCGCTACCCGAACGGCGAGGAGCGCTGCATTGCCTGCAAGCTTTGCGAGGCCGTGTGCCCGGCACTGGCGATCACCATCGAGTCGGAGCAGCGCGCCGACGGCACGCGCCGCACGACGCGTTACGACATCGATCTGACGAAGTGCATTTTCTGCGGGTTCTGCGAGGAATCCTGCCCGGTGGACTCGATCGTGGAGACGCGCATCCTGGAATACCACGGCGAAAAGCGCGGCGACCTGCTGTACACCAAGGAAATGCTGCTGGCGATCGGTGACCGTTATGAGGAGCAGATTGCGAAGGACCGCACGGAGGACGCGAATTACCGGTGAAGAGTGAGGGGTGAGGAGTGAGGAGGCAATTCTCCTTACTCCTCAATCCTTACCAATAACAACATGGACTTCAGGGCGGTCACTTTTTATTTCTTCGCGGCGATCATGGTATTCGCCGCGCTGCGCGTCATCACGGCGCGCAATCCGGTGCACTCGGCGCTGTTCCTGGTGCTCGCCTTCTTTACGGCGGCCGGCCTGTGGATGCTGCTGGAAGCGGAATTCCTCGCCATCGCGCTGGTGCTCGTTTATGTCGGCGCCGTCATGGTGCTGTTCCTGTTCGTGGTCATGATGCTCGACATCAACCTCGACCGGCTGCGCGAAGGTTATTGGGATTACCTCGTGCCGGCGCTGATCGTCGCCGGCGTGATGATCGCGGAAATGGCCCTCGTGCTCGGCGGACGCTACTTCGACCTTGAAGGCATGCCCCAGCCGGCACCGCATGCGGCCGACTACAGCAATACGCGAGAACTCGGCCGGCTCATCTACACCGAATATGTTTATCCCTTCGAGATCGCGGCCGTCATCCTGACGGTCGCCATCGTCGCAGCCATTGCACTGACCCTGCGCCGCCGCAAGGACACCAAGTACATCGATCCGGCGCAGCAGATGAAGGTTCGCCGCAAGGACAGGGTGCGCATGGTCTCAATGCCGCTGGAGAAACCCAGTGATGACTAAGGAGTCAGCAGTGAGGAAAAGCTATGCCTTGTGTCAGGCTGCGGGATGTTTCCCCTCACCCTTCACCCCTCACGCCTCACCCCCGCGCAGCGGTGCGCGCCAATGATTTCCCTGTCGCACTACCTGATCCTCGGCGCGATCCTGTTCGCGATCAGCGTGGTCGGGATCTTCCTGAATCGCAAGAACGTAATTATCCTGCTGATGGCAATCGAGCTGATGCTTCTGGCGGTGAACATGAACTTCATCGCCTTTTCACATTATCTCGAGGACACCGCGGGCCAGATATTCGTGTTTTTTATCCTGACCGTTGCCGCCGCCGAATCCGCAATCGGCCTGGCCATCCTGGTGGTGCTGTTCCGCAACGTGGGCAGCATCAATGTCGACGACCTGGACAAGCTAAAGGGGTGAGGCGTGAGGTGTGAGGCGAAAGGGGTTTTGAAAATAAGACGAGGCGCGGCTTTCGTTGGCGGCGTTGCGCTTCACGCCTCACCCCTCACCCCTCACCCCTCACCCCTTTCGCCGTTCGAATCATGAAATCCCTCTACCTCATCGTCCCCTTTGCCCCGCTCGCGGGCGCGCTGATCGCCGGCCTGTTGGGCTGGCTCATCGGTCGCCGCGCGGCGCATGTAGTGACCATCGCCGGCATGGTGGTCTCGGTGGTCGCCGCCTTCCTGGTGTTCCGCGACGTGCTTGCAGGCAATGCTTTCAATGGCCCGCTCTATACCTGGATCACCAGCGGCGATGTCTCGATGCAGGTCGGCTTCCTGATCGACAAGCTGTCGGCCACGATGATGCTGGTCGTCACTTTCGTGTCCCTGATGGTGCACGTCTACACCATCGGCTACATGGCCGACGATCCCGGCTACCAGCGCTTCTTCAGCTACATCTCGCTGTTCACCTTCTCGATGCTGATGCTGGTGATGAGTAACAACTTCCTGCAACTGTTCTTCGGCTGGGAAGCGGTGGGCCTGGTGTCCTACCTGCTGATCGGTTTCTGGTACACCCGTCCGACCGCGATCTACGCCAACCTCAAGGCCTTCATGGTCAACCGTGTGGGCGATCTCGGCTTCCTGCTCGGCATCGCGCTGATCCTGGCGTATTTCGGCACGCTCGATTACGCCCGGGTTTTTGCCATGGCCCCGGACATGGCCGGCAAGACCGTCGACGTGGCCTTCACCGGCTGGCCGCTGATCACCACGATCTGCATCCTGCTGTTTATCGGCGCCATGGGCAAGTCGGCGCAGTTCCCGCTGCATGTCTGGCTGCCGGACTCGATGGAAGGCCCGACGCCGATCTCCGCGCTGATCCATGCCGCGACCATGGTCACGGCCGGCATTTTCATGGTTGCGCGCATGTCCCATCTGTTCGAGATGTCCGAGGCGGCGCTGTCCTTCGTCATGGTCATCGGCGCGATCACCGCCCTGTTCATGGGGCTGGTGGCCATCGTGCAGACCGATATCAAGCGCGTGGTGGCGTATTCGACGCTCTCGCAGCTCGGCTACATGACGGTGGCGCTCGGTGCCTCGGCCTACGCGGCCGGCATGTTCCACCTCGTCACCCACGCCTTCTTCAAGGCGTTGCTGTTCCTCGGCGCCGGTTCGGTGATCATCGCCATGCACCACGAGCAGGACATGCGCAAGATGGGCGGCCTGCGCAAGTACATGCCGATCACCTTCATCACGATGTGGATAGGGACGCTGGCGCTGACCGGCATGCCGTTCTTCGCCGGGTTCTACTCGAAGGACACGATCATCGAGGCCGCCGCGCACCACGCGCACGAGGCGCACGACTGGATTGCGACCTACGGCTACTGGAGCGTGCTGCTCGGCGTATTCGTGACCAGTTTCTACAGCTTCCGGCTGCTGTACCTGACCTTCCACGGCGAAGAGCGTTTCCGTCATGCCGAAGCGCACGAGGACCACGCCGACGACGCG
>JANXVW010000346.1 GCA_025351455.1 Betaproteobacteria bacterium | reverse complement strand
GCATAGCAACTGGCAAAAGTCTTGCCGTTCCGGAAAGGCGTTTCCCACAAAGTCCTGCCCCGATCGATATCACCCTGAAACGGCGGAAATTCCATGATGCTGTCGAATTGGGCCCTGGCATCCGCGGACAGCATCAATGCCCCATTGACGTAGTCTTCCAGCGCAGCAGCGGGGAATTTGTCGTGATACAGCGCGATGAATGCCGCGCGATCCTGCTCCGGCGATGCATATGCCGGTCCGCCAATGCATACCGCTGCCAGCGAGACGGCAAGGTGATGCCTGAGGAATTTTATCCGTGACAGTGCCATCAATTGAGCGTCGTCTCGATGCTCGCCTTCTCGCCCTTGTTGTCTTCCCAGCTCACCGCGACCTTGTCGCCAACCTTGGCGCCGCGTATGTGAAAATTGATGAAGGGATTTTTCGACACCGCCTGGCTCCACTGCGCATCCATGACAGTCTTGCCATTGTGCGTGGCGACGACGCG
This sequence comes from Betaproteobacteria bacterium, assembly GCA_025351455.1. Lineage (GTDB taxonomy): Bacteria > Pseudomonadota > Gammaproteobacteria > Burkholderiales > JACQAP01 > JACQAP01. Next base: position 9,063 of record JANXVW010000346.1, on the reverse strand, counting down.
CTGAATGAAATTCAGCGGGATGACGTCACCGGATACGGGATCTTTGCGCAGCCCCGTCTCCATCGGATGGAACATCAGCACTTTTACGTCGGCCATGTCGCCCTGGAGCTGGGCGCGAATTTTCATTGCATCTGCCATCTGTCTGGTTTCCTGTTTTCGATCCGCGTCAGCCGCCGCAACCGCCGATGGTGACTTTGACTTCCTGGCTAGCGACGTAGAATTTTCCCGCCGCCTTGACGAGCACCCTGACTTTGGACGATTCGCCCATCTTGATCCGCGTGGAAATGAAGGGTTCAAGGCCTGCGGCAATGTCGAAAATGGCGACGAGGGGTTGAGGATTCTTGTCGGCTAGGATGTAAATCGATTGCGTACCCGGGATCTTGCTGGTGATCTCCACCGGAACGATCGCGCCGTTCTCTGCGATTTCCGGCGCTTTCAGCAGGATCAGGTCGGATTCGATTGCGGATGTCCCTCCAATGTTTTTCAAAGCTTCCGCGAGGACCTTGGCATCGAATGCCACCTTGTTCCATTCCGCGGCGAGCAACTGGATGGGGCGCAGCCACCCCGCGGCAAAAGTGGCGGCATAGGCGCTGCCAATTACGAGGGTGCGCAGGAAATTTCTGCGTGAGAACTCTTCCGGCGGCGATTTTTTACTGGGCAGTTGTGTTCTCATGCTGGTGCAGCCACTTCCTTAAAGTGTGTATAGGTAGTCGACGATCAGATCGATCTCTTCGGTTGTCAGAATCTGATGCTTTCCAAACGGCGGCATGACCGTGTCGGGATTGGTCAACCCGGCATCCCAGACCTGACGCCTTAATTGTTCGCGCTCGGGAAACCGCGCGCGAATCGCAACCAGGGGCGGGCCGATATTCGCGGATGTGACGGCCTTTGCGTCCGATGGCATGGCGTGACAGGCGAGGCAGTTACCTTTAGCCACGTCCTGGGCAAGTCGTGCCCCCGTGGCCACCCTGTCATGATCTGCCAGCACGGGAAAGGAATTTCCGATGGCAGCGGCAAAAACAAGCAGTCCCAATGATGGACCAGGATGCATCGATTTGCGCATGTTTGTCAGACCGCCTTCACAGCGAACGGTTCTGGCCCGATCAGGACGGCCCTGCCTGCCAGAGACCCGACTTGCCTCCACGCTTCTCCATCAAGCGCACGCCCTCTATGCGCATGCCCCGGTCTACCGCTTTGCACATGTCGTAAATAGTGAGTAACGCGACACTGACGGCGATCAGCGCTTCCATTTCGACCCCGGTTCGTCCCACCGATTCGGCGCGCGCCGTGCATTCCACAGCGCTGGCGTCATCGAGCATCTTGAATTCGACGTTTACGCTGGTCAACGCTATGGGATGGCAGAGCGGGATGAGGTCGGAGGTTCGCTTGGCGCCCTGGATCGCGGCCACGCGCGCAATCCCCAGGACGTCCCCTTTGCTGGCGGTCCCATCCATGATCTTTTGCAGCGTTTCCGGGCGCATGACAATTCTGCCCGCCGCAATGGCAACGCGATGGGTATCCTGTTTTGCCGCCACATCGACCATGTGTGCCTGGCCGGCGGCATTGAAATGAGTGAACTCGCCCAATGGCAATCCCGGAATTTTGTTGGCGTGCTGCAGCGCAGCCGCGGAACTCGATCTACAGGGGCGTTATCATAGCATCATGAAATTTAAGACAGTCATCGCACTCCTCCTGGTGTGGAGCATCGCAGTGTCGAGCATCACACTGGCCGATGAATTGCCCGATCTTGGCGATGCGTCACAAAGCGCCCTCTCGCCCGCGCAGGAGCGTAAGCTCGGCGAGGGAATCATGGGGCAGATTCGTGCTGACCCCGCTTATCTGGATGACCCGGAAGTTGCCGATTACCTCAACGCGCTGGGCTACAGGCTGGTTTCGAACAGCCCCGATCCGGCCGGGCCCTTTGAGTTCTTTGCCATTTCAGACAGCAGCATCAACGCCTTCGCGTTGCCGGGCGGATTCGTCGGCGTGCATTCCGGATTGATCCAGATCGCGCAGAGCGAGTCGGAACTGGCCAGCGTGATGGCGCATGAAATCGCGCACGTAACCCAGCGCCATATCGCGCGCCTGATCGCGGCCCAGCAGCGTGCCGGCCTGGCCTCGATGGCGGCGCTGGCCGTGGCCATTCTTGCGGCGCGCTCGAATTCACAGGTGTCGGCGGCAGCCATCGCGGCGGCCCAGGCCGGAGCGATCCAGTCGCAATTGAATTTCACGCGCGAGCATGAGCGCGAGGCCGACCGGATCGGCTTGCAGATCATGGAGAAATCGGGGTTCGACGTGCATGCCATGCCGGTTTTTTTCGAGCGCTTGCAGAAGGCGACCAGGGTGTATGAGAACGGCGCGCCATCCTACCTGCGCACTCACCCGTTGACCTACGAACGCATTGCGGACATCCAGAGCCGCATTGAAGGCATTCCCTTCCGGCAGGTTCCCGACAGCCTGGAATTTCAGCTCGTCCGCGCCCGCTTATCGGCCCGGGACGGCAATCCCCGCGAGGTCGTGGCGAATTTCGACAGGCTGCTAGCGGAACACAAATTCGGCACGGAGGCGGCAGCCCGGTACGGACTGGTCGTCGCGTTGCTGCGCGCCGCAGACCGGGCCCGTGCGCGCAAGGAAATGGCGCTGCTGCTTGGGTTGAAGGCTAAAAGTGCGATGATCGACGCGTTGGCCGCGCAAACCCTGATCTCCGGCGGAGAAGTGGAAAAGGGACTGGCGACGTACCGCGACAGCTTGCGGGCGAATCCCAGCCGCAAGGCGTTAATCTATGGTTATGCGGACGCGCTGATCGCCGCCAATAAAGCGGCCGATGCAATCCAGTTCCTCAGCGGCCGAGGGGACGGGCGGACTGCAGACCCGCAACTTTATGAATTTCAGGCGCGGGCCTACACGGCGATGGGCAAGCAACTCTTGCAGCACCGCGCGCTGGCGGAGGTCTATGCCTTGCGCGGCAATTTGCAGGCCGCGATCGAACAACTGCAGATCGCGCAAAAAGCCGGGGATGGCGATTTCTACCAGAAGTCCAGCGTCGAGGCGCGCCTCAAGGAATTGATCGCGGCCGATGCCGAAAACCGGCGCAAACCCTGACGGCGGCAGCAACCGGAACCCATCTCCGAGCGGGCCCGGACTCTGCGCATTTTGCAGCCGGATCCTAGCCATTGAATTTGCTTAAAAACCTCGCCTAGCGGTCGCGAATTTCCTATCATACCGGGGCTCTCCGGACTGGCGATCGGGCCAAAACCCCCGGGGCTTCGCTCATGGACAAGATCGGCAAATACCAGATCATCAAGGAGCTCGGCAGGGGTGCCACCAGCGCGGTCTACCTGGCCAACGATGCTTTCGCGGGCCGCAAGGTGGCCATCAAGCTGGTGCGGGCCGATGCCCTCGGTGACAAGGAACTCGGCCGCCGCTTTCACAAGCTGTTCCTGGTCGAAGCGTCCCTCGCCGGCAAACTCTCTCATCCCCATCTTGTGGCGATCTATGATGCCGTCTCCGACGAGGAAGGCAGTTACCTCGTCATGGAATACGTAGCCGGAGGAACGCTCGAGCCCTATACGCTACCCGCCAAGCTCATGACGATCAACGCCATCGTCGAGATCATTTTCAAATGCTGCAAAGCCCTCGACTATGCCCACCGGCACGGCATCATCCATCGCGACATCAAGCCGGCCAATATTCTTCTCACCGGTGAAACGGACATCAAGATTTCGGATTTCGGCGCTGCCCTGTCGGTGACTGCCGAAACCACGCAGGTGTCGGGAATCGGCTCGCCGGCCTACATGTCGCCCGAACAGTTGCAGGAAATGACGCTGAACCATCAGACCGACATATTCTCGCTCGGCGTGGTGATGTACCAGTTGCTAACCGGCGCGCTGCCGTTCAAGTCGACCAACAATTACAGCATGGTTTACCAGATCATCAACGTGGATCCGCCGCCGGCGAGCCTGTTGCGGCCGGATACTCCTTCGGCGGTCGACATGATCGTGAAGCGCGCGCTGGAAAAGGACATCGCGAAGCGTTTCCAGACCTGGGAGGAATTTGCACAAGCGCTGGCGGACACTTTCAACAATCTTCAGAAACCCGAGGAAATCGTCCCGGAAACCGAGAAATTCAGCGTATTGCGCAACCTCGAGTTCTTCAGAAGCTTCCAGGACGTCGATCTGTGGCAGGTGTTGCGTATATCGACCTGGGTGCGGCATGCGGCAGGCGACCCGGTCATCCGGGAAGGAGAAGTTGGCACGGGATTCTTCGTGCTTGCCACCGGCGAAGTGAAAATCACCAAGCAGGGCAAGCTGCTCAATATCCTGCGCACGGGCGAGTGTTTCGGCGAGATGGCGTATCTGGGCAAACGCGCCTTCGAGCGCACTGCGAGTGTGACTGCAGTGAATGACATTACCGTGATCGAAATCACCGCCGAGGCGCTGGCGCAAGCCACGGAGGGCTGCAGACATGCGTTTAACGCCGCTTTTCTCGAATTGCTGGTCGGACGGCTGGAAGCTGCCAACACGCGGCTGTCGCAGTTGCTGCTCGATCGCAACATCAGCCTCTTCTGAACGCGCGTCCCAGGCGGTATCATTCGTTGCATTCTCGGGTTCAATCCATGGTCGCTTATTCCAGTATCGATCCGGACGGTCTGCAGGAATTGTTACGCGGCGCCATCGTGTTGATCGATGTGCGCACCGACCGGGAGATCGAGCGCGGGCTGATCCCGGGGGCACTGCATATTCCGCTGCATACCCTGCCAGGGCGCTTGCAGGACATTGGCCGGGACCTTCCCGTGGTAATTTACTGCCAGTCCGGCGTGCGATCGGCCCAGGCAAGCGCATTCCTGTCGGACAACGGCTGGGGGCAGGTCTACCACCTGGCCGGCGGATTCGGCGGCTGGGCCGCGCGTGGATTGCCCGTGGCGCAGAACTGATCCGGACGGCCACGTCTATTCTTGTCATATTTTTTCAGCGAAGATTAAAAAATGAACACTGAAACCGAAATAAGCTTCGATCGCGAGCTCGATGCGCGTGGCCTGAATTGCCCCCTGCCGATCCTGCGGACCAAGAAATCGCTGAATGACATGACGCACGGCCAGGTGCTGAAAATAGTCGCGACCGATCCCGGATCGGTGCGCGATTTCCAGGCATTCTGCAAGCAGACCGGCAACCAACTGCTGCTTTCCAACGAAAGTGGCGGAGAATATCTCTTTTTACTGCGCAAGAAATAATCCCCGTGCCGGACATCGACAGCCTGATACTCAATTTCGACCGCGCCTTGCGTACCCTGTGTGCGCGCGCAACCTCGGTGCGGCCGCTGCCCGGCGGCGATCTGGAGGAGCCGACACTGGACGAACATGACCGGCGCGGCGCCGCGGCGCTCATGCGCGTCAATCATGCCGGAGAGATCTGCGCGCAGGCGCTCTACCACGGACAGGCAATGACCGCGCGCAGCCAGGACGCGCGACAGGCCCTCGAACACGCCGCGGCACAGGAAACCGAACACCTTGCCTGGACGGAGCAGCGCCTCGACGAACTGGGTGGCAGGGTCAGCGTGCTCAATCCGTTGCTTTATGCGGGGTCTTTTGCGATCGGGGCGGTGTCGGGCTTGCTGGGAGACAAATGGAATCTGGGCTTCCTGGCGGAAACGGAGCGGCAGGTCGAGGGCCATCTCGACGGCCATCTCGAACGCTTGCCGCAAGACGACCATAAAAGCCGGGCGATCGTCGCGCAAATGAAGGCAGACGAAGCCGAACATGCGCGCGCCGCTTTGAATCATGGTGGCGCAGAACTGCCGTTGCCGGCCAGGCAGGCCATGCGTGCCGCTTCCCGGCTGATGACCGGCTCTACGTACTGGATCTGACGGCTAGCCCTCCACGATTTCGAAATCGTGGGTGATCTCGGCGGTCTTGCCGAGCATGATGGAGGCCGAGCAGTATTTCTCCGCCGACAGATGAATCGCCCGCTCGACGTGCTCGCGCTTGACGTTGTGCCCCGTGACGATGAAATGAAAATGAATGCGGGTGAACACTTTGGGATCCGCGGGAGCGCGGTCGGCATCGATTTCAAGTACGCAGTCGCTGATGTCCTGTCGCGCCTTCTTCAGAATTGTTACTACGTCGTAAGCTGTACAGCCGCCGGTGCCGGCCAGCATTGTTTCCATTGGGCGCGGGCCAAGATTGCGGCCGCCGCCTTCCGGTGCTCCGTCCATTACGATCGCGTGGTTGCTTTCGGTCTCACCCAGAAAAGCGACACCCTCGACCCATTTAACCCTGACTTTCATTGCGCTCCTTTTTGTTCAATTGCGGCAAGGCGCACATGGTACCAGCCGAGGCCGAGGACTTCGTAGAGGAAGGCGCGGCTCAATTCGAGTCCTTGCGCGGAGGGCAGGAAATTCAGGATGCCGGGCGCGCGCGTAGTGGAAAAGCCGGTCGGCGCTTCGATGACATGGAAGCCCGCGTGCTCGAAAACCAGCCTTGCGCGGGGCATATGCAAGGCATGCGTCACTAGCGCGATGCGATCTATCTTCGCCGCAGCAAGTTGCTGTCTCGCATTGCGCGCGCTATCGATCGTGTTGAAGGATTGATCTTCCAGCCATTTCACATCGGTGTGGAAATCCTGCTCGAGTGCCGCCTTCATTTGCGCGGCTTCCGACGAACGGGTCGCAAACGGACTGCCGCCCGACACCAGGATTGGCAAGCCGGACGACCGGTGCAGCCTCGCCCCCCAGCGCACCCTTTCCAGCGTAAGCGCACTGACCGTGTCGTGACCGTATTCGGGCGCAGCCGCATAGGTCCCGGCACCGAGAATGACGATGGCCTGAGCCTCGCCTGGATTTTCCGTGCGATCGACGGCGTGGCGTTCGAGCAGTTCGGCCAATGCGGTCGCAACAACGGGCATGGAAAGCAGGAAAAGAGCGCCCAGGGAGGCGACGAGCAATGCCAGGCCCGCCCTGCGGCGAAACAGGAGCAGGATCAAGCCCAGCCCGGCCAGTAGCAGCAAACTGAGCGGAGGCAGCAATGCGGCACCGAGTGCCTTGACGGAGATGAAATCCATAAGTTTTGTGTTTTTAATCTTCAGGAGCGGCCGTCGCGCCCGCGTCGGGGATTTTTCGAGAATGCGGTGTGTGTAGTATTTACGTCCTGCCCAAGTGGAGACGATTTCTTCATATCTTACAAGGCATTAAAGTCTAATCGCTGGGATTTTGGGGGCAACTTGCGATAAAATGCCGTGTTTTTAAAAACTTGGCGGGTTTGAACATGGCTGACAGTGATGTCGATCGCGGCAAAAGGCGTTTCCTGGTGGCCGCAACTGGCGTAATGGGCGGAGTGGCGGGCGTGGCGGTGGCGGTGCCATTCGTGATGAGCATGAATCCCAGCGCACGGGCGCGGGCAGCGGGTGCTCCAGTAGAAGTGGATATTTCCAAAGTCGAACCCGGCATGATGATTACCGTCGAATGGCGCGGCAAACCGGTGTGGATCGTGCGTCGCACGCCCGAAATGCTCGCCAGCCTGACGAAAATCGACGGGGAAGTTGCGGATCCGAAATCTTCCGTCAAGCAGCAGCCGGAGTACGCCAGGAACGAATCGCGCTCGATCAAACCCGAATACCTGGTGCTGGTCGGCATCTGTACGCACCTGGGCTGTTCGCCGTCGCAGAAGCTCGCTGCCGGCACGAACGAGGGCATGGGCAGCGACTGGCCGGGCGGGTTTTTCTGTCCCTGTCATGGTTCCAAGTTCGACCTCGCCGGCCGCGTTTTCAAGGGCGTTCCTGCTCCTATCAACCTTGAGGTTCCTCCTTACGCCTATCTGAGCGACACCCGGCTGATTGTCGGCGCGGACAGCAAGGGAGCATGACGTGATGAACAAACTTAAAGCACTGCTGGGTTGGGTAGACGACCGCTTTCCGCTGACGGCGAACTGGAAGGCGCACATGTCGGAGTACTACGCGCCGAAGAACTTCAACTTCTGGTATTACTTCGGTTCGCTGGCGCTGTTGATCCTGGTGATGCAGATTGTCACCGGCATTCTGCTCACGATGCACTACAAGCCGGACGCGGCCCTGGCGTTTGCGTCCGTCGAATACATCATGCGCGACGTGCCGTGGGGCTGGCTCATCCGCTACATGCATTCCACGGGCGCCTCGATGTTCTTCATCGTCATCTACCTGCACATGTTTCGCGGCCTGATCTACGGTTCTTATCGCAAACCGCGCGAACTTTTGTGGCTGTTCGGGATGCTGATCTACCTTTGCCTGATGGCGGAAGCCTTCTTCGGCTATTTGCTGCCTTGGGGGCAAATGTCTTACTGGGGCGCACAGGTCATCGTGAACCTGTTTGGCGCCGTCCCGTTCATTGGTCCGGATCTTTCGCTGTGGATTCGCGGGGACTATGTCGTTTCCGACGCCACGCTGAACCGTTTCTTCGCGTTTCACGTCATCGCTGTTCCACTGGTGTTGCTCGGGCTGGTTGCAGCGCATCTGCTGGCCCTGCACGAAGTCGGCTCCAACAATCCGGACGGCATCGACATCAAGAAAAAGAAAGACCCCGTCACCGGGATTCCGCTCGATGGTATTGCCTTTCACCCTTATTACATCGTGAAGGACATCGTCGGCGTGGTGGTGTTCCTGATGGTGTTCAGTGCAATCGTGTTTTTCGCGCCGGAGATGGGCGGCTACTTTTTGGAGCACAACAACTTCATTCCCGCCGATCCGCTGAACACGCCATTGCATATCGCGCCGGTCTGGTATTTCACCCCGTTCTATTCGATCCTGCGCGCGGTGCCGCCGCTGTTCGATTCGCAATTTCCCGGCGTGATGGCGATGGGGCTGTCGACCATGATTTTCTTTCTGCTGCCTTGGCTCGATCGCGGCGCGGTGAGGTCGATCCGTTATCGTGGCTGGATCTACAAAAGCGCGCTTGCCTTGTTCGTTGTCTCTTTCCTGATCCTGGGCTACCTGGGCACGGAACCTACGAATGTCTGGGGCCAGTTTGGCTCCTGGCTTGGCGGCGCGGAGCGCGCCACCGTGGTGGCGCGCATCTTCACCGTCGTCTACTTCTTGTTTT
>JANXVW010000108.1 GCA_025351455.1 Betaproteobacteria bacterium | reverse complement strand
AATGCTCTTTTCTATAAAGAGAACACGCGCATGCTGTTCGGCGATGCGAAGAAGATGCTCGACGGCATCCTGCAAAACCTTCCGGCCTGACAAGCCAGGCCTCGTCAAAGCCGGATGCGCAGACGCATCCGGCTTTTTTATTCCGGCGCCTCCATCCGTAGTTCATGGCAAGGCCCGAATCACGCTTCCATGTCCACCGGGAGCGCGGCGCGGCCGGACTGTGCGACCTCGCCGCAATGCTGTTCGAGTCGAAATCGGCTGGCATCCTCACGCCCTCGTAGTGGTCTGGTGCGCGCTGACAGGGAAATTTTTCAATCGCCGTGTAATTAATGCCGAACCCCACTGCCGAATGTGCGCGAGGGGGGATCGATGCCCCGCGCACGCGTTTTCCCCCATTGGCCTTGTTCTTGCTGATGTGAGTACAGGTAAAGCGTGTCATCCCACCGCATTGAAACCGGACGCTGAAAAATTCGCCTCGCTTCCTGCAATATCCCTCTCGCTGAACATTTGCCGATCGTCGCCCGGTTTCGATGCGCTACGGCCGCAGGAACGACAGCGCCTGTGCGCCAAATGGCGGCTGCCGTCTAAGGAAGAACGATGGATTTGCATGCCGGACACGGATCGTACCAGCAGGACCAGGCGGACCGGCCGACGATGGCGCATCTGGCGAAACAGTCGCTGGCCATCGTGCTGGCGGGCGGACGCGGGTCGCGGCTCGGACCGATGACGGACTGGCGCGCAAAGCCCGCCGTGCCATTCGGCGGCAAATTCAGGATCATCGATTTCACGCTGTCCAATTGCCTCAACTCGGGCATCCGCCGCATCGGCGTCGCGACGCAGTACAAGGCGCAAAGCCTCATTTCGCATTTGCACCGCGGCTGGTCGTTCCTCGACGGACGCTTCAACGAATTCATCGAATTGCTGCCGGCGCAGCAGCGCATCACGCCGGATTGGTACAAGGGCACGGCGGACGCCGTGTTCCAGAATCTGGAGTTCCTGCGCCGGCAGGAGGCGCGCATCGTCCTCGTCCTGGCGGGAGATCATATCTACAAGATGGACTACGCCAGGATGATCGACGAGCACGTGGCGCGTCACGCGGACATGACCATCGGTTGCGTGGAGGTGCCGCTGCCGGAGGCGACCCAGGTCGGTGTGATGGAAGTCGACGACCGTTTCCATGTGATCGGCTTCCAGGAAAAACCGGACCTGCCGCGCTCGATCCCCGGGCGCCCGGCGACCGCGCTGGGCAGCATGGGCATTTACGTCTTCAACGCGGACTTCCTCTACGAGCAACTCATCCGCGATGCCGACAACGATGATTCCCAGCACGATTTCGGCCACAACATCATTCCGCACCTGATCGACAACAAGTACCGGGTTTTTGCGCACCAGCTGCGAGACAGCTGCACCCAGCTCAATGGAGGCGAGCCCTACTGGCGCGACGTCGGCACCATAGATGCCTACTGGGAAGCCAACCTGGAGTTGACCCGCATCGAGCCGCCGCTGGATTTGTATGACCAGTCCTGGCCGATCTGGACGTACCAGGAGCAGGTGCCGCCGGCGAAGTTCGTCTTCAATGCCGAGGGCCGGCGCGGCGGGGCGGTCGACTCCATGATTTCGGGAGGGTGCATCATCAGCGGATCCCTGGTGGAGCGCTCGCTGCTGTTTTCGAGCGTGCGCGTGCACAGCTTTTGTTCCATCGACGAAGCCGTCATCCTGCCCAACGTACAGATCGGACGCGGCGCCGCACTGCGCCGCGTCATCATCGACAAGGGCACGCATATCCCGCCCGGGATGCGCGCAGGTTTCGATCCCGTCGAGGACCGCAAGCGTTTTCACGTCACCGAGAAGGGCATCACCCTGATTACGGCCGATATGCTCGGCCAGAACCTGCACCACACTCGCTGATGGATTTGCCGCGGGCCGTCTCCCAGATCCTGAAGGCAGAGCCGGAGCCTCTGGCAGGCACCGCACCCGCGCCGCTCGCGTTCGCCGATGACCCGCTCTGGCACAAGGATGCGGTCATCTACCAGTTGCATGTCAAGGCGTTCTACGATTCCAACCAGGACGGCGTGGGGGATTTCCGCGGCCTGACGGAAAAACTCGACTACATCCAGGAGCTCGGCGTCAACACCATCTGGGTGCAACCGTTCTATCCGTCGCCGATGCTCGACGACGGCTACGATGTCGCGGACTACACCAATGTGTTCCCGGCCTACGGCACGCGCAACGATTTTCGCCATTTCGTGCGCGAGGCGCATCGGCGCGGTTTGAAGGTCATCACCGAGCTCATCATCAACCATACTTCGGACCAGCATGCCTGGTTCCAGTCAGCGCGGCGAGCGCCCAAAGGCTCGACCAAGCGCGACTACTACGTCTGGAGCGACGACCCCAACAAGTACGCCGGCACGCGGATCATTTTTACCGACACGGAATCGTCCAACTGGGCGTGGGACGGGGTGGCCCAGGCGCATTACTGGCACCGTTTTTTCAGCCACCAGCCCGACCTGAATTTCGACAACCCGAATGTGCTCAGGGCGGTATTCCGCGTCATGCGCTTCTGGCTTGACCTCGGTGTGGACGGCTTCCGTCTGGACGCGATTCCCTACCTGATCGAACGCGAAGGCACCGACAACCAGAACCTGCCCGAGACCCACGACGTGATCCGCAAGCTGCGCGCGGCGATCGATGCGCGTTACCCGGGCCGCATCCTGCTGGCGGAGGCGAACCTGTGGCCGGAGGACGTGCGCCAGTATTTCGGCAACAGCGATGAATGCCAGATGGCCTACCACTTCCCGCTTATGCCGCGCGTGTACATGTCCATCGCCATGGAGGACCGTCATCCGATCGTGGAAATCATGGCGCAGACGCCGCCGATTCCGGACGACTGCCAGTGGGCGATTTTCCTGCGCAACCACGATGAACTCACGCTGGAAATGGTGACTGACCGCGAGCGCGACTACATGTACAAGATCTTCGCCAACGATCCACGCATGCGCCTGAACGTCGGCATCCGGCGCAGGTTGGCGCCGTTGATGGACAACAGCCGCACGCAGATCGAACTCATCTCCTTCCTGCTGATGACCCTCCCCGGTGCGCCGATCCTGTACTACGGCGACGAGATTGGCATGGGCGACAACATCTACCTGGGCGATCGCAACAGCGTGCGCACGCCGATGCAGTGGAGCCCGGACCGCAATGCCGGTTTCTCGCGTGCCGATCCGCAGCGGCTGTACCTGCCGCCCGTGATGGATGCGCTGTACGGCTACCAGACGGTCAATGTCGAAGCGCAATTGCGCAGCCCGTCTTCGTTGCTGCACTGGACGCGCCGCATCATTGCCGTGCGCCGCAGCCATCGCGCCTTCAGCCGCGGCAGCCTGGCATTCCTTTCGCCGGGAAACCGCAAGATCCTCGCTTTCGTGCGCGAGCATGAAGGCGAAGTTCTGCTTTGCGTTGCCAACCTGTCGCGTGTGTCCCAGGCGGTGGAGCTGGACTTGTTGCGTTTCGAGGGACGCGTGCCGGTCGAAATCATGGGCAAGGAAGCCTTTCCACCGGTCGGGAAGCTTCCCTACCTGCTGACCTTGTCGGGACATGGCTACTTTGCCTTTCGTCTGGCCACGGATGCGGCGCCGCCGGTCTGGCACGACGAGCGCATGCCTTATCGCGCGCTGCCGATGCTGGTACTCGCGTCCGGATGGGGCGACGGTTCGGCTGCGCAGAAAGTCGTCTACGAAATCGGCGATCTGATCATCAATGCGACGCATGAACGATTGCGAGAAGAGATCGTGCTGCCCTATTTGCGCAACCGCCCTTGGTTTGCGGCCAAAGCGTTGCCGGTGGCCGACCTGCTTTTCGATGCGATTCCACAATGGACGACGGCGGAAGGCTACTGGTTGATGGCATTCATGCATGCCGACCTGGGAACGCAGCCGCGGCAGCGCTATTTCTTCCCGCTTGCGCTCGATTGGGAAACGCGCGAGCACGACCCGCTGGAGAAGCTGGGGCAGTGGAGCTTCGCCAAAGTGCGTCACAAGGGGCGCACCGGCGTACTCTACGGCGCCTTCGGCAATCCCGGATTTTCGCGCGCGCTCGCGCGAGCCATGGGCGAAGGACAAGAAATCGTGCTGGGCAGCGCGTGCCTGCGCTTCATGACGACCTCGATCTACCCGGGCGTAGCTGCCGCGATCGAAGAGGAAATACGCATTCCATCGCTCGAGCAGAGCAATACCGCCGTGTTCTTCGGCAGCCAGCTTTTTCTGAAAGGCTTCCGGCGGTTATATCCGGGCCTCCATCCCGAAGTCGAAATGGGGCGCTTCCTCACGGAAGCATCGCCGTTCGCGCACATAGCGCCCGTCGCGGGCGCAGTCGAATACGTGGAGAACGATGGCGGCGAACCAAGCACGCTCGCCATCCTGCAGAAGTTCGTGCGCAACCAGGGGGATGTCTGGACCTATACGCTCGAGTATCTCGATCGCGTACTGGCGCACCCGCTGGCCGACAGCACGGAAGAGCCGCACGGTTTTTATCTGCCGCAAATGGCACTGCTCGGCCAGCGCGTCGCCGAACTTCACCGCGCGCTGGCGAAGCGCACCGGCGATCCGGCATTTGATCCGGAGCCGATGACGCAGGCGGACTTCGCAACATGGCGCGAAAAGGTGCTGGCCCATCTGCAGCAGACCCTGGGTCGAGTCGGACAAGCGCGCGACCGACTGCCTTTGCCGATCCAGCCGCACGTCGATGAACTGCTTGGGGCAAGGGCGGCACTCGCTGAGCGCGCCCGTGCACTGGAATGCGAGGTGGCGGGCTTGATGAAGACTCGCCATCACGGCAACCTGCACCTGGGGCAGGTGCTGATCGCGGAAAACGATTTCGTCTTCATCGATTTCGAAGGCGATGTGGCCCGACCCGCCAGCGAATGGCGCACCAAGCATAGCCCGCTGTGTGACGTGGCCGGCATGCTGCGCTCTTTTTCCTACGCGGCACGCATGGCGCTTGTGAAGGCGCAGTCCGTCCAGCGCGACGGGAACACCACGATTGCCGGGGAGATCGACGAATGGGAACAGCTGACATGCCGCGCGTTTCTCTTCGGGTACCGCAGATCCGCGCGGGGACTTGCATCGGTACCGGCGGACGAGAAGTCCCTGCAGTGCGCCATCGCACTGTGTTTGATAGAGAGGGCATTGCAGGATCTGAATCATGAAATGGAGAATCGTCCGGAATGGATCAACGTACCGATACGCCAGTTGTTGAAGACCTTCGCGCTCGCGTAAAACCCGCGGCGCGGCCCGTAACCGCGGTCTGGCCGGGGCACTCTCATCCTCAGGGACCGCACTGGGATGGCGAGGGGGTTAATTTCGCCCTGTTCACCGAGCATGCCGAGAAAGTCGAACTTTGCCTGTTCGACGAGCGCGGGCGGCGCGAAATCCAGCGCATCGCGTTCAGGGAACGCACCGACGAGATCTGGCATTGCTATCTGCCGGAGGCACGCCCGGGCCTGCTCTACGGCTACCGGGTTTACGGGCCTTATCAACCCGGGCAGGGGCACCGCTTC